>CACMKP010000001.1 GCA_902614355.1 uncultured Pelagibacteraceae bacterium
CCCGCTAAAAATTTTTCATAAGCGCTTTTTCCTGAATCAACTCCGCCAACACCTATAATTTTAATTCTTCCATTGAGAATTTTGTAAAATTTATGAATTAAATTAGTAGATTTTTCCTCAATTGGTTTTCCAGAAAGACCCCCTTTTTGATGCTTTTGTATATTATTTAAACTATCCCTAGCTGAGTCTGAAGTATTTGAAATAATCACAACCTCAATGTTATTATTTAATAATACCTCTGAAATGTTATTAATTTCTTTATCTTCTATATCAGGAGAAACTTTTACTGCTAATGGAACTGTTGAATTTAATTCTTTCTTTTCATTCTCTATTTCTTTTAACAATTGATTTAATTTTGACTGATCGTGAAAATTTCGTAAATCCTCAGTATTTGGGGAAGAAATATTTATAGTAATATAATCAGCAACATTATGGAAAGTTTTAAGACACTTTAAATAGTCCTCAAGTCTATTTTCAGAATCTTTATTTGGTCCAATATTTATACCTAGTAAACCAATTTGTTTATTAGATTTAATTCTATGAACTATATTTTCTGCACCAGAGTTATTAAAGCCAAGTCTATTTATTAATGCCTCATCCTCTTCTAATCTAAATACTCTTGGTTTAGGATTTCCGTATTGCTTTAAAGGAGTTATAGTGCCTACCTCTACAAATCCGAACCCCAATTTAAATAATGAATTATATACTTCAGCATTTTTATCAAAACCTGCTGCCATACCTATAGGATTTTCTAATTTTTTATTAAATAATTTTGTTTCAAACAAGGGATTATTTTTTTCACGATCTAAAATATTTGGAATAAAATTAAATTTTAGTGATTTTATTGCCAAATTATGGGCTGTCTCTGGATCTAATTTAAAAATCAAAGATCTTAAATTTGAAAACATCATTTTACTCTTTTTTGTATAAGATCTTTTGTTTCTTGGACACCAAAAAAACTTATAAAAAATCCCATTCGTGGTCCATTTTGGTCACCGAAAACAACCTCATAAATTAATTTAAACCAATCTCTTAAATTTTTTGAGTATCCATTTTCTTTGCCAGTTGAATAAATTAATGTTTGGATATCCTCTGGTGACATTTCATCATTACAATTATCTAATGTACTAACTAAAGCCTTAAGTGCAATTTTTTCATCATTATTGGGTATTTTATATTTTTTTTGTTTTTTTATTACATCGTTAAAATATTTAATTGCATATCCTACTAAATCATTAAAAATTGGATAATCTTTTTCCTCAATATCTTTTTTATATTTCTTTACAAATTTCCATAGAAGCTCTTTACTGTCAGCATTACTTGTTTCAACAAGATTTAAAAGCATTGAAAAGGACATTATCATTTTTTCTTCAGGAACTTTACTATCATGTACATGCCATACAGGATTCATTAACAACTTGAAATCATCTTGATTTTTCGCCTTATCCAATAATTCTAGATATTCATCAACAGTTTTTGAAACAATTTCTTTATAAAGTTTTTTAGCTCTTTTAGGATTTTGATACATGTATAAGGAAAGACTTTCTGGTGAAGCATATTTTAGCCATTGATCAATCGTAATTCCATTTCCCTTTGATTTAGAAATTTTCTCCCCTTTTTCATCCAAAAATAATTCATAAGCGAATCCAGATGGGTTTGTTTTTCCTATTAGTTTTATTATTTTTGAGGATAAAATTGCGCTCTCAATAAGATCTTTCCCATACATCTCAAAATCTACATCTAAAGCATACCATCTCATGGCCCAATCTACTTTCCATTGAAGCTTGCAATTACCATCTAGAATACTCATCTCTAAATCTTTCCCATTATTATCAAAAATTATTATCAATTTTTCTTTATTTATTTCTTTCATCGGAATTTCTAAAACATGACCTGTATCAGGACAAATAGGTAAAAAAGGACAATATGTTTTCTGACGCTCTTTTCCCAAGGTTGGTAATATAATATTCATAATTCCATCATAATTTTTTAAAATTTCTTGAAGTGATGAATTAAAAAAACCTGACCTGTAGAGTTTTGTTGAACTTTTAAAACTATATTTAAAATTAAAATTATCTAAAAAATTTTTAAGCATTTGATTATTATGCTCTCCAAAGCTATCAAACTTTTTAAATGGGTCTGGAACTTTAGTTAGCGGTTTATGTAAGTTTTCTTCAAGCAAGTCTTTATTTGGTACATTGTCTGGAACTTTTCTAAGTCCATCCATATCATCTGAAAAAGTAATAATTTCAGTAGGAAGATCGGTAAGATGTTTCAAGGCGTTGACAATCATTGAGGTTCTAGCAACTTCACCAAAAGTTCCTATATGGGGAAGTCCACTAGGGCCATAACCTGTTTGCAAAGTAATTTTACCCTTTTTTTCGATTATGGACTTTCTTTCCCGCAGTATTTTTTTTGCCTCAACAAAAGGCCATGCACTTGTTTTGTCTAAATTTTCTTTTTTTATCATTAATAAACTTAATAAATTCTCTAAATTACGAACAACTTAATTCTTATAGAGTTGAAATTTATTTACCATAAAATAATGTTCTTTCAAAATGTCTAATTATAAAACTGTTTTTTTCACACTTGGAATTCTGCAAATAATACTCGGAATTTTTATGTTCATTCCAGTTGGTGTACAATTTTTATATAATGAAATTGATTCTTCGTTTTTTGGTGCCTCAATAGTAACAATTATTTTTGGAACTTTATTTTTTCTATCAAACCTAGATCACAATAAAAAATTAAATCTTCAGCAGGCCTTTTTATTAACTGCTTTATCTTGGTTAAGTATTGCTATATTTGGTTCACTTCCATTTTTGTTCTCAAGTATTAATTTTTCATTTACAAATGCATTTTTTGAGAGCATGTCTGGTATTACCACTACAGGCTCTACTATTATTTCTAACCTTGAGGATATGCCAAGAGGTATTTTGTTATGGAGAGCGTTACTTCAGTGGTTGGGTGGCATTGGTATCATTGTAATGGCAATCACATTGATGCCAATTATGAATGTTGGTGGTATGCAACTTTTTAAAATTTCAAATAATGACTCATCTGAAAAAATTCTACCTAAATCAAAAGAAATAGCATTAAGATTAATACTTGTTTACACAACACTAACAATATTTTGCGCAACGTCTTACAAAATCTTTGGGATGAATTTCTTTGATAGTATAACTCACTCTATGACTACAATAGCTACCGGAGGATTTTCGAACTACAATGAGTCTTTAGGTTTCTTTAATAGTAGATTTATCGAAAGTTCAGCAATAATTTTCATATTATTAGGGAGTATTCCTTTTATTTCCTATATAAAATTTTTAAATGGAGATAGAGAAATTTTTTTCAGAGATATACAAATCAAATCTTTTTTAAAAATAATCTTTTTTTCAATAGTAATTTTATCGATTTATCTAAATTTTAATGGGTCAATTAAATTTGATTTTATTGCCGTTTTATTCAATGTAATTTCAATATTAACTGGTACAGGTTATGTAAATGCTCAATTCGATAGTTGGGGAAGTTTTTCACTCGTATTATTCTTAATATTAATGTTTATAGGTGGTTGCGCAGGTTCGACAACATGTGGTGTTAAAATATTTAGAATCCAAATTTTATACTCTTTTGTGATTAATAATTTAAAGAAAATTATTTATCCAAAAGGAATTTTTATTCTTAAGTATGATCAAAACCCAATCGATAATAAATTTATTTCATCAATAATTTCTTTTATTTATTTGTATCTAATTATATTTTTTCTTCTGGCTGTTATGCTATCTTTAACTGGACTAGATTTTGTGACTTCAATTTCTGGAGCAGCTACATCAATATCCAATGTTGGACCAGGTTTAGGGTCAACTATAGGTCCCAATGGGGATTTTTCCTCAATACCAAACATATCAAAATGGATATTGTGTTTAGGAATGATTTTAGGAAGACTAGAATTATTTGCAATATTGGTTTTATTTTTACCCTCATTCTGGAGAAATTAAATTATGAAAAATATTAATATTTTTTTTGAAAAAAAACCTTTAAAGATGATTTGTTTAGGATTTTCATCTGGGCTTCCAATATTACTGGTTTTTTCAACCCTTTCAGTTTGGCTTGTTAAAGCAGGAATAAGTAGAAGCACTGTAACATTATTCAGCTGGGCAGGATTTGCGTATGCATTTAAATATCTATGGTCACCACTTGTAGATAATTACAAATTACCAATCTTTAAAAAATTTGGTCACAGAAGAAGCTGGCTCTTATTTTCTCAATTTTTAATTATTACCGCATTAATATTAACTGCATTTACAGATCCCAAAGAAAGTCTTTTTTTTACTGCTTTATTCATTACAATTCTAGCCTTTTTTAGTGCAACTCAAGATATTCTAATTGATGCTTTTAGAATTGAGTCCGCTCCACAATCTTTGCAAGGTCCGTTATCATCTATGTATATCGCTGGTTATAGAATTGCAATGCTTGTCGCAGGTGCTGGAAGTTTATGGTTAGCATCCTTTTTTGGGACAGAGATCTATGACCAAAATGTATGGAAAAAAGTTTATCTAATTATGTCTTTGTTCATGTTTATTGGAGTTTTTGCAACTTTCATCTCAGATGAGCCAAAATTAAAAAGAAATTTAAATTCTGACAATCATGTAAAATTTCTAATAACTATCTTCATTGCTGTTTTAGGATTTATTTATTTGTACTCAGTTATAGATAGCCCTTTTGAAAAAAAGGATGTTTTAATAAATTTTTTATTTTCATTATCAAGATTAATAATCTGTTTTGTTTTTTCGTATTTGATAATTTCTTTACTTATATTGATTCAATTTGCTCCCAAAAATAAAATTTCAAAGAGTTATATGGGTCCAATTTTAAATTTTATTAAAAGATATGGAGAATTTGCATTTTTAATACTTATTTTAATTTCGCTATATAGAATTGCTGATATCGTAATGGGAGTAATGGCAAATATATTCTATTTAGAAAAAGGTTATAAGATTTCAGACATTGCAACTTATTCAAAATTTTTTGGGGTTTTTGCTACAATATTTGGTGGATTTGTTGGAGGTTATTGCTCATATAAATTTGGTACAATGAAATGCTTATTCTTTGGTGCCTTGATTGCTGCTTTAAGTAATTTGTTGTTTGCATGGTTAGCATTATCTCCAATCAGTATTAACTTTTTAATTGCGGTGATAACAGCTGATAACATATCTAGTGGATTTGCTGGAGCTGCCTTTGTAATCTATTTATCGGGCTTAACTTCAATAAAGTTTACTGCAACACAATATGCTTTATTCAGCTCTATCATGTTGTTTTTACCCAAGTTAATTGCGGGGTATGCTGGTAGCTGGGTAGATATTATGGGATATCCATATTTTTTTTCTTTAACTGCTCTTTTGGGATTACCTGTTCTCATTTTGATTATTTGGATCAGTAAAGTAGCCCCAGTAAAAAATTGAATGAGATACAATTTCTTAAATACATCCATATCTAACTTATATGCTAAACCATCTAGTAAGGCAGAGGTTAATTCACAAATAATATACGGAGAAAAATTTAAAATATTATCAAAGAAAAAAAGTTGGGTAAAAATTAAAACTAGTTATGATAACTATGTAGGCTTTATAAAAAATAATAATTTTAAGAAAAAATTTAAACCAACAAAAAAAGTTTACAAGTTAAAAGCAAGAATTTACAAAAAAGTAAAAAAAAAATTTTTACTTACTAATCAATTTTTATATTTTGCTTCAGGAATATCTGTAATTAGTAAAAATAAAACTTTTATCCAATTTGAAGATAATAAATGGTTGAGAAATAAGGATTTAAGAGAAATTACACATTTTGAAAAAAATTATAAAAAAATTTTAAGATTATTTCTAAATTCTAAATATAAATGGGGTGGTAAAACAGCTGACGGTATTGATTGTTCTGCATTAATACAAATATACTATTATTACAATAGAACTTTTTTTCCAAGAGATTCAAAAGATCAAGTGAAATATTGTAAAAAAAAAATAAGTAAAAATTTTTCAAAGGGAGATATCGTCTTTTGGAAAGGACATGTTGGAATGTGTCTTAATAAACATCAATTTATTCATGCTTATGGTCCCAGAAAAAAAGTTGTAATAATGCCAATGAAATTTACTATCATGTTGATTGATAAAACAGCGAGCTTGAATATTATAAAGATAAGTAATATTAAAAATTATTAATTTCTACCAAAATCAGGTTCGCTAGTATCTTGTTTCAATTTAACGATTTTAGATCTTACTTTCTTAGTTTGAGTTAATTTTTTAATAACTGATTTACTATTACCTGAGATAATGTCTCTCTTAAAAGAATGGAGATTTTTCACAAAAATATCAATTGCTTTTGATACATTTGTTTTATTGTTAAAAAAAATATCTCTCCACATTATTTCATTTGATGCAGCTATTCTTGAGAAATCTCGCAAACCACCTGCGCTATATTTAATTAAGTTGTATCTCTGTTTTTTTTCAAAATCTTGTGCAGATTTTACGAGATTATAAGCAATTAAATGTGGTAAATGACTTGTCATTGAAAAAATCTTATCATGTTTTTCAGAATCCATTACAACAGTTTTAGAGCCTACCTTTTTCCAGAAAGATCTTAAAAAATTTAAATGATTAATATTAGTTTTTTTATCTTTTATTAAAACACACCATTTATTTTCGAATAAATCTTCTTTCCCATTTTCAGGCCCGCTAACCTCAGAACCGGCAATAGGATGACTTGAAGTCCAGAATATTTTTTTTTTTAAATTTTTTCTAATTATTTCATTAGATTTTAGCTTTGCTGAACCAATGTCCGTAATTATATGATCAGACGAAAGATAATCATTTATTTTTAAAATTATTTTTTTATATTCACTCATTGGTGTACAAAAAATAATAAAATCTGTATGAGGTACTACATCCTTTAATTTTTTTACAATAGTACCTTTTAATTTAAGTTTTTTTATTTTTTCAATATTTTTTCTGGATTTTTCGTAAATGAAAATTTTTTTTGAAATTTTTTTTTTGGAAATTTTTCTGACTAAAGATGAACCTAGTAGACCACAGCCAATAATCAATATATTTTTCATCTTTTAAATATACTTTGAGCTGCTTTCATAAATTTTATATTATCAGTTTTTGAACCCACTGTTAATCTCAACATATTTTTTATTTTATACCCATCCTCTGTAGATCTTAAAATTATTCCTTTATTCTTTAGTTTTTCATAAAAATATTTAGCTTTAATTCTACATTTTGAAAAATCCAAAAGTAAAAAATTAGCTGAAATTTTATTAGAATTAATTTCATAGTTTTTCAAAAAATTTTTGATTTTTTTTGCATAAAAAATATTATGGCTAATTGAACGAGATATAAATTTATTATCTTTAAGAGACTCTACTGCTGCTTTTTGAGCTACCTCGTTAACATTAAATGGAGGTTTGATAATGTTGAGGGACTTTATAATTTTTTTTGACCCATATCCCCATCCTATTCTTAATGAAGATAATCCATAAATTTTTGAGAATGTCCTTAAAATAAAAACATTCTCTTTTTTCTTAAATAAATCTAAACCTGATTTGTAATCGTGATTTTTCATATATTCTGCATAAGCATCATCTACTACAAGTAAAATATCTTTTCTAAGTTTTTTTCTTAATTCAATAAGTTCAATTTCAGTTAAATAAGTTCCTGTCGGGTTATTTGGATTTGCTAAGAAAACAATTTTAGTTTTTTTTGTAACTTTTTTAATTATTTCCAAAATTGAGATTTTATAATTTTTTTCTTTAGCAAATATTACTTTTGCACCTACTATTTTTGAATAAATCCTGTACATTAAAAAACTAAATTGGGGAACAATTACTTCATCTTTTGGTCTTAAAAATAATTGACATAACATCTGAATAACCTCATCAGATCCAGCCCCACAAATAACTTTGTCTTTATCGCATTTAAATTTCTTTGAAATTTGAGACCTGAGCACCTTAGATTTTCCATCCGGGTATCTAAAAAAATTAAGGTTTTTATTTGATATTATTTTCTTTACTTTAGGGCTCATGCCAAGAGCAGATTCATTAGCTGATAATTTAATAACCTTTTTCAAATTATTAACGCTAGATTTACCTGGCTCATAGGCATCAATATTGAATTTTTTAAATCTCATAATATTTTCTTTTTTTTTTTAATTTTTATGCTCTTTATAGATAAATTAAGATTTTTTTATATAGCTTAAGTTAAAATATATTAAAATTGACATAGCTCAAAACTTCTTGTACAAAATTTCTGCGCTGATTTATCTGAATTGCGAGCGCTATAAAAAAACCGCTAAAAAAGTTTTTTTCTCACAATTCAATTTTCAGCAATAATTATGAATATAAGAGAAAATATAAAAAAATTGATAATTGAAAAACCACTTAAGTTAGACTGTGGTAAAACTATTAGTAAATTTCCTTTGGCATACGAGACCTATGGCAAATTAAATGAAAATAAGGATAATGCAATTTTAGTCTTTCACGCTTTAACAGGTGATCAATTTGTAACAGGTGTAAATCCAATAACTAAAAAAGATGGATGGTGGTCTTATGCGGTAGGCCCAAAAAAATCTATCGACACAGATAAATATTTTGTGATTTGTGCTAATGTAATTGGTGGTTGCATGGGGTCTTTTGGTCCAAGTCACGAAAATCCTGAAACAAAAAAAATATATGGAACAGATTTTCCAGTTATTACGATCAATGATATGGTAAACGCCCAAGTAAATTTATTAGATTTTTTTAATATCAAAAAGCTTTTTTCTGTAGTTGGTGGATCAATGGGAGGGATGCAGGTCTTACAATTTGTGAGTAATTTTCCAGACAAAGCTAAAACAGCTGTCCCTATTGCTTGTACATCTAGCCATTCAGCCCAAAATATTGCATTCAATGAGCTTGGTAGACAAGCAATAACTGCTGATCATAATTGGATGGATGGAAAATATAATTCTAAAAGCACGTTGCCAGATAAAGGGTTAGCTGTAGCAAGAATGGCTGCTCATATTACCTATTTATCTAAAAAGGGACTTCAAGAAAAATTTGGTAGGAATCTCCAGGAAAGAGATGATCTTAAATTTGGATTTGATGCTGATTTTCAAATAGAAAGTTATTTACGTTATCAAGGTTCAGTATTTGTAGATAGATTTGATGCTAACAGTTATCTTTATATAACTAGAGCAATGGATTATTTTGATTTGGTTAAACAATTTGATGGCAATCTATCAAGCGCCTTCAAAAAAACCAAAACTAAATTTTTTATTATGTCTTTTACGTCAGATTGGCTTTATCCAACTCAAGAAAATAAAGATATAGTTATTGCTTTGAACGCAATTGGTGCGAATGTAGGTTTTGTTGAAATAGATTCTGATAAAGGGCATGACTCCTTTTTGCTAGAAGTTCCAGATTTTTTAAATGCACTCAAAAATTTTTTAGATAAATCTTATATAGAAGGTAATAGTGAAAGCTGAATATAATTTTATTGCAAATATAATCGAAAAAAACTCAACTGTATTAGATGTTGGTTGTGATGATGGAACTTTGATGGAATTTTTGAGAAAAAACAAAAATGTGAATATAAGAGGAATTGAAATTTCTAAAGAAAAAGTTCAAATATGTATAGCTAAAGGATTGACAGTTATTGAAGGTAATGCAGAGCTTGATTTAAAGCAATTTCCGAAAAATTCTTTTGACTACGTTGTTTTGGGTCAGACACTGCAAGCCTTTATAAATCCAGAAATTGTCATTAAGGAACTTTTAAGAGTTGGCAAAAAAGCCATTGTGACTATTCCGAACTTTGGAAATTGGAAGGTAAGGTTAGACTTACTTTTTAAAGGAACTATGCCAATTACAAGTTCACTACCTCATGAATGGTACAACACACCAAATATTCATATGTGTACTATTAAAGATTTTGTAAGATTTTCAGAAACTATTAATTTTAAAATTGTTAAATCTTTAGCTCTAATAAATAAAAATATCTCGAATATAAGTAAATCAAATATTTTTTTGAAAAATTTATTTGGAGAGCTTGGAATATTTTTGATTGAAAATAAATGAAAATAAAAATTATTAAATGTCTTCAAGATAATTATAGTTACGCAATAATTGACGAAAATAGTCAATCTGCTTGTATAGTTGACCCAAGCGAATCCGAACCAATAATTGATTTTATAGATAACAATAAGATTGACCTTAAATATATTTTAAATACCCATCACCATCACGATCATATCGGTGGTAATCTTGAACTGAAAAAAAAATATAATTGTGATGTTATTGGATTTAAAGATGATAAGGATCGAATTCCAGGAATAAATATTCTTGTAGAAAATAATCAAATCTGGCAGAAAGGTAACTTTGAAGCAAAAATTTATCATACGCCGGGTCATACATCAGGTCATATTGCTTTCCATTTTTTTAAAGAAAAAATAATTTTTACAGGTGATACTTTGTTTTCTCTAGGTTGTGGTAGAATCTTCGAGGGAACTTATGAGCAGATGTTTAACTCTTTAAAAATATTTAAAAAATTACCTAAGGATACTCTGATCTATTGTGGTCATGAATATACACTAAAAAATTCTGAATTTTGTTTATTAAATGATCCAGACAATTTAAAACTAAAAGAAAAAGTTTTAAAAATTAAGAATAATCATAAATTTAATTCACCAACTATTCCCTCTGTATTAGATGATGAATTAGAGTGTAATATATTTTTAAAAGCTGAGGATATTAAGACTTTTTCAAAACTGAGAGATTTAAAGGATAATTTTTGATTTATTGAGCTTGACTAAAGTTTCGCTCAGATTATATTGCGGTTATTAAAAATTGAGATCATTATGTCTTAT
The DNA here is from genome assembly GCA_902614355.1 of uncultured Pelagibacteraceae bacterium. Lineage (GTDB taxonomy): Bacteria > Pseudomonadota > Alphaproteobacteria > Pelagibacterales > Pelagibacteraceae > Pelagibacter. The sequence continues at coordinate 10,894 of CACMKP010000001.1, forward strand.
GCAGTAATACAAACTGGTGGAAAACAATACAAAGTAGTATCAGGTGAAATCCTAAAAATCGAAAAGCTACCAAATTCAAAACCGGATACTAAAATAGAATTTAAAGAAATTTTAGCTTACGGAAATGAAAAAGAGATAGAAATCGGATCTCCTACGGTGCAAGGCGCAAAAGTTGAAGCAAACCTGATAAAAAATAGCAAAAATAGAACTATTTTAATTTTTAAAAAAAGACGAAGACAAAATTCAAGAAGAAAAAATGGCCATAGACAACAATATTCTATGATCAGAATAAATAAGATTTTTTCAAAAGATGGTAAGGTTTTATCTGAAGCTAAAGAAGTTTCTAAAGTAACAAAAACAGTGGCAAAGGATACAAAAGAAAACAAAAAGTAAGGTAAAGTTATGGCAACAAAAAAAGCAGGTGGATCATCAAGAAACGGGCGTGACAGTGCTGGACGAAGACTTGGTGTGAAAAAATATGGTGGAGAAACCGTGGTGCCAGGAAACATAATCGTAAGACAAAGAGGGACAAAAATTTTTCCCGGTGAAAACGTTGGTATGGGTAAGGACCATTCAATTTTTTCTGTTGTTAAGGGCAAAGTTGTTTTTAAAAAAACTAAATCAGATAGAACTTTTGTTTCTGTAAAACCCAATTAATAGTACAACTTAAAATAGCGTTGTATTATGAAATTCTTAGATCAAGTAAAAATTTATATTAAAGCAGGGAACGGTGGAGATGGTTCTCCCAGTTTCAGAAGGGAAAAATTTATTGAATTTGGTGGACCAGATGGTGGTGACGGTGGAAAAGGAGGTTCTGTTATTTTAAAAGCTGAACAAAATTTAAATACATTGATTGACTTTAGATATCAGCAACACCACAAAGCTGAAAGAGGTGAAAATGGTTCAGGTCAAAATCGTACTGGAAAAGGTGGGGAAGATTTAATTCTCAAAGTTCCTCTGGGAACACAAGTCTTCGAAGAGGATAATAAAACACTTTTGTATGATTTTACCAAAATTGGAGAGAAATTCATTGTTGCCTCTGGAGGAAAAGGAGGCTTGGGTAACACAAGATTTAAAAGTTCAACAAATAGAGCGCCACGAAAATATACTAAAGGTATGGTCGGTGAGGAGTTTACAATTTGGCTTCAATTAAAAACAATTGCTGACATAGGCATTATCGGATTACCAAATGCAGGAAAATCAAGTTTGTTGGCGGCTATAACAAATGCAAATCCAAAGATTGCTAATTATCAATTTACTACTTTAAATCCAAATCTTGGTGTTGCAAGTTATGATGATAAGGAAGTTACCCTGGCAGACATACCTGGTTTAATAGAAGGAGCACATGAAGGAACTGGCCTTGGTACGAAATTTTTAAAACATATCGAGAGATGTAAATCTCTTTTGCATTTAATAGATATTACAAATGATGATTTAAAAAAATCTTACAATCAAGTCAAAAAAGAACTTCGAAATTATAGTAAAGATCTTATTAAAAAAAAGGAATTGATTGTTTTAAATAAAATAGATTTATTAGATAAAGATGTTGTTAAAAAAACAGTAAAAAATTTTTCAAAGGATAAAAATTGTGAAGTTTTAACTTTGTCAACATTAGAAAAAGACTCTATATCTAAAATTAAGGCTAAACTTATTTCATATGTCTCTTAAAAACTCAAAAATAATTGTAGTTAAAATTGGATCCCATTTGATAGTTGATAATGACAAAAAGATAAGAAAAAAATGGTTACTGAGTTTTGCCAAAGATATAAAAAATTTAAAATCTAAAAATCGACAGGTTGTAATAGTAAGTTCCGGAGCTATTGCTCTTGGTTGTAAAAAAATGAATTATAGTAAATCAAGTTTAAAACTAGATAAAAGTCAAGCAATAGCCTCTATAGGACAAATAGAATTAATGAATTTATTTTCAGAAACTTTTTCAAAATATAAATTAAATATTTCCCAAATTCTGCTTACATTAGAAGATACTGAAGAACGAAGAAGATCAATAAATGCGAAAAGGACTTTTGAAAATTTATTTCAACTTGATTATATACCTATCGTAAATGAAAATGACACTATTGCTACATCAGAAATAAAGTTTGGGGATAATGACAGATTGGCTTCTCGAGTGGCTCAAATTACTAATGCAGATACATTAATTTTATTATCGGATGTAGACGGTCTTTATACAAAAAATCCTAAAAACTTTAGAGATGCGAAGTTAATTAGAAATATTTCTAATATCAAAAAGGATTTAAAAAATGTTGATATTAAAGGAAGAACAGAATTTGGAAGTGGGGGTATGGATACTAAAATCGAAGCTGCAAGAATATGTAATTTAGCTGGTTGTAATATGGTAATAGCAAATGGATTATATTTAAATCCAATTAATCAAATAGAAAAGAAAAAAAGTTCAACATGGTTCATCTCTAAAGTTCCGAAATTAGATGCTAGAAAAAAATGGATTATTAGCTCAGTTTCACCAAAAGGAGAGTTAATTATTGATGATGGTGCCAAGAAAGCATTAATAAATGGAAAAAGTCTATTGGCAGCTGGTATCAAAAAGGTTAATGGTGATTTTAAAAAAGGTGATCATATAAAAATTTTAGATAATAAACGTAAGGAATTTGCCAGAGGCTTGAGTTCATTCTCATCAAATGAGATAAATAAAATTTTAGGATGCCACTCTAATGAGATAAAAAAGATTCTTGGCTACATTTCAAAATCTGAAGTGGTCCATAAAGACGATATGGTAAAAATATGATAAAAAAAATTTTAACCAATATTGGAAAAAATTCAAAAAGCGCCTTAGCACATCGGGTGGATACTAAAAAGAAAAATAAAGTATTGATAGATTACTGTTCACTTATTAAAAAAAATCAAAAATTAATCCTTAGTGCAAATAAGAAGGACGTCAATAGATCGATAAGTAAGGGAGTCAAAAAAAATTTAATTGAACGTCTTATTTTAAATGAAACAAAAATAGATAATATTATTAGTTCAATAAAATCTGTAATAAAACTTAAAGACCCAACAAATAGAGTTTTGGAGAAATGGAATAGACCAAACGGGTTAAATATTTCTAAGATCTCAATTCCTATAGGAATAATTGCTATTATTTATGAGAGTAGACCAAATGTTACCTCGGACGTCGCATCATTATGCTTTAAATCTGGAAACCCAGTAATTTTAAGAGGTGGATCAGAGGCCTTTTTTTCAAATAAAATTTTGTCAAAGCTTTTTAGAGACTCATTAAAAAAAAATAATATTAACGAAAATTTTGTTCAATTCATTGACTCCACCAATAGAAATATTGTCGATTATATATTAAGTAAAATGGATAAATATGTTGATGTAGTTATTCCAAGAGGAGGAAAAAATTTAGTAAAAAAAGTTCAGAAGTTATCTAACTTACCAGTGATTGGTCATTTGGAAGGAGTATGTCATACTTATGTTGATAAGAACGCAAACTTAAATACAGCAAAAAAGATTATTTTTAATGCAAAATTAAGAAATACAGCAATTTGTGGGGCTACAGAAACGATTTTAGTTCATCAAAAAATCTTAAAAAAATCATGTAACATTATTTTAAAACACTTAGAAGATCATGGATGCAAAATTATTGGAGACAACAAAATCAAAAAAAATTATAAAGGGAAAATTATTAGAGCTACTAATAAAGATTGGTCAAAAGAATATTTGTCAGCTACAGTTTCTGTAAAATGTGTCAAAGATATAAATGGTGCAATCAATCATATTAATAAATATGGGACAATGCACACTGACTCGATTATCACCATGAATAAGAAGTCAGCAAAAAAATTTTTAAATGAGGTTAAAAGCTCAATTGCCATGCATAATACATCGACACAATTTGCAGATGGTGGAGAATTTGGTTTTGGTGGCGAAGTTGGTATTTCAACTAATAAGCTTCCTCCAAGAGGCCCTGTTGGACTTAATCAACTAGTGTCTTATAAATATCAAATATCAAGTAATGGGAGAATAAGGAAATAATTTGAGATTTAAAAATAAAATTGGTGTTCTTGGTGGGTCGTTTGATCCTGCCCATGTTGGTCATTTAGCAATATCAAAAAAAGCTTTAAAAGAATACAAATTAAAAAAAATAATTTGGGCAATTACTTCAAAAAATCCTTTAAAGAAGAAAAATAATACAAGCATTTCTGAAAGAATCCAAAGTTGTAAAAAGATCATAAAATTAAATAATTTTATAAAAATAAAATTTTATGAAAAGATAATAAGATCTAATAAAACTATTGACTTAATAAACTTTCTAAAAAGAACTACCAAAGCTGAAATTTATTTTCTAATGGGGGCAGATAATCTTATTAATTTTCATAAGTGGTATAAGTGGGAAGCTATTTCAAAAAAATGCAAAATTATTGTTTTTGATCGTCATGGCTATAAAAAAAAATCATTGAATTCAGTCTCATATAAAAGATTAAATGGAAAAAGTTTAAAGTTCATTGAATTTAATAAAGTTAATATTTCATCTTCTCAATTAAGGAAAATTTGATAAGGTAGATGTAATTAATGGATAAAATCTTAAGCTTAAAAAAAATTATCATTGAAACTCTCGACATAAATAAAGCTCAAGACATTGTAAGTATAGATTTAAAAGATAAAAGTTCTATGGCTGACTATATGATAATAGCTAGTGGGACTTCCTCTAGACATATTCAAGCTCTTTCTGAGCAAGTTTTAGAAAAACTTAAAGATTATGGAATAAAAGATTCTAAAATTGAGGGCAAAGATAGTAGTGAATGGAAGTTAGTAGATGGTATTGATCTGATAATACATATTTTTCATCCAGAGAAGAGAAGATTTTATGAGCTTGAAAAGATGTGGTCTGAGCTGATTCCTAAAGAAAAATTAATTATATGAAAAAAAAAGCAATACTAAATTTTTTAACTTTTATTTTAACTTTATTTTTATTTAGTCAAAAAGTAATTTCTTCTGAAAACGAACTATACGAAAAAATAGATGTTTTTGGTGAGGTTTTAGAAAAAATTAACAAGGAGTACGTTGATGAAATTAATCAATCTGACAGTATGGACTCTGCTATCAACGGTTTGCTTCAATCTCTAGATCCATATTCAGGCTATATGTCTCCAGAAATTTTCAATGAAATGCAAACTGAAACAAGTGGAGAATTTGGAGGACTTGGTATTGAGGTTACTATGGAATCGGGTGTTGTTAAGGTTATATCTCCAATAGACGATACACCTGCATCAAAAGCTGGGATAAAATCTGGAGATTACATTGTTAAGATTAACAATACACAAGTACAGGGTAAATCTTTAAGTGAAGCAGTTGATTTAATGAGGGGGCCTGTTGGTTCTGCTATTGAATTAACAATAAGAAGAAGAGGAGAAAAAAAAGCTTTAACTTTTAATGTCACAAGAGAAATAATTCAAATTAAATCTGTTAAGGTAGATCTATTAGAAAAAAATATAGGATATATCCGTTTAACATCTTTTAATGAAAATAGTTCTGGACAAATTAAAAAAGAAATCAATAAATTTGAAAAAAATAAAAATTTAAAAGCTTATATTTTAGACTTAAGAAATAACCCAGGTGGTTTGCTCTCTCAAGCAATAAAAATCTCTGATTTTTTTCTTGATAATGGTGAAATAGTATCCACAAAAAGTAGACAACAATCAGAAAATCGGAAATGGTTTGCAAAAAAAGGAGATCTTACTAAAGGAAAAACTATTCTTGTTTTGATAAATTATGGCTCTGCCTCTGCATCTGAAATTGTAGCTGGAGCTTTAAAAGATCATAAAAGAGCAATTTTAATTGGTGAAAATAGTTATGGAAAAGGATCTGTTCAATCTATTATTCCTTTAAAAAATAAAGGGGCTATAAGATTAACTGTAGCTAAGTATTATTTGCCTTCAGGCAAATCTATTTCTGAAGTAGGTGTTTCACCTGACATTGAAATCGATGAGACAAGTGATGATTTTAAAATTAAAACTGAAACCGACAATCAATTAAATTACGCAATTAAATTACTTAATGGTTGAAATTCAGGAAAAATTTAAAGATCTACCTTACAGAGTAGGTGTTGGCATAATTGTCTTAAATAAAGAAAATAAAATTTTTGTAGCAAAAAGAATCGACAACCCAAAAGGTTTTTGGCAAATGCCACAAGGAGGTGTTGATGAAGGTGAAGATTTTTTATCTGCTGCCTACAGAGAACTAGAAGAAGAAACTAGTATTAAAAACGTCGAGTTAATAACCGAAATAGATGAAATAACCACTTATGAACTGCCAAACCATCTTCTAGGTAAAATTTGGAAAGGTAAATTTAAAGGGCAGAAACAAAAATGGTTTTTAATGAGATATCTTGGTAGTGATAATGAAATAAATATTAACACAAGCAAACCAGAATTTTTTGAATGGAAATGGATAGAACTAAATTCTATTACAGAGATAGTTGTAAGTTTCAAACTTAATGTTTATAAGATACTTCAAAAAAAATTAGAAAAGATTATTAATTAATAGTTCTTAAAACTTCAATTTTCTGATCAATTAAATATTTTGCTTGATCGCTTATGTTGTCCTTAGCTGTCTCTTCTTCGGCAACTCTCAACATTTTATCTATTTTGCTTTTTTCCATATCTTTAATGTTAAAAATTGAGCTGGTAAGAATTGATAGATTGTTATTTTTGAATTCAATTATTCCATCCTCAACATAATATTTTTCTTCACCTGATTTTGAATAAAGTTTGATTATGCCAGGTTTTAAAAAAGAAATTATAGATATATGATCTTTAAGTATTCCCATCTCGCCCTCAAATGCTGGGACTACCACTTCAGTGACATCATCTTTTGAAAGAAAAGATTTTTCTGGGTTGACTACTTCAAGTTTAAATTCTTCGCTCATTAAGCGGCGTCTTTTTTCATTTTTTCAGCTTTTTCTATAGCCTCTTCAATTGTACCAACCAAATAAAACGCAGCCTCTGGTAGATGATCATACTCACCCTTACAGATTGCATCAAAACCCTTTATTGTGGATTCAAGATCAACAAGTTTTCCAGGAGATCCAGTGAACACCTCAGCAACAAAGAAAGGTTGTGATAAAAATCTTTGGATCTTTCTTGCTCTGGCGACTATCAATTTATCTTCCTCGGATAGTTCGTCCATACCTAAAATTGCTATTATATCTTGTAAAGATTTATAAGTTTGAAGTATTTTTTGAACTTCTCTCGCGACCCTGTAATGTTCATCTCCAACTATTCTAGGATCAAGAATTCTTGAAGTAGAGTCAAGAGGATCTACTGCGGGATAAATTCCAATTTCAGCAATTTGTCTTGATAGTACTGTTGTTGCATCCAGGTGAGCAAACGAAGTAGCGGGTGCTGGGTCAGTTAAATCATCAGCAGGGACATATATTGCTTGTACAGATGTAATAGATCCTTTGTTAGTGGTCGTAATTCTTTCTTGTAAGTTACCCATATCCGTTGCTAAAGTTGGTTGATATCCAACAGCAGAAGGAATTCTTCCTAATAGAGCTGACACCTCTGAACCCGCTTGTGTAAATCTAAATATATTATCAACGAAAAATAAAACATCTTGTCCTTCTTGATCCCTGAAATATTCAGCAACCGTCAAACCAGTTAAAGCAACTCTTGCTCTTGCTCCTGGAGGTTCATTCATTTGACCATATACTAAGGCAGCTTTAGATCCTGCTCCTTCTTTTTTAATAACACCAGATTCTATCATTTCATGATATAGATCATTTCCCTCTCTTGTTCTTTCACCTACACCGGCAAAAACAGAAAAACCTCCATGAGCCTTAGCGACATTGTTAATTAATTCCATAATTAAAACAGTTTTTCCAACACCTGCTCCTCCAAATAATCCAATTTTTCCACCTTTTGCATAAGGAGCTAACAAGTCTATAACTTTAATACCAGTAACAAGAATTTCAGTTTCAGTTGATTGATCATTAAATTCAGGTGCCGCTCTATGAATTGGCCAATTTTCTTTTGTTTTAACGTCTCCTCTTTCATCTATTGGTTCACCAACTACATTGATAATTCTTCCTAAAGTTTCTGGACCAACTGGAACTTTAATTGGAGCTTTTGTGTTAATTACTTCGTCACCTCTTTTTAACCCTTCTGTAGCGTCCATTGCAATAGTTCTTGCGGTTGACTCTCCTAAATGCTGAGCGACCTCTAAAACTAGACGATTATTTCCATTTTTGCATTCTAATGCTGTTAAAATTTCTGGTAGTTCTCCCTCAAATTTAACATCAACTACCGCACCTATAACTTGTGTAATTATTCCTTTGCTCATAATTATAAACTTTCTGCTCCTGATATTATTTCTATTAGTTCCTTTGTTATTGCTGCCTGACGACTTCTATTATACTCAATAGTAAGTTTATCGACCATTTCACCTGCGTTTCTAGTTGCATTATCCATAGCACTCATTCTTGCACCTTGTTCGCTAGCTGAATTCTCTAACATCGCTTTAAATATTTGTGTTGATATATTTTTAGGTAATAAATTTGTTAAAATCTCATCCTCGTCAGGTTCAAATTCATAATTATCTCCTAATTTTTCTTTTTCGCCAGTTTCTGTTTTTAACGGTATGATTTGTTGAGCTTGAGGTATTTGTGTAATAACATTTTTAAATTGATTGAAAAAAATTGTGCAAACATCAAATTCTTCTTTTTGAAACTTCTCAATAATTATTTTACTTACTTTTTCAGCGTCAAAAAAATTGGCATTTTTTGAATTTTTAAATGAAATATTTTCAATTATTTTATCACCAAAAACTCTTTTTAATTGATCATTACCCTTAGAGCCCACAGTTATAATCTTTAATTCTTTACCCTCACTAGATAATCTAGAAAAATAACTTTTGGCTTTTTTGATAATATTAGAATTAAAACCACCACATAAACCTCTATCTGAAGTCATTACAATGCACAAATGAATTTGATCTTTTCCTGTTCCAGATAAAAGCTTAGGGGCATTTTCTTTATCTGAAATTCCCTCCGACAAATTTAAGATTATATTATTCATTTTTTCAGAGTATGGTCTCCCTTTTTCTGCACTATCTTGAGCCCTTTTAAGTTTAGCTGCGGCAACCATCTTCATAGCTTTAGTAATTTTTTGTGTAGACTTTACACTCGCAATTCTTTTTTTTAAATCATCTAAACTAGCCATAAATATTTTATGAATTAAATGTTTGTTTTAGTTGTTTTATTACTTCTACTAATTTTTGTTCAGTGTCTTCCTCAAGCTTGCCTGAACTTAAAATAGACTCTATGATTTCTTGCTTTTCAGATTTACATTTTTCAATTATTTTATTTTCAAAATTTGCAATTTCTTTTAGCTCTATGTCATCTAGATAACCTTTAACACCACAAAAAACTGAAATTACTTGCTCAGCCACAGTCATCGGAGAATATTGTTTTTGTTTAAGTAATTCTGTAAGTTTTGATCCTCTATTAAGTAATTGTTGAGTTGATGCATCTAAGTCAGAGCCAAATTGTGCAAAAGCTGCCATTTCTCTGTATTGTGCCAATTCTAATTTCATTGAACCAGAAACTTTTTTCATAGCCTTTGTTTGTGCCGCAGATCCAACTCTTGAAACTGAAAGCCCCACATTTATAGCGGGTCTTATACCTTGATTAAAAAGTTCAGTTTCTAAAAAGATTTGTCCATCAGTAATTGAAATAACATTTGTGGGTATGTAAGCAGAAACATCTCCACCTTGTGTTTCTATAATTGGTAATGCTGTTAAAGAACCACCGCCGTGTTCATCACTTAGTTTTGCTGCTCTTTCAAGTAATCTGCTATGAAGGTAAAACACATCCCCAGGATATGCCTCTCTTCCTGGTGGTCTTCTTAAAATTAATGACATTTGTCTATAAGCAACAGCTTGCTTTGAAAGATCATCATAAATTATTAGTGCATGCATACCATTATCCCTAAAATACTCACCCATTGCACATCCAGTGTACGGAGCTAAAAATTGTAAAGGAGCTGAGTCTGATGCTGTCGCAGCAACAATAGTTGTGTACTCCATCGCTCCAGCTTCTTCCAAAGTTTTTTGAATTTGTCTAACAGTTGACCTTTTTTGACCTACAGCTACATAAATACAATATAATTTTTGTTTCTCATCACCCGACTCATTTATTTTCTTTTGATTGATGATTGCATCAACAGCAACTGCTGTTTTACCCGTTTGTCTGTCTCCAATGATTAATTCTCTTTGTCCTCTTCCAATTGGTACTAAACTATCAATGGATTTTAAACCAGTCTGCATTGGTTCACTAACAGATTGACGAGGAATGATTCCTGGTGCCTTTACCTCCACCCTGCTTTTCTTTATACCTTTGTCTAAAGCGCCTTTTCCATCAATAGGACTCCCTAAACCATCTACCACTCTTCCTAACAATTCTTTTCCAACTGGAGTATCAACGATACTTCCTGTTCTTTTAACTATATCTCCCTCTTTGATATTTCTATCATCACCAAAAACAACAACTCCGACATTTTCACTCTCTAAATTAAGAGCCATACCTTTTGAACCATCGGTAAACTCAACCATTTCACCTGCTTGAACATTATCAAGTCCATAAATTCTAGCAATACCATCTCCAACTGATAAAACCTGACCTACTTCAGATACCTTCGCCTTTTCTCCAAAGTTTTTTATTTGTTCCTTTAATATTTTTGTTACTTCTGAGGGGTTTATTTCCATATTATACCTTCATCATTTTATTTTCTATTTGTTGTAATTTATTTTTAATAGAAGTATCAATCATTATACTGCCTACTTGTACAATCAGTCCTCCTATTAAACTTTCATCATATTTGTAATTTAATTTTATCTTTGAAGTAAAATTTTTTGATAATTGATCTTTAATTTTACTAATTTCATCATTTGATAGATTTTTTGCTGATTTTATCTCTGTTTTTAACTCACCTCTTTTTTCTGAACAAATTTCAATAAAATTATTCAATATTTGCTCTATAAAGAAAAATCGTCTTTTTATTACTAAAAAATTTGTAAAATTTTTTAGTAAATTTTCAATTTTCAAATAATCAAAAATCTTATTTATTGAATTAGTTAAATCATTTTGACTAACTGTAGGATCTTTAATTAAGTTTTTAAAATCGTCACTTTTTTCAATTAAATTTAGAATCGATATTGCGTTTTTTTCTATTTGAGAAAGCACACTTGACTCCTCTGCCAACTCGTACAAAGCTGAGGAATATCTGTTTGCTGAAGTGTCGGAAAAACCTTTATTTTTACTCAATTTATAACCTTTTAATGTAAGTGATTAATTTAAAAATTACGATTTAATTAACACATGCCATAATACTCTTCAAGTAACACATTAACAAAAAAATGTTTTTTTTAGGCTTTAATTGAAGTTTATTGGATCAACATCAACTGATAGTTTTATTCCTGGCAAAAACTTATATTTTGTGATCATAGCGGACAGAGACTTTTGTAACTTTAAACTCTTTGGACCTCGAATTAATAACCTAATTCGATACCTTCTTTTAAGTTTAAAAATAGGTGCGCTTACTGGTCCTAAAACTTTACCAACTAATTTACTTTTTAAATATAATTTAAATTTTATGGCTTCTCTTTCTAATTTATTTTCATTTTCTCCTGTCAAAATTAATGAGATAAATCTTTGAAATGGGGGTAGATTATTTTTTCTTCTGATTTCTATCTCTTTATCTAAAAAAATATTTGGATTTTTGTTTGTTATATCAGCGATTAACCTTTGGTTTGAATTATATGTTTGAAAATATACAGTTGAAGGTTGTCCTGTACGTCCTGCTCTACCAGATAACTGATGATATAATTGTAAATTTTTTTCTGCTCCTCTTAAATCATGACCATTTGATGATAAATCAATATCAATGACAACTATGCAGTTTAGATTTGGAAAATGAAATCCTTTAGAAATTAATTGAGTTCCAATCAAAATTTCGATTTCATTATTTATAATTTTTTCCAATTTTTCTCGTGAGTTTTTTTTATTCATTGTATCACTTGAAAAAATTTCTATTTTTTTTGATGGAAAATTTTTTTTAACTTCCTCTAAAATTCTTTCTACGCCAGGTCCACTAAATATAAAATCACAATTATTTTTTTTAGAACAACTTCTATTTAAAGAAGTTTTAAATCCACAATAATGACAAAGTAAATTATTTTTACTTTTATGATAAACTAAATTTATTGAGCAATTTGGGCAAGAAAAACTACTTAAGCATTTTTTGCATAAAACATTCGGTGAAAAACCTCTTCTATTCAAAAAAAACAAAACTTGATCTTTTTTTTTCAGATGTGAATTGACTTTTTGGATAATTTCATTTGAAAGCCAAGACTGTTTCTGCAACTTAGCAAGATTCAAGTTTATTATTTCATAATTTGGTAATGAAGCATTAAGGTATCTTTGTTCAAGTTTTGAAAATGTATACTTTCTCTTTCTTATATTTTCATATGTTTCTAAAGAGGGAACAGAAGTTATTAAATTGATTGGAATTTTTTCAAATGATGCCCTTGAGACAGCCATGTCTCTGGCATTATAAATTACTCCCTCATCTTGTTTATAAGATTGGTCATGTTCCTCATCAACAATTATCAATCCTAAATTTTTAAAGGGCAAAAATAAAGATGATCTTGCTCCGATTACTACACTGATTTTACCATTTATTATACCATTCCATATAATTTCTTTATTCTTTTTCGTAATACTAGAATGCCAAATAGCTGGCTTAAAACTAAAAAATTCTGTGAATTTTTTTTCAAATTGACTCGTCAAACCAATTTCTGGCAAAAGAATTAAGCCTTGAAAACCTTTCGCTAAAACATTTTTTAAAGCTTCGAAATACACAAATGTTTTACCTGAACCTGTTGTACCCTGTAAAACATGCACATTAAATTTTTTATTTGAATTATTTATCTGTTCAAGGGATTTTTTTTGATCATATGTCAGTTTAACAACGCTATCTTGACTATTAAATACAAATTCATCGTAGTATTTTTGATCAATGCTCTTTGGTCTTCCTAAACTTGTCAAAACTAACTTCAGAGCCATACCTTTAGGAACAATGTTATATTCTGAAAACCAATTTAAAAAATCTAAAGTGTTTTTTTTTAAACTTGGAATATCTAATTTACTGATAACTTTTTTAATCTTAAATTTTTTTGAACTATTTTTTTCAAACCGATCCCAAATGACACCAATTATTTTAGAATTACCAAAAGGCACCTCAACAAAATCACCTACGTTTAATTGAAAGTGACTCTCATAAGTGAATGGATGATTAAATATATTTGGTAAAAGAACTGGAAATTTCATTTTTTTATAATATTAATACTTATAATTTAATTCTCATAAATAATTTTAAATACTATGATTATATGGCTTGCTTCCTATCCTAAAAGTGGAAATACCTGGGTACGAGCACTTATAGCTGCTCTTGTATATTCAGAAAATGGCGTATTTGATTTTAAATTATTAGAGCACATACTTCAATTTCCAGACGAAAGATACTTTAACAAGTTCACTGAAGACACAGGGAATTTAAACAAAATTAAAAAATATTGGATACCGGCACAAATTGAAATTAATAAAGATCAAAAGTTGAGGTTTTTTAAGACCCACCATTTAAATTGCACTATAGGTAAAGATCACTTCACTGATAAAAAAAATACTTTAGCTACAATATATATTGTAAGAGATCCTAGAAATCTTGTTAGCTCAATTTCAAATCATTTTAATAAATCAATAGAAGAAGCTAAAGATTTTATACTAACATCTAAGATTATTGCTGGAACAAAAAAAGATGGTGGTATGAAAAAAGATGACATAAAAACACTTATAGGTACTTGGAGTGAACATTATAGATTTTGGAAAAAAAATAACAATAACTACTTATTAATCAAATATGAGGATTTAACTAATAATCCTTTGAAAGAGCTTTCAAGAATAATAAATTTTTTAAAAAAATATACAAAAATAAATACAAATGAAACTAAAAATAATAATGTAATTAATTCTACAAATTTTGATAAATTAAAAACTTTAGAAAATGAGGGAAGATTTAAAGAAAGTGTTTATGATGCCAATGGTAAAATTATAAGCTTTTTTTATAAAGGCCCAAAAAATAAATGGCAGCATTTATTAGACTCAAGTATTAAAAATGAAATAGAAGATAAACTTTCAAATGAAATGAGAGAACTTGGTTATTTGTGATTTTTTAAGAATGTATTGCTCTTTTGTCCACAGATAAAGCTGCCTCTTTAACTGCTTCTGAAAATGTAGGATGTGCATGACATGTTCTTGCAATATCCTCTGAACTAGCCCCAAATTCCATTGCTATTCCAATTTCAGCAATCAACTCACCAGCGTGAGGTCCTATTAGATGTGCTCCCAAAACCTTGTCTGTTTTTTCGTCTGCTAAAATTTTAACAAAGCCATCGGTATCATCTATAGCCTTTGCTCTCGAGTTTGCCATGAATGAAAATTTTCCAATTTTATATTTTATATTCAATTCATTTAGTTGTTCTTCAGTTTTCCCTATTGATGCAACTTCTGGTGTTGTATAAATTACACCTGGAATAGTATTGTAATTTACGTGGCCTGATTGTCCAACAATATTTTCAGCAACTGCAATCCCCTCATCTTCAGCTTTATGTGCAAGCATCGGTCCGCTAATAACATCGCCTATTGCATAAATATTATCTATATTTGTTTTAAAATTTTTATCAGTTTTTATTCTATTTTTACCATCTAGATTTATACCAATTTTTTCTAAATTAAGTCCTTCGGTATTTGGTTTTCTGCCTACTGAAATTAGAACAACGTCGCAATCAAAATCTTTTTTATTTCCATCCTTATCAGTTGTTGAAACGATCGCACTAGAATTTTTTTTTGTGATTTCATCGACTTTATGTTGCATATGGAATTTAATTCCTTGTTTTTTTAAAATTTTCATAAATTCGTTAGAGATTTCCTTATCCATACCTGGAGTAATATGATCTAAAAACTCAACTACATGAACCTCTGCTCCTAGCCTTGACCAGACAGATCCCATTTCCAAACCTATATACCCACCACCTACAACAACCATCTTTTTTGGAACCTTATCTAATTTTAATACACCTGTTGAAGAGACTATTATTTTTTCATCAAAATTAATACCTGGTAAAGATGTGGGGACTGAACCAGTTGCAATAATAATCTTTTCAGAAAATATCAATGTTTCACTTTTATCGGCGTCTTTTATAGAAATTTCGTTTTTAGATTTAAAACTTCCAACACCTTTGAAATAAGTCACATTATTTTTTTTGAGCAAAAATTCAACTCCTTTTGTCAAGACTGTGACTGCTTTTTCTTTACTTTTCATCATTTTGTTTAAATTTAGTTTTACTTCACCAACCTCGATACCTTTATTTGATAAGTTTTTGACTTTATAAAATTCTTCTGACAAATTTAATAAGCTTTTTGATGGGATGCATCCAATATTCAAACAGGTGCCACCAAGAGACCCTCTGGACTCTATACAGGCTGTTTTGAGACCCAATTGTGCAAGTCTAATTGCACATACGTAACCCCCTGGGCCTCCTCCAATCACAACTGCTTGAAATTTATCTACCATTTAAATATCTAAAAAAAGCCTTCTTGGATCTTCTAAATTTTCTTTTATCATTTTTAAAAAAGAAACAGACTCTTTACCATCGATGATTCTATGATCATAAGATAAAGCTAAATACATAACTGGTCTAATTTTTATTTCACCATCAATTACCACAGGTCTCTCAACAATGTTGTGCATACCTAAAACACCAGACTGAGGTAGATTTAATATAGGTGTTGATAGCATAGATCCATAAACTCCTCCATTACTTATTGTAAAAGTTCCACCTTGAAGATCTTCTATGGTAAGTTTACCACTTTTTGCCTTGTCTGATATTTCTTTTATATTTTTTTCAATATCTGCAAATGACATCATATCAGCGTCCTTTAAAACAGGAACTACCAATCCTTTATCTGTACCGACTGCAAAACTAATATTGTAATAGTTTTTGTAGATAATTTCGTCACCTTCGATCTCAGCATTTACAGCAGGAAAGTTTTTTAGAGCGACTATGGATGCCTTTACAAAAAACGACATCATACCAAGCTTAATTCCAAATCTACTTTGGAAATCATCTTGGTTATTTTTTCTCATTTCAATTACACTAGTCATATCTACTTCATTAAAAGTAGTTAACAATGCAGCATTCTCTTGAGCCTGTTTTAGTCTTTTGGCGATTGTTTGTCTTAATCTGGTCATTTTGATTCGCTCTTCTTGACCATATTTCACTTTTCTTTCTGACGGAGGAGGGTTTATACTCATTAAACTAATCAAATCACCTTTTAATAATCTTCCATCTTTTCCTGAACCTTTAATTGTTTCCAGATTGATCTTATTTTCAGCAACAATTTTTCTTACCGCAGGTGACAAAACCTGTTTGTTTGATTTTTCTTTTAATGATGGCTCAGTTTCTACTTCTTTTGTTAAAACAAGTGGTTGGTCATGCTCAACTGGTTCTGTAATAACCTCATTATCTAATAATTGTGGTTCTGTTTGCTTAGACTCTAAATTTTCAATATCGTTTTTGTTAACTTTTGGTTTTATTTTTTCAATTTTTTCCTCTTTTTTTTTTGGAAGATCTTCGCTTTGATCTACAGATCCTAAATCTGCTCCAACTTCAACAACTGAGCCCTCATTTGAAATAACTTCAGTTAGTGTGCCTGATATTGGTGAGGGAACTTCTAGATTAACCTTGTCGGTTTCAAGTTCTACGATTGGTTCATCTGCTTGAACTATATCACCCTTTTTTTTGAGCCATTTAGAGACTGTTGCTTCTGTAATACTTTCGCCTAGAACAGGAACTTTAATTTTTTCACTCATAATAAACTAATCAAAAACTTTCTTTATTATTTCTTGTTGTTGAGAAATATGTCTTTTAGCATATCCTGTAGCGGGTGATGCATCAGGACTTCTTCCAATATAAGAAACATAATTATTATTAGCTTTTATATTATCTAATGTCCATTGGATATAGTCTCTAACTGAAAACCAAGCCCCCATATTTTTTGGTTCCTCCTGACACCAGTAAAAATTAGCATTCTTGGCATAAGGTTTTAGTTCCTTTGCAAGAGCTTTGGCTGGAAAGGGATAAAGTTGTTCAACTCTATAAAATACAATATCATCTTTTTTAAGTTTTTCTCTAGCCTCAAGTAAATCAAAATAAATTTTTCCAGAACAAATAATCACTTTTTTGATTTTTTGGGATTTTTTTAATTTTATAAATCCTTTAGTTTTTGGATCTATAGCATGATCCCATAAAACTCTATGAAAAGAATTTTTTTTATTAAAATCATCTAAATCAGAAATACAATGTTTGTGTCTTAATAAAGATTTAGGCGTCATAATTATTAAAGGTTTTCTAAAATCTCTATGCATTTGTCTTCTTAAGGCATGAAAATAGTTTGCTGGGGTTGTACAATTCATAACTTGTAAATTATCATTTGAACATAATTGTAAAAACCTTTCCAACCTTGCTGATGAATGCTCTGGTCCCTGTCCTTCATACCCATGAGGTAATAGCATTACTATCCCAGATGCTCTATTCCATTTTCTCTCTCCTGATGCAATAAATTGATCAATTACTACTTGAGCACCATTTGCAAAATCACCAAATTGAGCCTCCCAAAGAGTGAGGGTGTTTGGTTCTACAAGACTGTAGCCATATTCAAAACCTAAAACTGCAAGTTCTGATAAAAAACTATCCACTACTTCAAATTGCTTTTGATTTTTAGAAATATTATTAAGAGGAACATACCTAGAATTATCTATTTGATTTCTTAAAACGGAATGTCTTTGACTGAATGTCCCCCTACCAGAGTCTTGTCCTACAAGTCTAACTGGATATCCTTCCTCAAGCAAAGATCCAAACGCAAGAGCCTCTGCAGAAGACCAATCGATTCCAGTACCTTTTTCAATCCTTTCTTTTCTGACATTAAATATTTTAGAGATAGTTTTGTGAATATTCTTTTCCTTCGGAATGACATTTATTTTATTTGAAATTATTTTTATTTTATTTTCGTCATAGCCGGTTATACCCCTCTTATCTTTACCTTTTTCAGGCTTATATCTTGACCATGTTCCCTCAAA
Source organism: uncultured Pelagibacteraceae bacterium (assembly GCA_902614355.1). Classification (GTDB taxonomy): domain Bacteria; phylum Pseudomonadota; class Alphaproteobacteria; order Pelagibacterales; family Pelagibacteraceae; genus Pelagibacter. The sequence goes on from CACMKP010000001.1 coordinate 29,127, forward strand.
CCATTCTATTTTAGGTTTATAATCTTTTGCACTCTTATATTGTTCATCAAGCAAATTCTTAAATGATTTGACGTTTTGATCTAACAATTCTTGCGTTATAGAGTTTTCATTTACAAGTTTACTTCCATAAATTTTATAAACACTGGGATGTGATCTAATTTTTTTATACATTAAAGGTTGGGTAAATGAAGGCTCATCTCCTTCATTATGTCCAAACCTTCTATAACAAATTAAGTCTACTACTACGTCTCTGTTAAACTTTAATCGAAACTCTGTAGCTATTCTGGTCGCATAAACAACTGCTTCTGGGTCGTCTCCATTAACATGAAGGATCGGTGCTTCTACCATTTTTGCAACATCTGATGGATAAGGTGAGGACCTAGCAAATCTTGGGCTAGTAGTAAATCCTATTTGATTATTAACAATAATATGAATTGTTCCACCAGTATTATGTCCTGGTAATCCAGACATTGCAAAACATTCAGCTACAACTCCTTGGCCAGCAAAAGCTGCATCTCCATGAATAAGAATAGGTATTACTTTATTTCTCTCTTTATCTTTATGGAAATATTGTTTGGCCCTTGTCTGTCCTAAAACCACTGGATTAACAGCTTCTAAATGAGAAGGGTTGTCTGTTAAACTTACATGAACCGAATTTCCATCAAACTCTCTATCTGATGATGCTCCAAGATGATATTTGACATCTCCAGCGCTATCTTCAGTATCAGAACTAAACTCACCAGCAAATTCATTAAAAATTCTTTTATAAGATTTTTGTAGAACATTTGCTAAAACATTCAGTCTGCCTCTGTGAGACATACCTATCTTAACTTCTTTAATATTGTTTTGCCCTCCAATTTTTATTATTTGTTCAAGTGCAGGTATTAAACTTTCTCCACCATCTAAACCAAACCTTTTTGTTCCCACATACTTGGTGGCTAAAAATTTTTCAAAACCTTCTGCCTGTACTAATTTATTTAGAATTGCCTCCTTACCATTTTTTGTAAACTGAAGTGCATTTTTATCTTGCTCTATTCTGTCTCTAAACCACTTTCTTTCTACAGGATTTGAAATATGCATAAACTCATAACCTATTTTTCCACAATAGGTCCTCTTCATAAATTTAAGTATCTCTCTTATATTTGCATATTTACGATTGATCACTCCATTTAGAAAAATTTTCTTTTCATAGTTTTCTTTTTTAAAACCATAGAATTCAGGATGTAGTTCGTCTAAATATTCTGACTCTCTCATTTCTAGAGGATCAAGATCTGCTAATAAATGGCCCCTTAATCTATATGCTCTAATTAATGCTACAGCACTTATAGAATCTTTGTTAGAGTCAGCAAGTAATTGAAAATTAAATTTTTCTGATAAATCTGATTTAATATTGTCTACATAACCTTTATCTTGCTCTTCTATTTTCTTTTGTAGTTCATCTATATTTATTTTTTTTTTAGTTGGTCCCCAAGATGGACCATTAATTTCTTTTGCAATTACATTTAATTCTTCACCAATCCCCTCAAAATAATTTGCCCAACTTTCAGGAAGATCTGTGTCTTTATTAATAAATTTTAAATACATCTCTTCTATGAACGCACTATTAGACTTATTTAAAAATGAAGTTTTTTCGAAATCAAGATTTTTTGATGAAGACATCTTTTTAATTTAATATATCTCTCTAATATTTTTTTTCAATTAGACAGTTTATTAAATAAAGTTTTTCCAATAATTGATGGTGATTTAGCAACAGTAATACCACTTTCTTCCATCTTTTTAATTTTATCTTTGGCTCCACCTTTGCCACCTGAAATTATAGCACCAGCATGCCCCATTCTTCTGCCTGGAGGGGCAGTAATTCCTGCAATAAAGCCAACTATAGGCTTTTTGATCTTATGATTTTTTATAAATTCAGCAGCTTCTTCTTCAGCAGTTCCTCCAATTTCACCAATCATTAAAATAGACTCTGTTTCATCATCATTTAAAAATAAATCTAGACAATCTATAAAATTTGTACCATTTATAGGATCTCCACCAATTCCAATACAAGTTGATTGACCGAGTCCATTTTCAGTTGTTTGAGCCACTGCCTCATATGTTAATGTGCCTGACCTTGATACAATTCCAACACTTCCTCTTTTATGGATATTGCCTGGCATAATTCCTATTTTACATTCGTCTGGTGTAATTATTCCTGGACAATTGGGTCCAATCAATCTGCAACTAGATCTGCTTAATTTTTGTCTGACCTTAAGCATATCCTGAATTGGAATTCCTTCAGTTATACAAACAATAAGTTCAATTGATGCATCAATTGCTTCAATAATTGCTGCTGCTGCAAATTTAGCAGGTACATAAATCATAGTTGCATCTGCTCCTAGTTCATTTTTTGCCTCTAAAACACTATTAAAAACTGGTCTGTCTAAATGTTTTTGTCCACCTTTCTTTGGTGTAACTCCACCAACAAGATTGGTTCCATATTTTATAGCTTGCTCTGAATGGAAAGTACCATGCGCGCCAGTAAATCCTTGACAAATTACTTTAGTATTCTTGTTTACTAAAACTGACATATTATTTTATTGCCTCAACAATTTTTTTAGCCGCATCATCTAAATTTTCTGCAGAAATTAATTTTAATCCAGAATTATCAAGGATCTCTTTGCCTTCTTTAAAATTTGTACCTGCTAATCTTACAACTAAAGGAACACTAATATTTATTTCTTTAGCTGCATCAACTACTCCTTGAGCAAGAACATCGCATCGCATAATTCCCCCAAAAATATTTATTAAAATACCTTTAACATTTTTATCTGATAGAATTATCTTTAATGCAGCAGATACTTTTTCTTTAGATGCTCCACCACCTACATCTAAAAAATTTGCTGGCTCTTTTCCATATAATTTAATTATATCCATCGTTGCCATTGCTAATCCTGCTCCATTCACCATACAGCCGATACTGCCATCTAGCTTGATATATGCAAGATCATGCTTGCTAGCTTCTATCTCAGTAGGATCTTCTTCATTTAAATCTCTTAATTCAACAATTTCTGGATGTCTGAATAAAGCATTTGAATCGAAATTTACTTTAGCATCTAAACAAAGAATTTTTTCTTCTTTTGTCAAAATCAATGGATTTACTTCAACCATGTTTGCATCTGTACTAACAAACATTTTAAATATCGATTTTATTAGTAACACTGCTTGCTTTTTTACATCTTCTTTTAAATTAAAAATTTTAATTACTTTTTCACAATCTAAATTAGAAATTTCGTTACCCATATCTACTTTTGTAGTTATAATTTTTTCAGGTGAGCTGCTTGCAACTTCTTCAATGTCCATTCCTCCTTGATCGCTTGATATGAACGCAATTTTAGAACTTGCTCTATCAACTAGACACGATAAATAAAACTCTTTATCTATGTTTGAAGACTCCTCTACGTATAATCTTTTTACCTCTCTACCCTCAGGACCAGTTTGATGAGTTATTAGTCTTTTTCCAAGTAATTCTTTGGCCGCTACTGTAAGTTCCTCTATTGAGTTTAAAATTTTTACACCACCTGCTTTTCCTCTACCACCAGCATGAATTTGGGCTTTAAGAACATATTTATCAGTTTTTAATACTTTTGCTTTTTCAATAAGTTCATCAACACTGAGTGCAAATACCCCTTTAGGAACTACAGCTCCATATTTTTTTAATATTTGTTTTGCTTGATGCTCGTGAATATTCATTATTATTTAGATAAATCAGGATCTATATTAGATGCAGCTTCCCATAAAGCTTTTACAGCATCTATTGAATGCATAAATTCTTTTTTTTCTTTTTCATCTAAATCAATCTCTTGGATTTTTTCTACTCCATCTTTTCCAATTACAACAGGAACACCTGCATAAACATTTTTCACACCGTATTCTCCATTTAATTGTACAGCACAAGGTAATAATTTTTTCTGATCATTCAAATATGCTTCTGCCATTTGAACACCTGAAGCTGCTGGTGCATAAAAAGCTGATCCTTTTTCTAAAAATTTAACTATCTCTGCACCACCATCTCGTGTTCTTTGATTAATTTCCTCAATTCTCTCTAAAGAGATCTTTCCATTCTTTACAAACTCTAGCAACGGTTTACCTGAAATTTTTGTAAATCTTGGCATAGGAACCATGGTGTCACCATGACCACCCATAACCATTGCCTCAATTTCTCTTACCGGCACATTTAATTCTAGTGATAAAAATAATTTAAATCTTGAACTATCTAAAATACCTGCCATACCAACAACTTTATTTGATGGCAAACCTGAAAATTTTTGGAATGCCATAACCATGACATCTAAAGGATTAGTGATACAAATCACAAAGGCGTTCGGAGCATTTTTCTTTACCCCTTCAGCAACTTGTTTAATAATTTTTAAATTAATTCCAAGAAGATCATCTCGGCTCATTCCAGGTTTTCTTGGGACACCCGCTGTAATTATAATTACATCTGAATTTTTTATATCCTCATATTTATCAGTTCCAGAAAACCTGACATTAAATCCATCTACAGATGAAGATTGTGCAATATCTAATGCCTTTCCTTTTGCAATACCACTAGCCACATCAAATAAAACCACTTCATTAACTAGTTCTTTTGTTCCTATTAAATGTGCAAGAGTTCCACCAATTTGTCCTGCTCCAATTAAAGATATTTTGCTCATTTTTTTATTTCATTGTTGGCATCACAAATTCGGCATTAGACCGAATACCTGAAGGCCATCTAGATGTTATTGTTTTTAATTTTGTATAAAATTTAATCCCTTCCATGCCATGCATTGCACTATCGCCAAATAAAGATCTTTTCCATCCACCAAAACTATGAAAAGCCATTGGCACAGGAATAGGCACATTAATACCAACCATACCTACTTGAATTTTACTTGCAAAAGTTCTTCCGGCATCACCATCCCTTGTGTAAATACTTACTCCATTTCCATATTCATGATCATTGATTAATTTTGCTGCTTCTTCGAAAGTTTTAACTCTCACAACAGATAAAACAGGCCCAAAAATTTCTTCCTTATAAATTCTCATATCTTTTTTAACATGATCAAATAAACAGCCGCCAATATAGAAGCCATTCTCATATCCTTGTAATTTTAAATTTCTTCCATCAACTATTAATTTTGCACCTTCTTTTTCACCCAGGTCTACATAACTTTTTACTTTTTCAAGATGTTCTTTTGTAACTAATGGGCCCATCTCAGAGTCCTTATCCATCCCGGGACCAACCTTTAAAGCTTCAGCTTTTTTTGATAATCTTGACACTAATTCATCTCCTATATCACCCACTGCAACTGCCACCGATTGAGCCATACATCGTTCTCCAGCAGACCCATAAGCAGCCCCCATTAAGCCGTTTACTGCACCATCCAAGTCACAATCAGGCATAACAACTAAATGATTTTTTGCACCACCAAGTGCTTGAACTCTTTTTTCATTTTTAGCTGAGTTTTCATAAATGTATTTAGCAATAGGAGTGGAACCAACAAAACTCACTGCTTTAATATCTTTGTTTGTTAAAATTGCATCAACCGCTTCTTTATCACCATTTACAACATTAAAAACTCCATCAGGAAGTCCAGCCTCTTTTAATAATTCAGCTAACTTAATCGAGCATGATGGATCTTTTTCGGATGGCTTTAAAATAAAAGTATTTCCACAAGCAATTGCTATTGGAAACATCCACATAGGGACCATTGCCGGAAAATTAAATGGAGTGATACCAGCAACAACTCCTAAAGGCTGTCTCATAGACCAACTATCAACGTTGGTTCCAACATTTTCTGAAAATTCCCCTTTAAGCAAATGAGGAATACCACACGCAAATTCTACAACTTCTAAACCTCTAGTAAGAGAACCTCTTGCATCCTCATAAACCTTTCCATGTTCTGAAACTATTAGTTTTGTTAACTCATCTGAATTTTTTTCTATAAGTTCCTTAAATTTGAACATTATTCTAGCTCTTTGGAGTGGAGGTTTTAAAGACCATTCTTTAAAGGCTTCTCTAGCAATTAAAACTGCTTTATCCAGATCATCTTTAGAGCCTAACCTCACTTCTTTTTCTTGTTCACCTGTAGCCGGATTAAAAACTTTACCTTTTTTATTAGAAGTGCCAGGAATTATTTTTCCACCAACAAAATGTTCAATTAATTTCATGAATAGGGTGTTTTAGATTAAAAATTCTTATTAGTCTATTGTTTAAATATTGGCAGTTGCTAACATTTTTTTTATTTCAGCAATAGCTTTTGCAGGATTTAAACCTTTAGGACAAGCACTAGTACAGTTCATAATTGTATGACACCTATAAAGTTTAAGTTCATCTGCCACTTTTTTTAGTCTGGCATTTCTTTCCTCATCTCTGCTATCAACTATCCATCTATATGCCTGTAAAAGAACTGCAGGACCTAAATATTTATCACCGTTCCACCAATAGCTTGGGCATGATGTTGAACAACAAGCACACATAATACACTCATATGCACCATCTAGTTTAGCCCTATCTTCTTTAGATTGAATAATTTCATTTGTCTCGGATTTGGAATTATTCTTTAGCCAAGGCTCGATTGACTGATATTGTTTATACAATCCATCTAAATCTCCGATTAAATCTTTTTTAACTTTTAGGTGTGGTAATGGATAAATATCTATATCACCATCTATTTCTTCGTGTGGTTTTGTGCATGCTAAACCATTTTTGCCACCCATATTCATTGCACATGACCCACAAACTCCATGAGCACAAGATCTCCTATAAGCTAATGTTGGATCTATCTCATTTTTAATTTTATTTAAAATATCTAAAACTTTGGATGGACAATTGTCCATATCAACCTCGTAGCTATCTATACGAGGATTTTCGCCAGTTGAAGGGTCCCATCTATAAATATTTACTTTTCTTAAATTTTTTGAGCCAGTTTTATCTTTAAAATATTTACCTTTTTTTATTTCTGAGTCTTTAGGTAAATTAATTTGTACCATCAATATACTCTTTCCTGAGGTGGAAAATATTGAACATCGTTGGTTAAAGTAGACTTATGAACTTCTCTATAACTTATTTTAGTATCTTTTCCATTGCACCAAGCAAGGGTATGTTGCATGAATTTTTCGTCATCTCTTTTTGGGTAATCCTCCCTCGCATGAGCCCCTCGGCTCTCTTTTCTGTTATACGCTGAATCTACTGTTACAACTGCCTGTCTTATTAAATTATCAAATTCAAGTGTCTCTACTAAATCTGTGTTAAATATTAAAGATTTATCTTTTACTGATACAGAGTCTAATCCATCGTAGGTTTCTCTAATTTCATTAACACCTTCTTTTAAAGTTTTCTCTGTTCTAAAAACTGCACATTTTGATTGCATTGTTTTTTGCATTGATTGTCTCAATTCTGCTGTACCGATATCTCCCTCTGCATTCCTTAATTTGTCAAAACGATCCAAACATTTTTGTGTTTGTGTCTCACTAATTTGTTCATGAGGCGTCCCTGGTTTAATTAATTCTGCTGCTCTTTTTGCTGCTGCTCTTCCAAAAACAACTAAGTCAATTAACGAATTGGAACCTAATCTATTAGCTCCGTGCACTGACACGCATGCAGCTTCTCCTATTGCCATTAATCCAGGCACAGTTTTTTCTGAACCGTTAACAGTCAGTACTTCTGCTTTGTAATTCGTTGGAATGCCACCCATATTGTAATGAACAGTTGGTACTACAGGAATTGGATCTTTTGTAACATCAACATTTGCAAATAATCGCGCAGCATCAGTAATACCTGGCAACCTACTTTCAATTATATCTTTATCTAAGTGGCTTAAATTCAAATGAACATGATCTTGATCTTTTCCAACACCTCTTCCTTCATTTATTTCAATTGACATTGATCTACTTACAACATCTCTTGATGCCAAATCTTTTGCTTTAGGTGCATATCTCTCCATAAACCTTTCACCTTTAGAATTTGTTAGGTAGCCTCCTTCACCTCTAGCACCTTCAGTTATTAATGTACCATGTCCATAAATTCCTGTAGGATGAAATTGAACAAATTCCATATCCTGAAGTGGCAAACCTGCTCTTAAAACCATAGCATTTCCATCTCCAGTGCATGTGTGTGCTGAGGTTGCTGAATAATAAACTTTTCCATAACCACCTGTTGCAATAATTACTGTATGGGCTCTGAATCTATGAATAGTTCCGTCGTTTAAATTCCAAGCAATTAAACCTTTACATGCACCATCTTTCATTAACAAATCTAGTGCAAAATATTCAATAAAAAATTCTGTTTTGTGTTTTAAAGCTTGTCCATACAAAGTATGTAAAATTGCATGTCCAGTTCTATCAGCAGCAGCACAAGTTCTTTGGACGATTCCATTTCCATAATCTTTGGTCATACCACCAAATGGTCTCTGATAAATCTTTCCATCCTCCGTTCTACTAAACGGTACACCGTATTTTTCTAATTCAATTACTGCCTTTGGAGCTTCTTTACATAGGTATTCAATACTGTCTTGATCGCCTAGCCAATCTGCACCTTTGACTGTGTCATACATATGCCAACGCCAATCATCCTCTCCCATGTTACCAAGCGCAGCTGATATTCCTCCTTGCGCAGCAGAAGTATGACTTCTAGTAGGAAACACTTTTGAGATACATGCAGTTTTTAATCCTGCTTCACTTAAACCTACTGCAGCTCTTAGTCCGGACCCACCCGCACCTAAAACAACAACGTCATACTCATGATCAACTATTTTATAAGAACTCATATTTAATTAATTAATATAATTGTAATTAGAGGAATTACCACTGCCGAAATATATAAAAGCCTATTTGCGACATTTTTGATTTTATCTTCCTTAATATAATCCTCAAAAACCTCACTTATACTTAATGCAGAAAAGAAATAAGCATTAACAATAAATATACTAAACAAAAACTTAGTTAAGGGGTTTGAAAAAAAGCTTACAAAATCTAAGTAATCTTGGTCATAGATTTTTATAAAGTTTAAAATAAACCACAACATCAGTGGAACTAGTAATGCACCACTTATTTTTAAAAAAATCCACTTCTTCGTTGCATTTATCATGTTAAATTAAATTTTTCCCAATTATATAAAATATCACTGTTAAAATTAGAGAACCAAACATAACTAACAGACCTGTAATTTTAGAAGTCTTTAACTCAAATCCATAGCCCAAATCCATGATTAAATGTCTTATTTCACTTAATATTTGAAATGAAAAAGACCATGTTAGACCTAAAATAATAAATTTACCAATTTTAGAACTTAAGAATAAATTAATGATCTCGTGATTATTTTGATTAATAAAAATTAATGATACCCACAAACAAATTAGAGTGATAGCAATGATATTTATAATTCCTGTGATTCTATGCGATATGGAAACTAAAGATGAGACATGCCATCTATAAATTTGAATATGTGGGGATAATGGTCTTTTATTTTCCATAATAATTATTTTTTATCAACGTTTCAGCTATTTCTACGGCATTCAAAGCCGCACCTCTCAATAAGTTGTCGGAAACAATCCAAAGATTTAATCCATTTTTTATAGATTTATCCACTCTTATTCTTGAAATAAAAGTTTCTTCTTTTCCCTCCGCCTCTAAAGGTGTTGAATATCCGCCATCCTTTCTTTCATCAATAACTTTACAACCTTCAAAGTTATTTAATGTTTCTCTTACCTCTTCAAGCGAAAAATGTTTTTCAAATTCTAAATTTACAGACTCTGAATGTGAAACAGTAATTGGTAACCTTACACAGGTTGCTGTTAAATCAATTTTATTATCTAAAATTTTTTTTGTTTCATTGCTCATTTTAAGTTCTTCTTTCGTGTAACCATCATCAGAAAAAACATCAATGTGAGGAATTGCATTAAATGCTATCTGTTTGGTAAAATTTTTTGATACAACGTTTTTGCCTTGTAAGATTAACTTTGTTTGTTCAATCAATTCATCCATAGGAGCTTTCCCACCTCCAGAAACTGATTGATATGTAGATACAACTACTCTTTTAATTTTAAATAAGTCATGTAAAGGCTTTAAAACGATTACCAATTGAGCTGTTGAACAGTTTGGATTTGCGATAATATTTTTTTTTATATCGTTTAAATGATTTGGATTTACTTGAGGAACTATTAAAGGTACGTCAGGATCCATTCTAAAAAAACTTGAGTTATCAATCACAATACAGTCTTTTGCAGCTTTTAATGCAAATTTTTCTGAAATTTTTCCTCCAGCTGCAAAAAAAGCAATTTTAACTTTTGAAAAATCAAAACTCTCTAGATCAGAGACCTCTAATTCTTTACCTTTAAAATTCATTTTTTTTCCTGCACTTTTTGATGAAGCCACCAAATATATATTATCGATAGACAGTTCTTTTTTTTCAAGAACTTCGAGAGTTTTTCTACCTACATTTCCTGTAGCTCCGACTATTACGATATTCATGATGTAAGTTTTATACTAGATGAAAGGTAAATCGCAAACTTTAACAGTAAATGAATTTCCCTCAATTTCCAGCTTTCCAGCCATAGAAGCTTTACAATATGGCTCATTTATCATTGCTATACCTATAACTTTTTTAAAATGAGGTGAATAACAGGCTGACCTAAGTTCACCGATAAAATTTCCATTTTCATCTTTAATATCTAAAGATTTAGTTAAATTAATTTTATTAGTATCTAATTGAATACCCATTAATTTTTTTTTGATACCATCTTTTTTTATTTTGATTAATTTTTCTTTTCCTAAAAAATTGACATCAGAATCTAAATGAACATATTTTTCAAATCCACATTCAAATGGATTATCTTGATTATCAAAATCATTACCGTAAGAAAGTAAGCCACTTTCAATTCTCTCAATCAAATTTGGACATCCTGGTTTAACATCAAATTCTTTTCCAACTTTAAACAATTCATCATAAAGATCTAAACCAGATTTAGTATTTTCTACATAAACTTCAAAACCGCCTTGTTTTGACCATCCTGACCTAGCAATTAAATGTTTTATCCCCTTAAAATCAAAATAATCAAAACCAAAAAATTTCAATTCTTTTATTTTTTTACCAAAAATTTTTTCCATTAAGTCAAAAGATTTTGGGCCTTGAATTGCTAAAATATCTACATTGGGCTCAAATATTTCTACATCAAAATTATTTCCAGAAGCTAGTCCTTTTGCAAAAAAAATTACATCTGAATCTGCAATAGAAATCCACCATCTATCCTCTTCTAATTTTAAAATTACTGGATCATTTACTAAGTTACCGTCACCATCAATTAAAGGACAATAATAACACCTTCCTATTTTTGATTTAGATAAGTCTCTACAGGTCATTAATTGAACAAGTTTTGAGGCGTCTTTTCCTGAAATTTCAACTTGTCTTTCTGCTGCAACATCCCAAATTTGAACATTTTTTTTTAAATGATTACAAGAATCTTCTAAAGATCCAAATGCTGCGGGTAAAAGCATATGGTTATATACTGTGTAAGCTGTTACACCTTGTTTTTCAATCCTTGAAGTATAAGGCGAACTTCTTACTCTTCTAGATTTTACTATAGGAAAACCTTTCATTTATTTTTCTAAAACTTTTTTCTCAATTCAAATTTTTGAATTTTACCTGTTGATGTTTTGGGCAAATCACAAAAAACTACTTTTTTTGGGACCTTAAACCCTGCTAAAGTTTCTTTACAAAAACTAATTAATTCTTTTTCAGTCACTGGTTTGTCCTTAACCATTTCAATAAATGCGCAAGGTACCTCTCCCCACTTATCATCTGGTTTAGCAACTACAGCTGCAATGGACACTGAAGGATGCTTAGCTAAAGTATTTTCTATCTCGATTGAAGAAATATTTTCACCGCCTGAAATAATAATATCTTTGGACCTGTCTTGGATTTTTACATATCCATCTGAATGCATTACCGCTAAGTCACCTGAATGAAACCATCCTCCATCCATTGCTTTGTTGGTAGCATCTTTATCTTTAAAATACCCTTTCATCACAACATTCCCTTTGATCATAATCTCACCAATAGTTTTACCATCTTTTGGTACTTCTTTCATGGTCTTAGGATCCATAACAGCTATTCCCTCGGTGTTTGGATATCTAACTCCCTGCCTTGCTTTAATTTCATTCTGTTTTTCTTCATCAAATTTATTCCAAGATTCATTCCATGCGCATTGAGTGACATGACCATAAGTTTCTGTTAATCCATAAACATGCATAACTTCAAATCCGAGTTCTTTCATTTTTTTAAATATTATACTAGGCGGGGGGGCTCCAGCAGTTAAAACAAAGACTTTTTGTTTTAATTTTTTTCTATCAGACTCAGGTGCGCCAGTGATCATGTTTAATACAATCGGTGCTCCACCAAAATGAGTTATATTGTGTTTGTCTATTAATTCAAATATCTTCTTCACATCAATATTTCTTAAACAAATAGTTCTTCCGTTTAACATAGGCACGGTCCACGGGTAACCCCAACCATTGCAATGAAACATTGGGACGATAGTTAAAAAATTTAACCTATTTGGCATATTCCAAGCAACTGCACTTCCAGTAGACATCAAATAAGATCCTCTGTGATGATAAACAACACCTTTTGGATTTCCAGTGGTTCCAGATGTATAACTTAATGAAATCGCCTGCCACTCATCCTCGGGCATTTTCCAATCAAAATTTTCATCTCCAGTATTTAGAAAACTTTCATATTCTAACTCTCCAATTTTTTCACACTTTGATTGATCGGCAAATTTATCTAAAATATCAATAATGATTATTTTCTTATTTAGTGTGTTCAATGCTTTCTTAACTTCACCATGAAGCTGCCTATCAACGACTAATACTTTTGCATCGCTATGATTTAAAATGTATGCAATAGTCTTAGCATCCAATCTAATATTGATTGTGTTTAAAACTGCACCAGTCATTGGCACAGAGTAATGACCTTCAAAAATTTCTGGAGTGTTAAAAGCTAAAAATGAGACAGTGTCACCTTTTTTGACACCAATTTTAGTGAGAGCACTCGCAAATTTTACAGTGCGCTTATAGACTTCATTCCAAGAGTATTTACGATCCTCATAAATAACCGCCTCATAGTCTGGATATATATCTTTGGCTCTTTTTAAGAAAGTTAGGGGTGTTAAGGGTATATAATTAGCCTCGTTTTTATCTAAATTTGTGTCGTAATGACTCATTTTAATTAAATTTAAAATTCATGATATTTGAACTTCCCGAGATGGCAGATTTATAATGTTGTTCAGCTCTCGGCAGAACTTTTTCAAAATAAAATTTTGCAGTATTTATTTTATCTTCATGAAACTTTTTATTTTCCTCAAAATCTTTAAAACTTACAGTTAAAACTTTTACCCAAGAAAAAGCTAAAGATATATAACCAAGTGTCTTCAAATAATCATTGGCGGCTGCACTGACATCATCTTTGTTAGTCTTTATTTTATCAATAGTCCAGTCACTAAATTTTTTTAAAATTCCTAAATTATAATTTAATGTATCAACAAATGGCTTCATTTTTTCATCATCTGAATTAGTTTCAGATTTAATTAAATTCATAAATTTATCGACTATGTTTCCATTCTTAGTTGACAGTTTTCTAAAAACTAAATCAGCTGCTTGTACTGAATTGGTTCCTTCATAAATCGGCGTAATCCTGTTATCTCTATACAACTGCTCTATACCTTGATCTTTTGTATAACCGTATCCACCAAATATTTGCATTGCATCACTCGTTATTTCCATTCCTAAATCAGAAAATAACGATTTTACAACTGGTGTCATTAACGAGACCATATCCAAGGCCTCCTGTTTGATCTTTTGATCATCATGATTTAAACTAACTTCGGTTTGTTGAGACAACCAGAAACATAACGCTCTTTCTCCCTCAATTATAGACTTCATGTTCAACAAAGTTTTTCTTATATCAGCATGCTCAATAATTGAGTCTGCTTTTCCATTTTCAGACTTATTATTATTGCTTTTTCCTTGTTTTCGCTCTTTTGCATAATTAAGAGAATTTTGATAAGCAATTTCTGAAATTCCTAAACCTTGAATACCTACAACAATTCTCTCTAGATTCATCATTGTGAACATTTGACTTAATCCCTTGTTTTTAGGGCCAATCATTATTCCTGTGGCCTCATCAAAATTTAATACACATGTAGCTGAACCCTTAATACCCATTTTTGTTTCTATTGATCCAGTAGATATCCCATTTCTTGAGCCAACAGTTCCATCTTCTTTTACAATAAATTTTGGAACTAAGAATAAGCTTATTCCCTTAGTCCCTTTAGGCGAATCTGTTGCTCTTGCTATTACCAAATGTATAATATTTTCTGTTAAATCATGATCACCCGAGGTAATAAATATTTTTTGCCCTGTGATTTTATATGTTCCATCTGGTTGTTCTACTGCCTTTGTTTTTAATAAACCTAAGTCTGTTCCACAGACTGGTTCGGTTAAACACATTGTGCCACTCCATTTGCCTTCAACCATTTTAGGAAGGTATTTTTCTTTTATTTCATCTGTAGCATGGTGATGAATACAATTATAAGCTCCTAAAGTTAATTCACTATAAAGTTTAAATGCTAGACTTGCAGATGAAATCATTTCATCAAAAAATGCGCTAACAGTCCGAGGCATGCCTTGTCCTCCGTATTTTGGATCACAGGATAATGAAGTCCAACCGTCTTCTATATATTTTTGGTAAGCCTCTTTGTATCCTGGTGGAGTTCTTACAACTCCATTTTCTAAAATTGCAGGATTTTCATCTCCAGCTTTTGCGAGTGGCAAAATCAAATTTTGATTGATTTTTGCAGCTTCCTCTAAAATATCTTTTACTAGCTCTGGACTTACCTCTTTATATTTTTCCAGTTCATTATAGTTTTTATTGTCCCTTAATTTCTCAAAAAGAAACATCATATCATCAACTGGTGCTATATAGCTTGGCATATTTAAAGTTTAAAATAATTAATTAATTATTGCAATTTTGAAATGATCGCATCACCCATTTTAGATGTTGATATTTCTTTCATTCCCTTGGATAGAATATCTTTGGTTCTTAAACCATCATTTAAGACATCCTGAACAGCTTTTTCTAAGCCTTCTGCCTCTTTATCAAGGTCCAAGGAGTATCTTAAAGCCATTGCAAAGCTTAAAATTGTTGCTATTGGATTTGCTAGACCTTTTCCTGCTATATCAGGTGCAGACCCATGAATAGGCTCATACATCGCTCTCATTTCTCCATCTTTATTTTTTGCACCTAATGAAGCTGAGGGTAATAATCCTAATGAACCTGTTAACATTGAAGCTTGGTCTGAAAGCATATCCCCAAAAAGATTATCTGTGACAATGACATCAAATTGTTTCGGATTTCTTAATAACTGCATTGCACAATTGTCGGCAAGCATATGACTTAATTCCACATCTTTATACTCCTTTTCATGAAGTGCTTGAACCTCCTCTTTCCATAATTGTCCAGCCTCCATTACATTAGATTTTTCACAAGATGTAACTTTATTTGATCTTTTTTTCGCTAAATCAAAAGCTACTCTTGCTACTCTTGTAATTTCACTACTTGTGTAAGTGTGAGTATTTATTCCTTTTCTTTCACCATTTTCAATTGGTTTAATACCTCTAGGTTCACCAAAATAAATTCCACCAGTCAACTCTCTCACGATCATAATATCTAATCCTGAGACGATCTCAGGTTTTAATGTAGATGCTTCAACTAATTGTTTGAAACAGATAGCGGGTCTTAAGTTTGCAAATAATTTTAATTCTTTTCTCAATTTTAAAAGTGCTCTCTCTGGTTTTTTTGAAAATTCAACATTATCCCATTTAGGTCCTCCAACTGCACCAAGCATAACAGCTTCACTTTCCAAGGCTTTATAAAAAACTTCGTCAGTAATCGGTGTCCCATGTTTGTCATAAGAACAACCTCCTGCTAAATCTTCATCGATTTCAAAATCTAAAGATTTTTTATCGTTGAACCAATTTATTATTTTTTTAACTTCACCAATAACTTCTGGTCCAATACCGTCTCCTGGCAATAAAAGGATTTTTCTTTTTTTAACTTTAATCATTAAAGATCCAAGGCTTTTTATTTTTTAGATCTTTTTCGAAGTTTTCAATTTTGTCAGATTTTTTTAAAGATAAAGCTATGTCATCTAATCCCTCTAAAAGACATTTTTTCTTAAATGGGTCAATTTTAAATTTAACCTCGTTGTTTCCGTAAACAATTTTCTCCTCGTTGAGATCCACAAAAATTTCCTCTTTTCTGTTGGTATACTCTGATAACTCCTTTATTTTTTCATCATCTAGTGTGATTGGTAAAATTCCATTCTTAAAACAATTATTATGAAAAATATCAGCAAAACTTGAGCTTATAACACAAGTAATACCAAAATCTAATAATGCCCATGGTGCGTGCTCTCTTGATGAACCACAGCCAAAATTTTTTCCTGCAATTAGAATTTTTGAATTATTGAATGGATCTTTATTTAAAATGAAATCATTTATTTCTTTACCATTATCATCATATCTCATCTCAAAAAATAAATTTTTACCCAATCCAGTTCTCTTAATTGTTTTAAGAAATTGTTTTGGAATAATCATATCTGTATCAATATTTACTATCGGTAAATAAGCTGGGATACTTTTTAATGTGCTAAATTTTTGCATTTAATTTTGATACTTTCTCACATCATCAAGGCTGCCTGATATTGCAGCAGCTGCAGCCATTCCAGGACTAACTAAATGAGTTCTTCCACCTCTTCCTTGTCTTCCTTCAAAATTCCTATTTGAGGTAGAGGCACATCTTTCTTCAGGTTTCAACTTGTCTGCATTCATGGCTAAACACATTGAGCAACCTGGTTCTCTCCATTCAAATCCTGAATTAACAAAGATTTTATCTAATCCTTCTTGTTCTGCTTGTTGTTTTACCAATCCAGATCCTGGAACTACCATTGCATGAACATGGGAAGCTATCTTTTTATCTTTTAAAATCTTCGCTGCTTCTCTTAGATCCTCAATTCTACCATTTGTGCAACTACCTATAAAAACTTTATCTATTTTGATATCTCTGGCTGACATATCAGGTTTAAGACCCATATATTTTAAGGATCTCTCTATGGAATTTTTACGGTCCTCGTCTTTTTCTTCACTTGGATTTGGAACTTTGCCGTCAATCGTAATTACATCTTGAGGCGAAGTTCCCCAAGTTATCATTGGCAAAATTTCGTTAGCCTGCAAACTTACTTCTTTATCAAAGCTTGCATCATCATCAGTTTTTAAACTTTGCCAATGTTCTAAAGCTTTATTCCATTTTTCCCCTTTTGGTGACATTGGTTTTCCTTCTAAATATTTAAATATTTTTTCATCTGGTGCTATTAATCCAGCTCTTGCGCCACCTTCTATTGTCATATTGCATATCGTCATTCTTTGTTCAACGCTTAGCGACCTTATTAAATCGCCTGCATATTCAACAACACAACCTGTGCCACCTGCGGTTCCAATTTTTCCAATTATTTGTAAAATAACATCTTTTGAAGTGACACCTACAGGAAGTTTACCATTAACATTTATTCTAAAATTTTTTGCTTTTTTTTGAACAAGTGTTTGAGTTGCTAAAACATGTTCTACCTCTGAAGTTCCAATTCCGAAGGCTAAAGCACCAAATGCTCCATGGGTTGCAGTATGGCTATCCCCACAAACTATAACTGTTCCGGGTTGTGTAAAACCCTGCTCTGGACCAGTTACATGAACAATACCTTGTCGCTTATCATTCATGCTAAAAAGTTTAATACCAAATTCTTTGCAATTTTCCTCTAAGGTCTCTACCTGAATTTTAGATTCATGATCTGAAATACCCTTTGATCTATCGGTTGTTGGCACATTATGGTCTGCCACAGCTAAAGTTAATTTTGGGTGCCTGACTTTTCTTTGAGTATTTCTAAGTCCCTCAAAAGCTTGTGGGCTGGTAACCTCATGGACCAAATGTCTATCAACAAATAATAATGCTGTTCCATCATCTTGTTGATGTACTAAATGGTCATTCCAAATTTTATCATAAAGAGTATTAGGCATTGAGAAAAAAATTATTTTTTTTCTTGTAAGTTTTCAAGCTTTTTTTCTGTACTAGTTTCGGCCTTAGGGGCATCTTTTTTAACTTCATTTCTTGAAGTTTCGTCTATTTTTGGCTCAACCGCTGGCGCAGCCTCATTTTTAATTTCTGAAGTATTTTCTTTAGTGATTGGAGCTAAATTTTCCTCAGTTACTGTTTCTGGTTTAACATCAACATCGATACCAATTTTTTTTCTAATTTTTTCGGCAATCCTTGCTGACTTCCCAGTTCTATCTCTTAAATAGTAAAGTTTTGCTCTTCTTACTTTTCCAGATCGAATTACTTTAATTGAGTCAATCACAGTTCCAAACAATGGAAATGTTCTCTCAACTCCCTCACCGAATGAAATTTTTCTGACAGTAAATGAGGAGTTTAAGTCTCTGCTTTTTTTAGCAATACATACTCCTTCAAAATACTGAATTCTTTCTTTTTTACCCTCTGTAATTCTTACCCCAACCTTTACAACATCTCCTGGAAAAAATTCAGGTATCTTTTTTTCAGAGAGAATCTTTTTAACGTTGTTTCGGTTAATTTCTTCTATTGTTTTCATTTCAGTATTTATCAATTTAATCTTTCTTATATTTTTGCCACAAATCTGGTCTTCGGTCGCGTGTTATAGCCTCAGATTGAGATAAACGCCAGTCTTTAATTTTACTGTGGTCTCCAGATAATAACACTTCTGGCACTGCTTTTTCTTCCCATATTTGAGGTTTTGTGAACTGCGGATACTCTAAAAGGCCATTTTCAAAAGTTTCATCAGCCGAGGATTTATCATTTCCTAAAACCCCTGGTAAAAGTCTTAATACGCTATCTAGAATAACCAAAGCTGCCGTTTCTCCTCCAGACAATACATAATCTCCAATGCTCACCTCTTCAATATTTCTTGTACCCAAAACTCTTTCATCAACACCCTCAAACTGTCCACAAATCAAAGAAAATGATTTTTCTTTAGATAAATCTTGTGCAAATTTTTGATCAAATCTTTTACCTTTTGGTGAAAGATAAAAAATTCTATCTCCCTTATTTACATTTTGATCAATAGAATTCGCCAAGACATCTGGTTTAATTAACATACCTGTCCCACCACCGTAAGGAGTATCATCAACTGTTTTATGTTTATCTTGAGCAGAGTCTCTAATATTAATTACTTTTAAGCTCCATAACTTTTTAACCATTGCTTTACTGTAAATACCTTTATTTAAAGGCCCAGGGAAAACTTCTGGATAAAGTGTAAATACTTGAGCTTGAATCATAAATAATCTTTGTATTATTTCTTTTCCTCTTTTTTAGCTTCTGCTTTTGGAGCTTCCTCTTTTTTAGCTTCTGCTTTTGGAGCTTCCTCTTTTTTAGCTTCATCACTGCCTTCTTTTTTTCGATCTTTTTTTGGAATAGCTTTCTGAGGATTATTTCCATTCGCCGGCATAGGCATTAATTCATTTTCACCTAAAATTCTTGCTACTCTAGTTGTTGGTTGTGCACCTTGACCCAACCAATACTTTATTCGTTCTGCTTCTAATCCAATTCTTTCCTTTTTTTCCTTTGGTAATAGTGGATTAAAAAATCCCACTTTCTCTATAAATCTACCATCTCTTGCAAAACGACTGTCTGCAACAACTACTTTATAAACGGGTCTTTTCTTAGTTCCGCCTCTTGATAATCTTAACTTTAACATTCACTCTCCTTCTTTTACTTTAATTGATTAAATAATTCTGGAGGTATTCCTTTGTCAGTCATACCTTTCAGATTACCCTTTGACATCTTTTTCATCATTTCAGACATCAATTTAAATTGTTTTAACAACTTATTGATAGTGGCTGGATCTGTCCCAGAACCATTAGCAATTCTTTTTTTTCTAGAACCATCAATTATCTTTGGGTTCTCTCTCTCTTTTTTTGTCATAGACAATATTATAGCTTCATTCTTTGTAATAATACTCTCATCAATTCCAGCCGCATCCATTTGTGATTTAACTTTTGAAACACCAGGCATAAAAGACATGATGCCTTCTATTCCACCCATTTTTTTCATTTGTCTTAGTTGTGCTAAATAATCTTCCATAGAGAATTGCCCCTTTTTTAAATTCTCTTCTGCCTTTTTAATATTTTCTTCTCCAAGATCTTGAGCCGCTTTCTCTACTAGAGAAACAATATCTCCCATCCCTAAAATTCTATTAGCAATTCTATCTGGATGAAAAACCTCAAGATTATTAATTTTTTCTCCTATACCCAAAAATTTAATTGGTACTTGTGAGATAAATTTCATACTAACTGCGGCTCCACCTCTTGCATCACCATCAGCTCTTGTTAAAATAATACCAGAGAGATTTACAGTATCTTTAAATTCTTTTGCTACGGATGCTGCTACTTGACCAGTCAAAGAGTCAGCAACTAAAAAGGTTTCAGCAGGTTTAATTATATTCTCGATTTGTTTTATTTCACTCATCATTTGCAAGTCTATTTGTGTTCTACCTGCTGTATCAAATAAAATGACATCAGCACCATTTAGATTTGCAGCACTAATTGCTCTTTGACAAATATCAGCTGGTTGTTGCCCTTCAATTATTGGCAAAGTTAAAATATTATTTTGTTCACCTAAAGATTTTAATTGCTCTTGGGCGGCTGGCCTATAAATATCTAAACTCACCATCATAACTCTTTTTTTTTTGTTATTTTCCAAATATTTTGCAAGTTTAGCGGTAGTTGTAGTTTTACCAGAACCTTGTAGACCAACTAACATCATAGGCACTGGTGGTACGGCATTAAGATTTACATCATTATTTTTTTCACCTAATAAAGATACTAATTCGTCGTAAACAATCTTAACAACCATATCGCCAGGAGATGTAGATCTGATGATTTCTTGTCCTAAAGCTTTAGGTTTAATTTTCTCAATAAACTCTTTTGCAACATCAAGTGATACGTCAGCTTCTAATAAAGCTTGCCTAATGGATCTCAGACCTTCATCAACTTGACGCTCATCAAGCGAAGGTGCTTTTTTTAAAGAGGAAAAGACTTCCTCGAATTTATTTGTCAAATTTTCAAACATATTTATTTTACACAGCAGTAACTGCACTAGTGGGCGAACCCTCGCTGACTAGTGTCGATCTCTTTGTTTCCAAAGACACCGCAAATTTAACGTTTTTGCGGAAACTGGCACAAACTATAATAGAGGTTCAAAAAGTCAATAAATAAGTTAAATAACTATATATGAAGATAAGAGCTTTTAAAATGGATGGATTAGGTAATGATTTTGTCATCATTGATAATAGGCAAAAAATTACCGATTTAACTAAAGATCAGATTATAAAGATTTGTGATAGAAATTTTATTGGTTGTGATCAATTAATATTTATTGAGACCAGCAAATCAAGTGATGCGAATTTAAAATTTTTTAATTCTGATGGAGGGGAGTCTGGTGCATGTGGAAATGGCACTAGATGTGTTGCAAAATTAATCTCTGAAGAGACAAAAGCTGAAAAGATCATCTTATCTACTTTAAATGGAAGTTTAGAGTCAAAAATCTTAGATAAAAATGTTGTTACAACTGAAATTGGTAAAGCTAAATTACAATGGAACGAAATTCCCTTATCGGAAAAATTAGATACTAAAAATTTGAATATTGGGATCACTGATTTGAATAATAAAGAACATTTTGGTGGTACTGCTGTTAATGTTGGAAATCCACATATTATTTTTTTTGTAAACGAAATTGAAAATTTTAGTATTGAAAAAATTGGACCCAAAATTGAAAATCATAAAATTTTTCCAGAAAAATGTAATGTTACAATTGCTAAAATAATTAATAAAAATTTGATTAAAGTGAAAGTATGGGAGAGAGGGGCTGGGCTAACCAAAGCATGTGGAACAGCTGCATGCGCAACTGCATTTGCCGGTAAATTAAACAATCTTAATGAAAATAAAACAGACATAGAATTTCAAACAGGTAAGTTATCAATTCTTATAGATGATAGAAATTCAATACACATGAAAGGACCTGTTTCAGAAATAAAAGAAATTGAGATCGAACTATAATGGGAATTTTTGACAAATTTAAGATAGGTTTTAAAAAAAGTGCTTCTGCACTGACATCTGGATTAAAAGAAATAATAATAAAAAAAGAGATAGACGATAAAAATTTAGATAAAATCGAAGAGTTTTTAATTGAGTCTGATGTTGGTGTAGAGGCTGCATCTGAAATTAAAGAAATCATTTCGAATAAAAAGATTGATCCCAACAAAGATCTATCTACCGAGATAAATCTTATTTTAAAAGAGTACATTGTTAATTTAATGAAGCCTTTAGAAAATAATTCTTTTTTTGAAAAAAAAAATAAACTCAATGCAACTTTAATCTCAGGAGTAAATGGTGTTGGTAAAACAACAACAATTGGTAAAATAGGTAAAATATTAAAAACTAATGGCAACAAAGTTATGTTTGCTGCCTCTGATACTTTTCGAGCAGCTGCTATTGAACAATTAGAAAATTGGGCAAATAAAATTGATGTTAAATTAACTAAATCATCTCAAGGTTCTGATCCAGCATCGGTGGCATACAAAGCAGTTGAGGAAGCAATCAAAAATAATTTTCACCAAGTTTTAATCGATACTGCTGGAAGACTACAAAATAAAAAAAATTTAATGGAAGAATATAAAAAGATAGCTAATGTAACAAAAAAAATTGACCAAGATGCTCCTCACAATATTATTTTAGTTTTAGATGCAACATCAGGACAGAATGTGATTAATCAAGTGGAAGAATTTAACAAAATTATTCCTTTAACTGGTTTAATCATGACTAAATTAGATGGAACTGCCAAAGGTGGTATTCTGCTGGCAATAGCAAAAAAATATCAACTACCTATTATTGCTTTAGGTTTAGGTGAAAAAGAAGATGATTTAGAATTATTCAATGCAGAAAAATTTGCTGAGGCTTTTACGCAAGTTAGTTAATTAAATTACTCGAAATTAAAGGTTTATAAATACTACACTTATAATTATCCTTGAATTTATAATGCCCACAATCTTTAGAGAAAGAGGAAATAATAAAATCAAATTTTCCTGTTGTAGAGTAAAGTTCAAGTTTCTTATTAAAAATATCATATTTAAAATTAGCATTTAAATTTTTAACTGCACTAATCATTACTAGCGTTTTATCGTCTTTTAAAAGGTAATAAGCGAAATCATCTGGAAATATAGGAAAGTCATAATCCGCTAAATGAAACTTGGCTTGAGAGGGAAACCAATCATAAGAGATCAATGGTGAAGAGGACTTTGTTGAATAATTATAGATATAAAGATCTTTTGGGTAATCATTTATATAATTACTTTCTTCACCTCTTGCTAAAATAGATTTCTTTCTTGTCTTAAAATATAGTGCAAATTTTTTATTGTGTGAGTCCATATGATCTATATGAAATAAATCATCAGGATAAAATGAATTATCTTTTGAGAATGCAAAACTTTTTAAAGTTAATAGTAAAATTGTGATTAAATAAAAAATTTTCACTTTATAAGCGTAAAATTAAATCTTGAGCACTATTTGTTTAGAATATGACCTAATTTAAATTAATTAAAAATGAATTTAATGTTTTTATAAGATTCTCATCATACTCCATCATATGATTGTCATATTTGGTAAAATAAGAATATTTAGGTTCATTAGCTATTTCGAACATCTTTTGACCCATCTCAAAAGGGACTATTTGATCTTTTTCACCGTGCATTATCAAAATTGGGGACTTAACATTTTTAATTTTATTTTTATTTTCAAATTTATCTTTTAGTAAAAGACCAACGGGTATATATGGATAAAATTTTTTAGCAGCGTCAATCATTGATGTAAATGGGGTTTCTAAAATTATACCTGCAAAATTTCTATTTTGGGATAAATGTGTTGCAACTCCTGTTCCTAATGACTCTCCATAAATTACTATATTTTTTTCATCCACACCTTTTTTTATCAACCATCTAATTGCACTTTCACCATCCTCATATAATCCAATTTCTGATGGTTTGCCCTCATTTCCACTAAAACCTCTCCAGGCAACTATTAAAAAATTAACACTCATGTCTCTAAAATGATTCAATTTATGAATTCTATTTTCTAAAGATCCAGCATTCCCATGAAAAAATAAAATTGTTTTATTTTTTGTTATATCTTTTTCATGATACCAGCCTAACAAGGCTAATCCGTCTTGTGTTGATATTTCAACCTCTTCAATATTAACTGAAAGTTTATCGTTAAAATAATTGTTTTCATCAGGATGGTACATTAAATTTCTTTGATAAAAATAAAGAAATGCCAATAGAAAAAGGTAAACTAAAATTATTAGTTGTAAAAATGATAACAAATTATTCCTAAACTTTTTTAACATTATTTTTCTTAGCCAAATATACGCCAAAGAAAACTAAAATGGTTCCAATAATATGAAAATTTTCAAATTTTTCGTCAAATAAAAAGTATCCATAAATTGCTCCATAAACTGTAAAAACATAAAGTGTAAAGCCAGTCAATGATGCACCTAATTTTTTCTGAGCTATAGTATAAAGAGTAAAAGCAATAATCCCTGGTGATATAGCTGCAAAAATTACCCATAAATAGAATTCTGTCGCAAAAATAGTCTCTTTATAAAATAATTCCTCACCAACGTAAAAAGGTAACAAACTCAACGCACCAAAAAAAGAAATCATAGTAAATCTATCAAAAATTTTTAATTTAGATTTCCAATAGAATAAATAAATTGAATATAAAGCCCATCCAATTGCAGCAGCCAACATCCACAAATCACCAATTGTAAATTTTAGATTAATCAGTAAGTCGAAATTACCTTTAATAATGATGATAAGTACTCCGATCAAGCAAGTAATTAAGCCAATTATCTTTGTTGTATTTATTTTCTCATGAAAAAAAAAATATGAGATTAAAATAATAAAAACTGGAGAGGATGTGTAAATTATTCCCATATTGATAACAGTTGTTGTCTCACCAGCTAAAAAAGGGAAGGCACCACATACACCGCATCCCATTGATCCTAAAAAAAATAATTTTTTATATTCCTTTTTAATTATATGAAAATTATTTTTTAAAGTTACATAAGTGAATGGTAACAAAATTAAAAAAACAACTGTCCAACGCCAAAATGCAAGTGAAATAGGTGGAACAAATTCAACACCACCCCTAGCTACAACTAGGTTACTAGCCATAAAGATTGGTTGTATAAATAATAATGAGTATGAGAATATATCTGTCTTAATATTTTTCAATTTAATTGATACTAATCTTTATCAAAGAAGGCTTCGTATATCATCATGATGATTGCTGCACCCATTAAAAGATAAACTGGGATAACATCCAAAAAGCCTATCATCATTGATCTCGTTAGAGTTGTTGCTAAACCAATTAAAAAGAAAACTGCAAAAGATAATCCTATGATTGTAGTAATTTTATTCATTTTATTCCTGACATTCTTTCTCTAACCAATTAGCAACTCCTAAAAATCTATGATCATCATATTTATTGCCAATTAATTGAACACCTAATGGTAAATTATTTTCTCCCTCAAGTAAAGGTAACGAAATACATGGCGTCCCAAGATAAGACCAAACTTTATTAAATTCCGCTGTTCCTGTACTTTTTAAACCTGTAGGCGCAACACCTGGACTAGCTGGCGACAATACTCCATGATAATCCTCAAAAACTTCTTGGTATGACTCATAACTTCTTTTCATAAAATCAATTGCCTCTGCATATTCTTTGGCCGAATATTTATTTCCTCTTGTGATTGCATCTTGCATATACTTAGACAATTTTTTTTTAAATTTTTTAAAATAAACTGAAAAATTATTAGCTAAATCAGTCTCATGAATAATTTGATGGTATTTATGTATATCCTTAAAATAAGAAGGAGTATCAAAAATCTCAATATTTTTTTTAAATGATTTAATGAAGTATTCAAACGACTCTCTAGACTTTTTATCTATTAATTTCCAATGTTCAGTTTTGTAAAAAATAAATTTTGGATCGAACAGAGGTCCTTTTTTTGTTTCAGATAAAATATTTTCTGTTGAGTAATGTATGGTTGCTGGATCAAATTTATCTTTTTTTATGAGAACTTTTGCCAACATAGCTACATCTTCAACTTTTCGTCCAAAAATTCCTATATGATCTAGACTATAAGATGTTCTCAAAACACCATTTCTAGATATTAATCCGTAACTAGGCTTATATCCCACTACTCCACAATAAGATGCTGGTCTAATAATAGATCCACCAGTTTGAGATCCAATTGATGCAGGTGCCATAAAAGAAGCCACGGATGCGGCGGATCCGCTTGAGGAACCACCTGGTGTTCTTGTTTTATCGTGCGGATTTGTGGTTGCCGGAGGTCCTAAATAAGCAAGTTCTGAGGTTGCTGTTTTACCCATTACAATTGCTCCGGATGCATGAAGCAAATCTATTATTTCTGCATTTTGTGAATATGATTTACCTTTTCTTATAACTGTTCCACATTCTGTTGGCATATCAACTGTGCCAATGATATCTTTAACCGCAATGGGCACACCGTGAAGTGGACCAGTTGGTTTTCCAGATCTTCTATGATCATCAGCCTCAGAAGCTTTTTCCAACAAAACTTTTTTATCGAAATGGGCCCATGCCTTTATATCTTTGTCAAATTTGTTTATTCTTTCAATATACTTTTCACAAACATCAACTGAGGTGAGTTGGGCGTCTTTAATCTTGTCTGCAAGTTCTTCAAGACTTAAAGAAAATATATCTGTCATTTAAAAATTAATTTGCAAATAATGTCTCTGGTAACCAAAGTGCTATACCTGGGAATAAATACATTAAAACCATAGCTAAAATCACAATACCTAAAAATGGCATGATTCCTCCAAAGATTTGCATTAATTCTACATTCTTTGATTGAACTCCCTTTAAGTAGTAGGCAGACATTGCCATGGGGGGTGTTAAAAATGAGGTTTGCAAATTTAAAGCAATTAACATTGCAAAGAAATATGGGTTAACTCCAAAAAATTCAACTAATGGTAAAAATATCGGCACAAAAATAATTAATATTTCTGTCCACTCTAATGGCCAACCTAATAAAAATATAATCAATTGTGTAATTACTAAAAATTGCCAAGGCTGTAAATTTAGAGATTTAAAAAAATGTTCAAAAACTTCGTGACCACCAAGGTAAGAAAATACAGAGGCAAATGTCCACGATCCTATGAATAACCACATAATCATTGCAGTTGTTTTAGCTGTTAGAAAGACAGACTCTTTGAAATTTTTCCATTTAAGAGTTTTGTAAAAATATGATAGCACTAATGAACCAAATGCTCCTACTGCTGCAGCTTCTGCAGGTGTTGCGATTCCAGCTAAAATTGTACCTAGAACTAAAATTATTAGAGAAAATAAAGGTAAAAAAGAGACAAGAACCTCTTTCATGATTACTGCTGTAGGAGGTATTTCCTCTGCGGCAGGTTTTGGTGCTATCGATGGATTTAACCAAGCTCTAAACACTGCATAAGCAATGTAAAGGCCAGCTAACATAAGTCCTGGAAAAATAGCAGCGGCGAATAATCTTAAGGGCGATAGTTGAGCAATTACAGAGTAAACAATCAACATAATGCTAGGTGGAATTAAAATTCCTAAACACCCGCCTGAGCAAATTATTCCAGATGCAAATTTTTTGTCATAACCCGCTTTAATCATGGCAGGCCATGCTAGTAATCCCATTAAAGTAACAACTGCACCGATAATACCTGTAGCTGTTGAAAACAATGCACAAGTAATCAATGCTGCAACTGCCATTGATGCAGGAAGCTTATGAGATGCTAATCTAATTGCAAAAAATAATTTTGCTACGATACCTGCTCTTTCAACCAAATATCCCATAAACAAAAAGAGCGGAACCGCGGTAAGCACATTATTATCCATGACAGTGTAGGTATTTTGAACAAAAAGTTGAAATATCCTATTATCAAAGAGATGTTCCATCTTAGTTGGATCAAAGTAAGCATAATATCCAAAACCAAGTCCCATTGCCATTAAAGTGAACGCAATCGGGAAACCTAATAATACGGCAAATAAAAATATACCCATCATCATAATTGCCACTTCAGGATTAGTTAAACTAAATAACATCTTCTTTATTTCCTTCTTGTGAGGTTCTCATTAATACTTTTTCGGTTTCTTCTGCGTCACGTTCAGTTCCTCTCTCTGGCCAACTACCGGTTTTTATACATATGATACATCTGAACACCTCACTTATTCCCTGGAGAGTTAATAAAGTTCCAGACAAGGGTATCAAAGATTTCGCCATGTAAATTTGAATTTGAGCTGGGCTGTTCCAACTTGTTTCTTTAATTTTCCATGCAAGCGCTGCATATTCGTAACCATAAAAAGCTAATGCAACAACACCAGGGAAAAAGAAAATAAAATACAAAACTAAATCTATCCAAGCTTGTGTTTTTTGAGGAAATAATCTGTAAATAACGTCTCCTCTAACATGCGCTTCTGTACATAAAGTGTATGCACCTGCCATCATAAAAATTGCGCCATACATTTGAAGGCTAAAATCAAAATTCCATAAAGTTGGTGCATTTAAAGCGTATGCCATGAAAACTTCATAGCAAGTTCCTCCCATTAATATTACGATGCACCATGAGAAAGCTTTACCCATTGAGACGCTTAATCTATCAGCAAATTTTATATAAGATCTCATCATAGATATAAACTTTTATTGAATTGTATTGAATTAATCAAATAAAAAAGGGGGCCTAAGCCCCCCCTTAAATTTATTTAAAGTTAATTACAGTTTAACTTTTCCTATTGGACCAAACTCATTTTCGTATGCAAGTTTGTAATTTGGCTGATTCATCAGCAAGTATTTCATTACTCTCTTCGCATATGATTTTTGAGAATCTACGACTTTCTTAAAGAAAGGATCTTTCTTATTGAAGTCGCCGATAACTTTATCCCAACCTTTTAATTGTTGAGCTAAAATCTCATCTGAAGTTTGATACACATTTACTTTATGCTCATTCATTAACTTAGCTAAGTCAGCTGAGTATCTTACTAAAGCTTTAAAGTAGTTATCACTGTTTGCAGCATAAGCAGCATTTTTCAATATCGCTTGATGTGCAGGTGATAAACTATTGTATGTTTTTTTGTTAACTGGAATTTCAAACATCTCTTGAGATTGGTGGAAGCTTCCTAAGTGATAATGCTTAGAAACATCTTGCATACCAAATTGAGAGTCAGAAGTTGGGTTGTTAAACTCAGCAGCTTCAATCAAACCAGTTTTCATTGCTGGCTGGATTTCACCACCTGGTAACTGTCTAACTACCATTCCCATTGCAGTCAAAACGTTAGTCGCTAAACCAACAGTTCTGTACTTCATACCTTTAACATCAGATACTTTAGTTACGTTCTTTTTGAACCAACCAAAAGGCTGAGCTGGCATAGGCATATGGAAAAAACCAATATAATCGAAGCCAACTTTTGCAAGTGTTTCGTCATATAGTTTTCTTCCTCCACCATATTCCATCCATCCCATTACTTCTTGAGACGACATTCCGTATGAAGGACCAGTTCCAAATAATGATGCAGCAGGATTTTTACCATACCAATATGCAGTCACCCAGTGACCCATATCTACTACACCGGAACTAACCGCTTGTCCGATTTCTGAAGTCTTTACAACTGCTCCAACTGGTTGAAGATCAATCTGAAGAGAACCTCCAGACATTTCTTTTACCATGTTACAATAGTCTCCAGCCATTTCAAAAAAGATGTTTGCTCCACTAGGCCATGCAGCTTGCATCTTTAATGTAGTTGCTGCATTTGCCTTTACGTATGGCATTGCAACAGCGGCTGCAGCTAAAGCACCTGTCTTCGCAGCAGTCTTAAAGAACTTACGTCTTGAAGATGTTTTCACCTTCAATGATTTATTTTCTTTAGTCATTATTTCTCCTATTACAGTTAATTAACTGACGAATTTAAGCATAGTTTGAGATTGGAGTCTTTCTAAAAAGTAGCGTAGATGTCGCAGAAGTTGAATTTTATTCAATCCAAGGTAGAATTAATTGACTTTATTTTTACAATTTCCAGTTTTAAAAAACTCATCGATATTATCTATAGCTAAATTAGCCATTGCAATTCTTGTGTCCTTCGTTGCACTACCAAGGTGAGGTAAAATAAATGCTGATTTAATTTTACTATACCCTGGATTTAAATTTGGCTCATTTTTATAAACATCAAGACCAACTGCATAAATTTTTCTTCTATTTAAAGCATCTATTAAAGCCTCATCATCAACAATGTCTCCTCTAGCTACGTTGGTTATTACTGCACCTTTTGGAAAATACTCTACTGTTTCTTTATTAATCATATTCTCAGTTTCTTTTGTTGCAGGACAACAAATAGACAAAACATCAGAGACAGAAAAAAGACTTTTTATATCTTTATGATAAACAGCGCCTTGTTCTTTTTCCTCACTAAGTTTTGATCTGTTGTGATAATGAATTATCATTCCTAATGATCTAGCGATTTTAGCTATTTTTTGACCTATTCTTCCCATTCCTAAAACTCCTAATCTTGTTCCCGTTAATTGCTTACCAATTAAATAATCTGCTGACCATTTCCATCCACCTTCTTGTGCTGACTGTATGCCCTCTGCAGCTCTTCTGCATGCACCAAGAATTAAAAGTATTCCTATCTCTGCAGTTGCATCAGATAATACCTCAGGAGTATTTGTAACAGCAATACCTCTACTCTTTGCAGCCTCTAAATCAATATTTCCAAATCCAACAGCAAAATTTGATATTATCTTGATAGTATCAGGTAGTTTATCAATAGTCTGTTTATCCATTTTGTCTGTGAGTGATGATAAAATTCCATCACACCCATTACTCATTTCAATAACTTTTGTTTGTGAGTACAATTCATCATTAGTGTTAAATATTGGTTTAAAAGTTTTAACAGCTTTGTCTTCGCTTTCTTTAATCAACTTTCTTGTAATTAGAATTTTTTTCATAAAATATCTAAATTTAACTAGTTAAGATCAAATATCTTACCAGGATTCATAATGTTATTTTGATCAATGCTTCTTTTTATAGATTTCATTAATGGAATGCAGTCACCATGTTCTTTCAATAGATAAGCTTTTTTATGTAATCCAACTCCGTGTTCACCTGTTATTGTACCATTAAGTTCCAAAGTTTTTTCAATTAAAAGATCACTAAAGTCTCTTATTTTGTTATAGGTTCCCTCTTCTTTTGGATCATAAGGTAAAATTACATGAAAGTTTCCATCGCCTAAATGACCTACCATTGGAGCTCTCAAACCAAGCTTTTTTGTTTGCGCCTCAGCAAAATTTACACACTCAGTGATTTTGGAAATAGGTAAACAAACATCTGTAGAATAAACTCTCCCATTGTTGATTAATGCTTTAACGGAGTAATAAACATCCCACCTAGCTTTCCAAAGTTTATTTCTTTCCTCTAAATCTTTTGCCCATTTAAAAGAGCTTCCATTGTTATCCTTTGAAATTTCCTCAACAATTTTTATATTCTCCTTATTTGACCCCTCTGTTCCGTGAAACTCAAAAAATAAAGTTGGGACTGCTTCAATATCTTTTAGTTTTGAGTAATTAATACTAATTTCCATTTGATCTTTATTGAGCATTTCAATCCTAGCAATAGGCACACCATATTGAATAACCTGCTGGGCAGTCTGAACTGCGCTTTCTAAAGTTGGAAAGTGACATACAGCTGACATAATACTCTCTGGTATTGGGGATAATCTCAATTGAATTTCTGTTATAATCCCCAAAGTTCCCTCTGAACCAATAAATAAATTTGTCAAATTGTAACCTGCTGAAGTTTTTTTAGTTCTGCTACCTGTATTAATAATATCTCCATTAGGCAAAATTACAGTTAAACCGGTTATTACAGTTTTCATCGTGCCATATTTTACTGCCATGGTTCCCGAAGCTGAGGTCGACGCCATACCACCTATAGCTGCATTGGCTCCTGGATCGATTGGAAAGAAAACTCCATCCTCCCTTAAATAATCATTTAGCTGCTCTTTAGTTACACAAGCTTGAACTCTACAATCAAAATCCTCAACGTTGACACTCAAAATTTTATTCATTTTTTCAAGACTAATTGTGATTCCCTTGTCATGACCCACAACGTTTCCTTCTAAAGAGGTTCCTGTCCCAAAAGGAACAACTGGGATTTTGTGTTTGTTGCAAAGGCTTAATATCTTAGAAACTTCCTCATTAGTTTCAGGAAATATAACTGCCTTTGATAGAATAGGATCATACGTATCTTCACCCCTTGCATAGTTTGCTCTAGTCGATACTGATGTTGAAAACCTACCGTTAAAAATCTTTTTTAACTCAGCTTGTACTTGATCATTCATTGATAAATATTAATAAAAATTTTAACAAAAATACAGCTTATTTAGTCAGCATTTTCTTTATATTTTCAAGAGCTTGAGAAATATTATCCCTTGATGCTGCAAAACTAAATCTAACATAATTTTGGCAAGTTTCACCAAAAGCTGATCCAGGAACTATTGCAACTCCTGCTTCATGCATAGCCTTCCTTGCAAACTCTGCACCATTCATACCAGTACCGATCACCTTAGGAAATGCATAAAAAGCCCCACCAGGTAAACTACATTCTACACCTGGTAAATCATTTAAACCTTTATAAATTAAATCTCTTCTTTGAGTAAATTTTTCCATCATTGCATCAATTGAGTCGTCTGGTCCATCTAAAGCAGCAATACCAGCAAATTGAGCGGCAGCATTAACACATGAAACACTATTAATTAATAATTTATTAACATGTTCAACTAAATGTTCTGGCCAAAAGCTCCAACCAAGTCTCCATCCTGTCATGGAATAAGCTTTACTCCATCCCTCTAATACAATTAATCTTTCCCTTAACTCAGGATAATTAAAAAATGTTGGCATTTCTTTTCCATCAAAAATTTGTCTACTATAAATTTCATCGCTAAGTATTGTAACATGAGGGTGTTTCTTCAGACCATCAGCTAAAACATCTACGTCTTTTTTTTCAACAAAACTTCCAGTTGGATTATTTGGATTTATTAAAATTAACAGTCGAGTTTTATCTGTTATCATAGATAAAATTTTATCTGGGTCGAATTTTAAATCTTTATTTTCTGTTAAATCGTATGGGACAGAGGTTGAACCTGTATAATTTATCATAGATTCATAAATTGGAAAAGCAGGTGTGGGATGTATAATCTCTGCTCCTGGTTCACCAAAACATTGAATAGCATAACTCATAGTAGGCTTTCCACCAGGCATAATTAGAATTCTTTCAAAATTAATATCTACATTGTAACGTTTTTTAATCCACCTTGTAACAGCTTGACGACATTCTGGGATACCATTTGACATAACATATCCATGATGTCCATCATCTAGTGCTTTTTTAGCAGCTTCAACAACGTGTTTAGGAGTTTTAAAATCTGGCTGTCCTAAGCCCAAATGAATCATGGGCTTTCCTTGTGCCTCTAATTTTTTTGCTTCTGCAAGAACAGTAAATGCAGACTCTGTACCTAATCTATCTAAACTTTTCGCTAACTTCATAATTATCCCTCTATTTTCTATAGATTAATTTTGAACTATTCAACTCTTTTAAACTTTTACAACCCATTAAAACCATATTTCTATAAATCTCATCGTGCATATTTTTAAGTAAATGTTCAACACCTTGCTGACCCCCTGCGGCCAAAGAGAACAAAAACATTTTACCAAAACTACATGCTTTTGCACCTGCTGCTAATGCTTTTAAAACATGCGTGCCTCTTCTAACACCCCCGTCTAGAATAATTTCAAGCTTGTCACCAACTGCATCTGAAATTGCTTTCACTTGATCAAAAGGTGATCTAGAGCCATCTAGCTGTCGACCTCCATGATTTGAGATCATAATAGCAGTACAACCAATATCAACAGCCTTTTTTGCATCCTCAACTGACATAACTCCTTTTAGAGCAAATGGTCCACTCCATTTTTTTGCACAATATTCTGCATCTTTCCATCCCATCAGTGGATCATACTGCTCATTAATATATTCAATAACTGATTTTGCAATGTTCGTTCCTTTGTCTGTTTTTTTTTTAACATTTGAGAGTTCAAATTTTTTTCCAGTTAAATAATTAAAAACCCAATTGGGTCTCATTGCAAAACTCATTAAGCTTTTTAATGTAAGTTTTGGAGGTGTTGTAAATCCTGTTCTATGATCTTTTTCTCTGTTTCCAGCTACCAATGTGTCTACAGTCAGGCACATTGCATCAAATCCTGATCTTCTTGACCTATCAATCAAATCATCTGTGATTGATTTGTCTTTATGAACATAAAGTTGAAATAATTTTGGACCACCAGAAATATTGGCTATCTCCTCAATAGAATTATTACTCATCGAAGACATACTGTAAAAAGTTCCAAATTTTTCTGCTGCTCTTGCTGAAGCTTTGTCGCCATCAACGTGATAAAGTCTCTGCATTGCGGCTGGAGAAAGAAAAATTGGCATATCTATTTTCCTTCCAAACAAAGTCGTTGTTAAGTCAGGTTTACCAACATTTGCTAACACATTTGGAACTAAATCACATTCATTGAATGATTCTGTGTTTCTTCTTAGAGTAGCTTCATCATCTGAGCCACCATCTATGTAATGAAAAATTGGTGATGGTAATTTTTTTTTTGCTAAGTTTCTAAAGTCTTTAAAATTATAGCAATTTTTCAAACTCACTATCTTCTAAATCTTAAATTATTTCGACTTAAATCACTTATTT
Source organism: uncultured Pelagibacteraceae bacterium (assembly GCA_902614355.1). Taxonomy (GTDB): domain Bacteria; phylum Pseudomonadota; class Alphaproteobacteria; order Pelagibacterales; family Pelagibacteraceae; genus Pelagibacter. The sequence continues at coordinate 64,152 of CACMKP010000001.1, forward strand.
TTGTACAGCCCATAAGTTTCATGTCACGCACTAGTTCAGCTTTATATTTTTCTAAAGCTCTTTCTACACCTGCTTGACCACCAGCTGCTAAAGCATAAAGATATAATCTTCCTCCTGAACAAGCCTTGGCACCTAATGATAATGCTTTAAGCATATGTGTACCTCTATGAATTCCACCTTCACAAATTACGTCTAATTTATCACCTACTGCATCAACAATTTCTGCAAGTTGATCAAAAGGCGATCTAGATCCATCTAACTGTCTTCCACCATGATTTGATACCATTATACCTGTGCATCCTATGTCTACTGCTCTTTTTGCATCTTCTACACTCATAACTCCTTTGAGAGCGAAATGACCTCCCCATTTAGAACAAAGATTTTCAGCGTCTTTCCAATTCATAGATTGATCCAACATAGTTGAAAAATAATTTCCAATTGATGAGTTAACATCGGTACCTTCTTTCACAAAATCTTGTAAATGAGGTAATTCAAACTTACCCTTTGTAAGATAATTAATTCCCCACATTGGTTTAGTAGCAAAACTAAATAAACTTGCTAAAGTTAACTTTGGTGGAGAGGTAAATCCTGTTCTCAAGTCTCTCTCTCTATTTCCTCCAGTAATGGTATCAACTGTTAAAGCCATAACATCAAATTTTGCAGCTTTTGCTCTTTCTAAGCAAGAGTCGTTTAAACCTCTGTCTTTATGAAAATAAAATTGAAACATCTTAGGTGTGTCAATCATTGAAGAAATTTCCTCAACACTGACTGTGGCTAAAGCAGAAACACCAAACATGGTATTGAATTTTTTGGCTGCTTTTCCAACTGCTCTTTCACCATCATAATGAAAAAGTCTTTGTAGTGCTGTTGGTGAAAGATAAAATGGTAAATCTAATTTTTTACCAAATATTGTAGTGGATAAATCAACTTCTTCAACGCCTCGTAAAACATTTGGAACTAAGTCAACATCATCAAAAGCACTCGTATTTCGCGCGTATGTAATTTCATCATCAGCCGCACCATCGATGTAATGAAAAATGGGTGATGGTAGTTTAAGCTTAGCAAGTTTTCTAAAATCACCAAAATTGTGGCAGTCTTTTAATCTTAATATCATAAATGTTTTTTTAAAAGGTTTTAAAAAAATTAAACATATAACTATTTGCCCCAGGATTCTTATCACCTAAGCTAGCATTGGATAAGTGATTATATGAAAAGCCTAATTGGCTATTTTTTGAAAAATTTAATGAAATTTGAACCTCACTTTTAAATTCCAATAAGTGTCCAAGATCTTTCCCGTCTCCCTGATTATAAAGACCTGGAGTAAAACTAGGTGTAATATTTAATGCTCCCAAAGAATATTGTGCTTGTATGCCGGTATATAAATAAGCAGCACTATCAGCGGTAAACATAAAACCTGTTATTGGAGAAAGATTACCAAGAAAAGTATCTCTATTTAAATCAGTATTTTGGTGTTGGAAACCAATTAAAGTTGATCTCTTTCCATTATCACTAAAATCAAACATACCCGAATAAATATTAAACCTTGTATTATCGTCATTAACTTTAGTATCTTCTGCAAAAATTGAGGAAGAAATTAAAAAAGAAAATATCACCAAGTAACAAATTCTTAGATGTTTCATAATTTTTTTTTTTTTAATATAACTTTTCTAAGTATTATTGCACCACCAAATACAAACATCAATATAGGCAATAACCAAAGAAAATAGGTGTTTTTATTGAATCCTGGATCATACAAAATCCAATCTCCATATTTATTTTTCAAATAATCGTATACTTGTTCCTCACTTAAACCATCATCTAATTTTTTTTCTACTAAAATTTTTAAACTATTAGCAAATTCAGAGTCAGAGTCATACACTGATTGACCCTGACAAATTAAACATCTTAAATTTTTTGTAATTTCGGTTCCTAAATTTTTAGCTTTTAAATCAGAGGAAAAAAAATTAATCAAAAAAATAACTGTAATTAAAAGCTTTAAAATATTCATTGGGTCAATTCTTTTATCTCAGAAAATAATTTTTCATTCAAAGGACCAATTATTTTTTTTATTATTTGATTATTTTTGATTAAAAAGCTCTCAGGTACTCCGTATGCACCCCATTCGATCGCTATCGTGCCATCATTATCAGAAAAAATTAAATCGTATGGATTATCTAACTTTATCAAAAAATTTTTAGCATTAACAAAATTATCTTTGTAATTTTGTCCAATGATTTTAATATTTTCTTTTTTACTTAAATCCATTAAATACTTATGTTCCTCTTTACAAGGAATACACCACGAGGCCCAAATATTTAATAAATAGTATTCACTCCCTGTAAAAATTTGATTAGAATTTACGTTGTCTTTTGAAAAAAACTCTTTTGCTTCAAAACTTGGAATTTTAATTTCTGATTTAATTTCAGGAGTATAAATATTAGAATTTTGTAAACCCTTGTAAAAAACATAAAAAATTATTGAGAATGTGATAATTAAAAATATAGGAAAAATTTTAGTTTTCATACTTTTTTTTAATAAAACTTAAACCACCACTGCAGCACAATAGAATTGTAGAAATCCAAATCCAAATCATAAATGGTTTTACTTGATAGCGAATATTAAAATAATCTTGATTTTGGACATAATTCATTGTCATAAATTTATCAGTAAACATATTTGTTTTGATATCTGCTTCACTGGTAACAATATTTGGTTGATTATATATTCTTAGTTCAGGTTGCATGACTTCAATTGATCCACTTATATCCTCTACAGTAAACTTTCCCTTAATAGCTTTAAAATTTTGTTTATTTTCTTGCTCAATGCTTTCAAAATTAATCTTCAAATTTTGATCTTGGTAAGTTTCATTAATTTTTAAATTTGTAATAATTTCAGAGGAGAAAATATTATTAAATAAAATACTTAGTATTAAAATGCTAAAACTAAAATGCGCTATTATTTGTGATAGGTTTCTATATTTTGCATGAAAAAAATCTCTAAGAGTAATAAAAAATAAATAAAAAGCTGCAGTGATTAAAACTGTATTATAAAGAAAATTAATATCTAAATTTCTTATTATCAATATGGATAAAATTAAAGAAACAATAAAAAATAAAATTAAATAAATTTTGTCTTCAACATCTGATTTAATCCATTTTAATTTAGGACCTATTGCCATCGCCATCATAAAAGGAATTAAAAAAGGTAGTATTAATTTGTTAAAAAATGGTGGACCTACAGATATTTTTTGAGATGAAATTACCTCTAAAAATATCGGATAAATTGTACCGATTAAAACAACAGATAAAAAATACATCATAAACCAATTATTAACTAAAATTGATGTTTCCTTACTTAATAAATAGAAAGTTTTGGTGTTATTGTTTTTGCTTTTGTGAAAAAATAAAAAAATAAACAAAGATAAGAATATCAAAATAAATAAAAATATTAGAATATACAAACCTCTTTCTGGATCGTTGGCAAATGTGTGGACAGAATTTAAAATACCCGACCGAACCAGAAAAGTACCACACATACTTAAGGTAAAAGTTGCAATTGATAAGACAATAACCCACGAGGTAAGAATTAGTTTTTTTTCTAAAACTAGTACGCAATGTAATAAAGTTGTTAGTGCAAACCATGGCATTAAAGATACATTTTCAACCGGATCCCAAAACCAAAAACCTCCCCAACCTAACTCATAATAAGCCCAAATAGATCCAAGTAAAATTCCTAAAGTCAAAAAAATCCAAGAGACTAAAACCCATTTTTTTATGTGTGACGCCCACATTTTTGTAATATTATTTGAACAAACTGCTGCGAGTGCCGAGGAAAAAATTATAGAGGTTCCAACGTACCCTAAATATAAAATTGGTGGGTGAATTGCTAGTGCAGGGTCTTGCAATATAGGATTTAAACCTAATCCCTGTTTTGGAACCGGAAAAATATGATTAAAAGGATTAGAGGTTTGTATCAGAAAAATAAAAAAACCTAATATTATTATTTGCTGAAATAATAAAGTTAGAATTCTATATTGGTTTGGTTGATTTTTGGATTTCAACAAAAAAACAAATATAAATAATGTTAAAACTAACAACCATAGTAATAGACTTCCTTCATGATTGCCCCAAGTACCAGAGATTTTATAAAAAAGAGGCTTAGTGGTGTGGGAATGGTTAAAAACTGTCTCATTACTAAAATCAGAGTTTATAAAAGATAAAATTAAACCTGAAAAACTTATTATCACGAATAAAAGTTGTAAGAAGACTAATGATATTACTTTAATATCAAGATTTTGAGTGTCATTAAAATTTTTAATTGAAAAAAATATAACTAAAATTGAAATACCAACACCGAAAATTAAAGAATAATATCCAATTAAACTTGACATTTTATTTCTCCTCTAAAGCAGCCTTAACTTCGGGAGGCATGTAATTTTCATCATGTTTTGCTAAAATTTTAGTTGCCGAAAAAAAATTTTCATCTTTTAAAAATCCTTCTGCAACAACACCTTTACCTTCTTCAAAAAGATTAGGTATTAGTCCTGAATAAACAACGTTAATTTCACTTTTAAAGTCTGTGATAACAAAACTTAATTCTTTATTCACAATAGAAATCGAGTCAGTTTTTACCATTCCACCAATTCTAATTTTTTTCTTCTGCTTTTCAGATAAAATTTTTACTTCAGATGGAGATTTAAAATAAATAACATTTTCTTCCAAAGATTTTAGAATAAGAAATACTGTCAAACTTAATGTAATAATAATTAAGAAAACGAAAAAGAATCTTAGTTTAACTTTACGACCATACATGGCTTAAAAAGTTAAATTGTTGAAGTATTGGACAAAATCTCTCTATTAATTCTTTGTAGTCTAGCAGAGGCAGCTCTTTCAGCGTTTAGGTTCCCAAATTTAGCTATAAACTTATTTTTTTCTTTTAAGTACTGACTCTTAGTAACGACATATAAAGAAATAAAACTTAAAAAAGTAAAAGCAAATGAACTCCAAACATAAATTCCATATCCACTCATATAAAATAATTCAATAATCATAATCTGTCTAAACCCTTATTTTTAATTTTTATCAGTTCTGTATTATATTTCATTAAAAAAATTAACAACGAGAATAGGGCAAATGCCGCAGTCATAATCAACAAAGGCACTAACATTGAAGAATGAATTGTAGATTTTGATAAAATATTTATTGACGCTGGCTGATGAAGCGTATTCCACCAATCAACAGAATACTTAATTATTGGAACATTTATTATCCCTAAAACTGTTATGATTGAGGTAATTTTAAAAACTTGTTCTTTTTTATCATAAATTCTCCAAGCCATTAAAAACATTAAATAAAAAAGTGCAAGAATTAACATAGAAGTAATTCTAGCATCCCAAGCCCACCATGTTCCCCATGTTGGTTTACCCCAAATAGATCCTGTGACTAAAGCAATAATATTAAAGATGAAACCTGATGGAGCTAAACTTTTAGCGATCAAAAAAAAGTTTTTTAACTTAAAAATATAACCAGTTATCGATAAAAATGTAATTGAAGAAAAAATTCCAAGTGCTAACCATGCTGCGGGTACATGAACATACATAATTCTAACAGTATGACTTTGCAAATAATCTTCAGGCGACAATAATAAAGACTCAATAAGACCGATAGTCAAAACGATTACAAGTAGATAAAGGACATATCTCGGGGCTTTCGAAGTGATTGAAAATATTTTGTTTGGTTCAAAATGTTTAAACATAAAAGATATATACTAATTCATACGCTGAATATAATGTGAAAAATTATCCGATCAAGAATGCAGAGGGAGATAATAACGAAGGGTAAAATTTTAGCATCCTTGATCGAATTATATTATTCTAAACAGAATCGTGTGTCTAAGTTTTGAGCTAATTGTGTTTAAAAAATGGATTTTAGTTAGATTGCTTGAAATAACTTGAGCCTTTTTTACCAGAAAAAATTTCCTCTATAAGTGGGTGTTTTATGGGCTCATTAGAATCGTCTACTAATAAATTCTGTTCTGAGACATACGCCTCATATGTAATTTCATCATTTTCAGCCAATAAATGATAAAATGGTTGATCTTTTCTTGGTCTAACATTTTTCGGAATAGACTGATACCACTCCTCAGAATTATTAAATTCAAAATCAACGTCATAAATTACACCTCTAAATTCAAAGTGTTTATGTTTTACAATGTCACCAATTGAAAATTTCGCTTTTTGAATTGCCATTATAGAGAGTATGGGTATTTAAAAATAAAAATCAATAGGAAAAAATATAAAGTTTTTGTTAAATTTTATTTATGTTAATATCTTTTTTGTGAACAAATCCTTAATTAAATTTCTTACAGATTTTGGACCGCTTATAATTTTTTTTTACTACTATTACGATAGTGAAAAAGATTTAAAGATTGCGATACCACCTTTCATAATTGCAACTATTATCGCATTAATAATTATGTGGATGCTAGAGAAAAAAATTCCTAAAGTTCCTTTAATTAGTGGAATACTAATTACATTATTTGGCGGACTGACTATCTATTTTGATAATCCAGTTTTCATTTATATTAAACCAACTATTATAAATATCTTATTTGGATTATCTTTAATATTTGGTAGATATTTTACAAAAGAACCTGTGCTTAAAAAAATTATGGGTGGTTCAATTTCATTATCAGATACAGGCTGGGAAATATTAAATAAAAGATGGATATATTTTTTCTTCGGATTGGCAGTTTTAAATGAGTTAGTATGGAGAACTCAAACTGAAGAGTTTTGGGTTAACTTTAAAGTATGGGGCTTATTACCTATCACATTTATTTTCACTGCTTTTCAAATCAGTTTAATTAATAAATATAAAATTAATGAATAACAACTTACGATTAATCATAAATAATACCCACAATAAAAGCATCGATGAAAAATATTTTTTTGAAAAAAACGAACTTAAAATAATTCTGGATTTATATGCTAAAATGGTTTCTGAAGGATCTTGGAAAGATTATGGATTAAATATTTCCAGTAGACAGGTTGGGTTTAGTGTTTTTAAGAATGCTGCTGAAAACGCTCTATATAAAATTTGTAAAAATTTTAAACCAAAAAACAAAAATTTAAAATATTTAATTACTGATACAAATGGCAAGATTTTAAAAAATTCTGACGATCTAAGTAATTTGCTGAAAAATACTAATTGGAAAAAACTTTCAGATTAATGTTATCTTCTTTGACCAAAAAGTCTAAGAAGCATAATAAATAGATTTATGAAATCAAGATACAAGGTTAAAGCACCCATTACAGCCTTTTTACCCATTAATTCACCAGTATCACTAGCTACATACATATTTTTTATTTTTTGTGTATCATAAGCGGTTAATCCAACAAATATAAGCACACCTAAAATTGAAATAACAAAATACATCATAGATGATTTCATGAAAATATTTACCAACGAAGCAATGATAATTCCAATCAATCCCATCATCAAGAAAGAACCCAATTTCGTTAAGTCCCTTTTTGTTGTATATCCATAAATGCTCATCGCACCAAAAGTTGCTGAGGATATAAAGAAAACCCTAGTTACACTCAAACCAGTATACACTAATAATATTGATGAAAGAGATAATCCCATTAACGCAGCAAAAACCCAAAAAGTAGTTTGTGCTTTTCCTGCACTCATTTTATTTATGCCAAAACTCATGTAAAACACAATTGCTAATGGAGCTAACATTACAACCCATTTCAATCCGGACATATAAATTGCTGAACCAAAACTCGTTAATGCAACAATAGAACCACCTGCATCAGTTACTACCGACATCTTAAAAGATAATAAAGCTACAATCCCAGTTAAAAGAACACCGGTTGCCATATAATTGTAAACTTTTAGCATATAGGCTCTTAAGCCTTCATCCATAACCGCAGTTGTTTCTTGCGCCGCAGCTTTTGCTCTTGCTAAAATTCCTTTTTTATCAAATTCCATAATTGCTATAGATATATAGTCTTTTACTAATTATTCAAGATACCTTAAAAGATTAATAAATATTAACACTTTAAAACCACAATGAATTACAAAAAATTAGGTAATACTGATCTTGACGTTAGTACAATTTGTCTCGGTACAATGACCTGGGGAGAACAAAATACGGAAGAAGAAGGTTTCGAACAAATGGACTGGGCGTTAGATCATGGAGTAAACTTTTGGGATACAGCAGAAATTTATTCAATTCCCATGAGAAAAGAAACTTATGGTGAAACTGAGAGAATAATTGGAAACTGGTTTAAAAAAACAAATAAAAGAGACAAAGTTGTAATTGCTACAAAAGTCTGTGGAAATACCTCAAATAAATATATTCGGGGTGGTGGAAATAATTTTGGAAAAAAGAAAATTTCAGATGCTTTAGAAGAAAGCCTTAAAAGGTTAAAGACAGACTACATAGATTTATATCAACTTCATTGGCCTGAGAGAAATACTAATTTTTTTGGAAAACACGGTTACGAGCACGATGACAACGATAATGACTGGACACCATTTGAGGAAATACTTGAAAGTCTAGAAAATTTTATTAAGCAGGGAAAAATTAGATATGTAGGTTTGTCTAACGAGACAGCATGGGGTTTGTCAAAATTTCTTGAAATCTCTAAGTTAAAAAATCTTCCTAAAATGATGTCTGTTCAAAACCCTTATAATTTACTCAATAGATCTTATGAAGTTGGATTAGCAGAAATTTCAGTAAGAGAGAAAAGTGGATTGTTAGCCTATTCACCACTAGCATTTGGTTACTTAACGGGAAAATATAGGAATAATAATTTGCCTGAAAAATCAAGAATGAAATTATTTAAAGATTTTACAAGATATAAAAACGAAAATGGTCAAAACGCAATTGAGGAATATTATAAAATATCAAAAAAATTTAACGTTGATTTTACCCAAATGTCTTTAAAATTTTGTGAGATTCAGCCTTTTGTAACAAGTGTAATTATTGGAGCAACTACAATGGAACAGTTGAAAACAAATATAGAAAGTGTAAATGTTACTCTATCAAGTGAAATACTAAATGAAATTAATAATATTCAAAAAAAATATCCAAACCCATGCCCATAATTAAAAAAACTCTATTATTGTCTTTATTTTTTATTTTTTTTTCAATTACAAAAACCCTAGCTGAAGATCTAAAAAAAATTGGAAAATATAAAGATTGGGAAACCATGGTACTAGCGGAAACGTCGGGTAAAGTTTGTTTTGCTCAATCCTCACCAATTTTACAATCTCCAAAAACAAGTAAAAGAGATGCAAGGCTGTTTGTGACATTCAGACCAGGTGAAAAAATTACTAATGAAATAAGCACTACCGCTGGATATGAATTTAATAAAAATAATACTGTTCTTGCAACATCTGGAAATAACAAATTTAAATTTGATATCAAACAACAAGGTTTTGCTTGGATGACCAGTAATAAAAAAGAAAAAATAATGGTTAGGGTTATGAAAAAAGGTTCTAGAATTATGGTTACTGGTTATAACGAAAAAGGTTCACAAACAATTGATCATTATTCATTATTAGGTTTCACTAAAGCTTATAACACAGCGAAAAAAGCTTGTAGTTAGTTAATGACACAAAAGAGAAGAATTGTATTAGCTTATTCTGGAGGACTAGATACCTCCATAATACTTAAATGGCTTCAAGAAAATTACAATGCCGAAGTAATCTGTTACACAGCTGATATTGGTCAAGAGATAGATAAAAAAAAGATAATCAAAAATGCAAAAAAATTTGGGGTAAAAAATATTATAATAAAAGACTTAAAAAATATTTTTGTTAAAGATTATGTTTTTCCAATGATCAGAGGTCACGCGATTTATGAGGGCGTATATTTATTGGGTACCTCAATTGCAAGACCTTTAATAGCAAAAGATCAAATAAGAATTGCAAAAAAATATAAAGCTTATGCAGTATCTCATGGAGCCACTGGTAAAGGAAATGATCAAGTCAGATTTGAGCTTGGCTATCATTTTTTTGGTCCAAAGATTAAGATAATAGCACCCTGGCGAATTTGGAATTTAAGATCTAGAACAGATCTTATTAAATATGCAAAAAAATACAAAATACCGATACCTAAAGATAAAGCAGGTTCCACACCTTTTTCTGTTGATGATAACTTGTTTCATACCTCTACCGAGGGAAAAGTTTTAGAAAATCCTAAAAATTCTGCTCCAGAAATTATTTTTCAAAGAACGGTTTCTGCAGAGAAAGCTCCTAATAAACCTACATTTATATCCATAAATTTTAAAAATGGAGACCCAGTTGGTATTAATGGAAAAAAATATAATCCTGAGAAAATTTTAACAAAACTTAATTTAATAGCTGGTAAAAACGGTATTGGAAGAGTTGATTTAGTTGAAAATAGATTTCTTGGTATAAAATCTAGAGGAGTTTATGAAACACCTGGCGGTACACTACTTATTCATGCACATAGAGCTATAGAGTCTGTAACATTAGACAAAAACACAATGCATAAAAAAGATTCCATAATGTCTAGATATGCAGAATTAATTTACAATGGATATTGGTTTTCTAAAGAGAGGTTTAAACTTCAAAAAATTGTTGATCTCAAAAGAAATAAAGTAAATGGAGCTGTAAAACTTAAGCTTTATAAAGGAAATATTATTATTCAATCAAGAATTACAAAAAGTAAAGCATATTCGATGAAAAAGGTTTCATTTGAGGAAAATAAATCCTTCAATAAAACTAATGTTGAAAAATTTATAAATTTTCATAAAAAAAAATTAAGATAACTCAAGAAAAATTGACATTTTTTTACATTGTCAATTCTGAAAAAAAACATAACTTAGTTTTATGGACAATTTAAAAAAATGGATGCAAGACTCAGCCAATATATTGTTTGATGATAGTAAAAATGATTTAAGATCTCTACCTAAGGCTGTTAGATTGCAAATATTATTAGTCCTAAGTTTTATATGGACAACAGTATTTAGTTTGTATGTATTTTCATATACAACTTTTGCTTTTGGCTGGGCTGGAACATACTTAGCTCATGTTGGTCTTATATTTGCAGTCTATATGACATTCAAACAATTCCATAAAGCTGAAGAAAAATCGACCAGTGTCTTTCAAACAAAAAATTTTGATCCATTTAAAATTATGGTTATTGTATTTGTTATAGTATTTATTTTTGTTTTTTCTAAGGGTATAGAAGTTTTAACAAATACTAACTCGTATACTATTCCATATGATGGTCCATCAAAATCAGTGTTTGAAAAATGGTTGCCATTTAGTAAGGACAAATAATGGAAAAAATAGCTAAGAATTTACAACTTATACTAATGTGTATTATTTTAATAAGTACAGTAATTGCTGTAGGTATTGAAATTTATAAAATGTATCAAAACATGTCTGTAACATTAGCTGACTTGTTATTAATGTTTCTTTATTTAGAAGTTCTTGCAATGGTTAGAGTTTTTTGGAACCAACAATCAATCAGTATTACATTGCCACTACTAATAGCAATTACTGCACTTGCTCGATTTATTATTCTTCAAGGTAAAGAGATGGACCCTACTGCATTAGTTTATGAGGCAGTTGCAATAGTTCTAATTGCTGGTGCAATTGTAATCTTGAGATTAAGACATAGTGATAAATTAGGTCTTAAGAAAAAAAAATCTAAATAGTTTTTAATGAATTTTGAACCCTCAAGGGCTAAGGCCTTAGATCGATTAGGAAGTTTTGTTGAAAACAATCTTGCAGAATATTCAAAGCTTAGAAATTTTGATTTTGGTCCAGATAAAAGATCAAATGTTTCTTGTTTGTCACCATATATTACTCATGGAATTGTTAATGAACAAGAGATCATTAAAAAATCTCTAGGTAAATTTTCTTTTTCAAAAAATGAAAAATTTATACAAGAAGTATTATGGCGCACATATTGGAAGGGCTGGCTAGAATTAAGACCAAATGTTTGGTCAGATTATTTAACAGAATTAATTAAAATTAAGGAAAATTTAAAAAATAATCAAAATTATAAAAATGCAATTGAAGGAAAAACAAAGATAGATTGCTTTAATCAATGGGTAATCGAACTAAAAGAAAATAATTATTTACACAATCATACAAGGATGTGGTTCGCCAGTATTTGGATTTTTACTCTAGAATTACCTTGGCAATTAGGTGCAGAATTTTTTATGCAACATCTATATGACGGCGATGCTGCATCCAATACTCTTGGATGGAGATGGGTTGCTGGAGTTCAAACACAAGGAAAACATTATTTGGCGAGCGAATGGAACATTAAAAAATTCACTGCTAACAGGTTCAATAACATTAAATTAAATGAAAATGCTCCTCCAAAAATATCTGAAAAAACTTACTCAATAATAAAACAAGATTTTAGTAATCCTCAAAATATTGAAGATAAAAGTCTATTAATTTTTGATAACAATCTTTCTTTTGAAATTACTGATTTTCAAAATTACAAATTTAAAAAAATTTATTTAATTTCAAATGAAAATGAAAATAGATCTATTAAGCTGGGTGAAAAAGTTGTAAAATTTAAATCTCTTTTAATTGAAGACCAAAAACAAAGGTTAAAAGCTAAGTCTATTGATTATGAGATGATCAGTATAAGTGAAATAAAAGATATTCAAAACTGTTATGGTTTATATCCCTCGGTTGGTGAAAACTTAGATTATTTAAATTTAAATAACTCAAAAATAACTTTTTTATATAGAAAACTTGATCAGTATTCTTGGCAATATTGCAACAAAGGTTTTTTTAATTTTAAAAATTATATTCCAAAAATAATTTCAACTTTCAATTAAAACCACCTAAACATTCCGATAATTCCTGCTGTTGCGTAAAAGAATTGTAAAAATAATATTCCTCTATGACCACCTCTATACGCCCAAATTCCAATTAAAATTGCAGACAAAAGTAATAAGCAAAAACCAAAAAATTCAATACCAATATTCATAGCTACGAATAATGAATATAATATTGCTGTTATAACTCCTGCCCATTCAAAAATCTTATTATTCATAATTTTTATCTCGCAAGTTTAATAAAAATATCACCCATGCCTGCCTCTAAATTCTCTATGGGTGTATTATTTCTAAATTCACAAAATCTACCAGTTATCTGATGACTTTTTACAAAATCTATCTCATCTTTTCTGCAGCTTTTACCGTTATGCAATAAACCAATTACTATTCGGCCATTTAAATCATAAACCTGTTTATTATTTATTTTCTCTCCAACACAAAAATAATCTTTATTAACCCTATTTGGAAAATCTTCTTTGTTGCAGGGATTTTTAATTGTAAAAACAAAAAACTCCTTGATGCCGTCTTTAAATTTATATTTCATCCTTTCAACTTCAGAATATTTCATAATATCACAAGAACACGGAATACAACATTTATAGTAATTACCACAAATTTTATTTTTAGTTCCTCTCTCACTAATAAATAAAAAATCAGGGTCACTATTGGGATCAATCAATGAACCAGAAACAGCACAATAAAGTTTGTTGTATTCGATGAAATCTTCGTAATTTATGTCTTTATCAATTATATATTTGAAGAATTTTGGACCAGCAGCATTTCTGTTGCTGTCAGGAAATATTCTAGACCAATCTGTTATCAAATCTTTATAATAATTTTTTTCCACTGAATTTGAAATATTGGAAAAAGATAAATTAAGGATAAAAATAATTACAAATCTAAAGATAGCTTTTGAAAAATTCATTAATTTAATTAATTTAAAAAATTTTTATTATTTGTCGCACTTAATTTACTTTCAAATTATAAATTTAAAGTTATTAAAGTCCAATGAAAAAATTTCACATAATTTTTTTAACACTTGCCATGATGATTATCCCATCGATAACATTTGGAAATGTAATTGATAAATTAAACGAAACCGGTAAATTTACAAAATTAAACGAAACCTTAATGAAATCAGGATTAAGTGAGAATTTAAAAGGTGAAGGACCATTTACTGTTTTTGCACCTTTAGATGACGCATTTGCAGCAATTAGTGCACAAACATATTATGGTCTGTTGAGAGAGGAAAACAAAGATAAACTTGTAAATATTTTAGGACGACACGTTTTTTCAAAAAAAATTCCTTCTTCAGAGGTTGCAGGTGAGATTAAACTCAAAGCAATTAATGGTGAGGAAATAACTATAAAAAAAGTTAACGGTATAGTTTATATAAATGAAGCTGAAGTTGTAACTGCTGATGTTGACACTTCTAATGGTATAATCCATTTTATAAATAGAGTTCTTCAGCCCCTAAACTAGTTATTTTTGTTTTAAAGTAATTGTTTGGTTTAGATTTTTTACCGAGATCATTTTAGTTTTTCCATTTGTCCATCTAACCTCTATTTTTATATTCTTTTCATTTTTTCTAATACCATAATGAGCTACTGGTTCCATTTGACATAGATACCCTGAACCAGAGTCAATTGTTTTTGAATGTTTTCTTAAATTTGAAATCAATGTTACTGTTGCTCCTCTTGCGGGTGCCCCATATTTATTTAGCGGTTTAATCCTTAAATATTTGTGTTGAGGATTCACCTTTGCTTTATACAAAGACAATGGCTGATCTCTGCTTTCTCCGTGGGAAACTAATAATTCTAATATGCCGTCGTTATCTATGTCAGCAACTGCTGCTCCAGTTCCATATCCATCTGGTTCTAAACCAATATCTAAGGGTATTTGTTTTATCAAACCATTCTCTAAAATTCTAAAAAGTTTGTTCGGTTCACCAATATTATTCAAGAATATTTCGTCGTAACCATCATTATCTAAATCAGCTGAAATAACAGTTCTTATTCTTGACGGCTCATCAAAAGGTGGCTTTGCTATATCTTCAAAAATATCATTTTTAAGTACATATGCTCTGTGAAATCCTCCCCAATTTCCATTTAAAATATCAAGTCTTCCTCGATAATAAATATCTGCCAAAGTTGTACCTCTCCCATTTTGAAGGACGTCTTGAACTCTATATTCGTATGCAACATCTAAAAATTTACCCTCATCATTTTTGTATAAAAAATTTGCTCCTCTCTCATTGGCTGCAAATATATCAATTTTATCAGAAATGATGTGTCCAGCTACGACAGCACGTCCGCCTGTAACTTTCGCCAGATTTAATTGAACAGATTTATCGACTATTATGTCATCATTAAATTCGTAGTATCTTGTGGGTCCTCCGTAGTTAGCAACATATACACCATAATTGCCATTTCCTTTTCTATCAACACAAACAACTGACCTCCCAGCAGTTAAATTGAGATCTTTTTGATTTTTCTCAATTTCAAATAAATCAATAAAATTACCCTTCTCTAAATCTATAAGTCTATCTGAATATTTTTTTGTTCCACTATACGTATCAGTGTTGAGAAAATATATTTCCTCATATCCATCTTTATCCATATCACATGCAGCGACACCAATTGTTCTTCTAAATTCATCCGAAAATTTTTTTTGATTCACAATATTAATTAGTTTTTCATTCTCGTATGATAAAGCCAAATTCAGATAACCAAATCCAGTAACTATAAAATCAAATTTTCCATCTTGATTTACATCAGTGACGGAAACTCCATAACTAAGTCTTTTAGGATTATCAACAATTTGGCTTGTTATATCCTCAAAAAAATCAGCATTCAGATTGTTTGGGATTAATAGAAAAAACAAAACTACTAATTTCTTTAAATAATTAATTATTTTAATTTTCATTTTTTTTACTTTTATACTTTTTCATCCAATCACCAAATATCTTTATAGCATCCTCCATATTCCTAGTTTTGTTAGGATGGTTCTTTGCTCTACCCAGCATGGTTGCAATAACGTTTACCTGATACTTAATTGGACGATTTTTAATAGTTCTAATTGTGTAAAGAGCTTTTTCCTTGTTTTTGAATCCTAACCCATGAGTAGTAGTTTTAGGATTATAATCTGAATACAGCGATAAATTTATAGGTTTAGATCTTTTACTTAATGGCATTTTGTCTATAATTTTAAAAATTGTTTTAAGATTAAGGTTATTCATCTTCTTTTTAGATTTGCCATCAAAACCAATTAAATCAATTGAGGATTTTTCTTGCTTATTAATTTTACAAATTAATTTTACAAATCTTTTATGAAAATCTTTTATTTTAGCTTGATATATTTTTTTCGCCTCTAGATAAATTCTATCCTTATAACTTGGTGTAGAAACAAGTAAAATTCTACTTTTCCATTTGTATTTTTCTAAGTTCATATTTTTTTGCTAGAACATCTTTTTGAGCAATACTTGACTCTGTCCCAATTTAGCTTCCATTTTCTTCTCCAATTGAAAGGTCTTTTACAAACGATGCATATTTTAGATGGAAGATTTTCTTTTTTCACTAAAGTGTGTTTTGTTTAATAAATTTTTCAGCAGCAGGAAGAATTAATTTTTTTCTATCACTTTTCATTTTGTCAAAAATTCTAACCATCATGGATAACCTTGGATTTTTCAAAAAAAATTTTCTATTTCTGTCAATAAATCTCCAATACAACCCATCCATTATGTTACACCAATCACCTTTCTTGAAATCCATCATTTTCATGAAATAACTTGATCCACATATATATGGTTTCGTGGCAAATATTCCTCCATCACTAAATAATCCCATGCCATAAACATTAGGCACCATTACCCAATCTGAGGAATCTACAAACATTTCCATAAACCATTTATAAACAATGGTAGGTTTTATTTCACAAAGATTCATGATGTTGGATAAGATCATTAATCTTTCAATGTGATGAGACCATCCATGATTTAAAGCATTTTTAATTGCGTAATCCAACGGAAGTAAACCAGTCGTTCCGTCATACCATGACTTTTTCATTTTACGATTTTGTTTAAAAAAGTTTCCAGTTTCCATTTCGTTTGAATAACTTTGATAAATTCCTCTCATAAATTCTCTCCATCCTATAACCTGACGCACATAACCTTCTAAAGAATTTAATCTGATTTTTTTAGTTTTATGAAAATCTAAAACTTTTTTGATAATAAATTCAGGCGTGATTAAGCCAAGGTTGATATAAGGACTTAAAGCACTGTGGAATAAAATATTATTTTTTTGATCAACAGCGTCCTCATAATCACCAAATAAATTAGATTTCTCTTTGATAAAAAAATTTAATAATTTGACCACGTCATTATAATCTGTAGCAAACCAAAAGTTTTTGGTTATTCCTGGATGATCTTTGAATAATTTTTCAATAATAGGTTTTAATTTTTTAGTGTGGTTAGTCTCATTTATTTTTGGAAATTTTGGAATAGAGATATTTTTTGGTAACTTATTTCTATTATCTTCATCAAAACTCCATTTACCTCCTATAGGATTTCCATCAGAGCCCATTAATATGCCAGATTTTTTTCTAACTTCTTTATAAAAAGTTGCCATGAAAGGTTTTTTCGATTTTGATAAATATTGTTTAAATTCATTTCTCGAATTTAAAAACATAGGAGTTTGCACAATATTCCATTTAATTTTCTCTTTTTTAATAAATTGATCAATTTTTTTCTCAAAAAATTTATCCTCAATTTCAAAACTTGAAATCTCTTTTATTTTCTTAGAATTAATTAATTTTTTTAATTTTTTTGTATAGTCATCTTTAAAATCTTTATCTTCAATTTTAAAATATTCTAATTTAAACTTATCCTTTTTAAGATTTTCCGCATGTGAACGCATTGATGATAAGAAGAGAAGGATTTTATTTTTATGATGTTTTTCATAAGTGCATAATTGGTAATCTTCTGCCATAAAAAATAGGTGGTCTTTTTTGAAGCGGTCCAAGTATTTTGGTGGAAATAATTGATTGCCAAGTATAAAAAATAACTTCATATTTAAATATAACTAATAAAAATTTTTATGTCAGAAAAATATCTTATTTTTGGTGCGACAGGATCCATCGGTTCTAGTTTGGCTGAACAATTAGTAAATTCAGGGAATTCAGTTCATTTAGTTGGTAGAAATGAAAATGAAACTAAAAATATTTCTGAAAAATTAGGTTGTGCATTTACAATAGCTGACGTTTTGCAAGATGGATTTGTTAATAAGGTAAAAAATGATATTTCTGACGTGAAAGGTATTGCATATTGTGTAGGGTCAATTGATCTGAAACCTTTAAGAATGGTCAATGAGCAAGATTTTAATAAGTGTATGAAATTAAATTTATATTCAGCAGTCGAGATTATAAAGGGATACCAGGATAGTTTGAAAAAAAATAAAGGTTCGGTGGTTTTATTTTCTACAGTTGCTGCTCAAAGAGGTTTTACAAATCATGCAATAATTGCCTCTACAAAAGCTGCCGTAGAGGGTTTGACAGTTTCTTTGGCTGCAGAATTTGCTCCAAACATAAGAGTAAACTGTATTGCACCAAGTTTAACCAATTCTAAAATCGCTGAACCAATGTTAAAGAACAAGGCTTTAGCAGATGGAATTGCAAAAGCTCATCCATTAAAGAGACTGGGTGAGGGAAAAGACTCAGCATCTTTAGCTAAATTTCTTATTACAGATGATAGCTCATGGGTGACAGGTCAAATTATAGCAGTTGATGGTGGAAGATCAAAGCTTTCGTAAAGTGAAAAGGTTTATTTTCTCAGTATCTTTATTCTTACTCTTAACAAACCTCTCATTTGCAAAAAATTTCAATTTAGAAAAAATTGTGGATTTAAATGGTCCTTGGGGCTCATCATTTATTAATAATGAAGAGCTTATTATAACTGAAAAAAGTGGAAAAATAAAAATTATAAATATTGTTTCAAAACAAATTTCTGAAATAAATCACAATCTTAATTTTTTAGAACATGGCCAAGGTGGAATACTAGATATTCTTTTTAAAGATAATTTTATTTATGTATCTTACACAGAAAATAGAGGTAATGGTAAAACCAGCACCTCAATTGCAAAAACAAAATTTTCCAAAAAAGAATTAAAATTTGAAAATATTTTCCAAGCAAATCCTCCTATTAATTCTGGTTATCATTTTGGATCAAGATTAGCGATAAAAGATGACTACCTTTTTGCATCTGCTGGTGAAAGAGGTAAAGGTATGATTGCGCAAGATCCAACAAAACATCCAGGGAGCATTATAAGAATAAATTTAGATGGAAGTATTCCAAAGGACAATCCTAGATTTAAAGGGAAATCTAACTGGCTTCCAGAAATATATCAAATCGGTATTAGAAATCCTCAAGGCTTAGTTTTATCTCCATTTGACGGAAAAATTTACATGAGTAATCACGGAGCAAGGGGTGGAGATTGGTTTGGTGAGGCTAAAGAAGGTGAAAATTATGGTTGGAAAATTTTAGGATGGGGAGGGACAAATTACTCTGGTATCCCAATTGGACCTAAATGGAAGCCAGGCTTCACAAAAGCAATTCATTATTGGGTACCCTCAATTGCCACAAGTGCCATCACAATTTACAAAGGTAAGGAATTTAGTGAATGGAATGGTCATGCACTTATAACATCATTGAAAGATCAATCTTTAAGAAAACTGATATTTAAAGATTTATCAAATGTAAAAGAAGATATTGTTTTTCAAAAAAAAATTGGAAGATTAAGAGACATACAAGTACATCCAGAAAATGGTAAAATTTATTTTTTAGCAGGAGATAGTTTGTGGCTAATGCAAAAAATTCAATAGTTTTAAATGACTATTGATTTCTTATAAGTGGATAAACCTTTGGATTTAAATATTTGATGTTAGTTAATAATATCAGTACTAAAGTTACAAAACCAATAGATAGTCCAAGGTAAATTAAGACTTCAAGATTAAACTTCCAAGATAACTCAAAAATATTTTCAATTATAAATTTGGAACCAATTACAGCAAAAAAAATTGCAATCATTATTACTGATATAAAAATGATCATAAATTCAATTAATGAAGAAAAGATAATCTCTTTTCTTGAAAACCCTAAAATTTTAAAAACTAAATTTTGATATTCTCTTACTTTTCCTTGAACCATAATCGCACTTGATATTACTATTAAGCCAATAACAATGGTGACTGTTGAAATTACAATAACTGCTATGAAAACTTTATTTAAAACATTTGTGACTTTATTTAAATAATCTGCAATTTTAATCATTGATAAACTAGGGAAAATTTCAAGCATTTTTGTTTCATCAAATTTATTTAAATTATAGAACTTTGTGGTCGCTAAATATTCGTGGGGAATATTTTTTGCAAAGTCAGGATTAAACAGCATTGCAAAATTTATATTAAGATCTCTATAATCAACCTTTCTAAAGTTGACTATTTCACCATCAACTTCTCTACCATAGATATTTAAAGTAAATATATCCCCTAATTTAATATTAAAATCCTTAGCAACCTTAGCGTCTAATGATATCTGAAGTTGGTTTGGTTTAGACAAATCCCACCATTTACCATCAATAATTAGATTATCTTCAGGAACTTCTTTTGTCCAAGATGATCTCCGTTCACTACCTATAACCCAATAGCTATCATTTTCAGTTGTAATATATGTATTTGGATTTATACCATTAATCCTTAATATTCCTGAAGAAACCATTGGCACAATTTCAACATTAGCATCAGAATCCATTGATAAAATTATTTGTTCAAACTTTCCACGCTCTCCATTTTGAATACCCACAAAAAAATAATCAGGAGCGATGTCGGGAATTGATTTTGCTATTTCTCTTTTAAAGTTAGTTCCAACTAATGCCAAAGTCAAAAGTAATGTGACACCTAGGCCTAAAGACATAATTGTAATAGGTGTGATACTTTTTGATTGTGTAATATTTTTAATAGATACTTTTAAAGTAGTGCTCGAATTAAATCTAAACTTTTTTAATGAAAATATGATTAATTTTGAAAGTAGAAAAAATATAATCAAACAAATAAAAAATGCTCCAAAATACCCAAGGCTATAAGTAAGATTTTCTGATCTATAGGTAAATATCAAAATCAAAATTGATAACATGAAAATACTCATAAAAATTAATTTCTTTGAATAATAAAATTGTAAATTTTGGAAAATATTTCTAAATAGACTTGATGCTTTGACTTGATCAATAGAACTAATTGTAGGAATGGAAAAAATTGTCAAAACTAACAAACCTATTAAAAATATTTTAAAAAAATTAAAAAAAGAAAAAAATAAGTTTATCTTAAGTCCAAAGCTATTTGACAAATATTTGTCTGCTAATGGCACAATTAGTAAACTACTGAGGTACGCCAAAATAGTAATTATAAATAATAATATTACTAATTGAAGATAATAAAGTTTTTTAATATTACCAGAATAGAAACCTAAAGCCTTTCTTACTGCTATAGACAAGTTATTTTGATTTATAAATGACAGAAGAGTATTAGCAATTCCAATACCAGCAATTAGCATTGCACTAATTGAGACAAGGGATAAAAATTGTGAAAAGTTACCAATTACTCTTTTTAATCCACTCGCTGCATTTTCTGGATATCTAATTTTTACCTTTTGATCGTCTTTAAAAATACTTTCGATTTTTTTTATGATTATTTCTGGGTCATCATTATTATTAAATTTTACTTTGTATTCGTAATTTAAAAAATTTCCTATTCCATTAAGTTTTAAGATATCCAAAGTTTGTTTACCTGTTAAAACCCAATCTCCAAAAGTCACAAATCCACTTACATCTGGAACAGATCTTACCTTGCCAATAACAAGAAATTCTTGATCTTGAATTTTTACAATTTCATTTGTCTTGATATTTAAGGTTTTTGATAAACTCTCATTAATTAAAATTGTATAAGGTTCATTTTGCATTCTTTCATAAGCACCAGCAGGTTCATAAGTTACCTCACCATATAAAGGATATTTTTGATCAACAGTTTTTATTCTAGTGAATAAAGATTTATTTTTCTTTCGATTTGTTGTTGAGAGCATTGTACTAAATTCAACCATCTCTGACATAATTGTAAACTCTTCAACTTTATTTAATAAATCTATATTTCCTTGATTTCTATTATAATCAATTTCTAAGTCTCCACCTAAAAGCTCTTTGGCATTTTCTTTGAGTTCTTTTTTCAAACTATCCTCAATAGTAAATATTGCACTTAATATGAAAAGACTTATGAACAGGGTGATGATTATACTTGAGATTTTTTTATAGTTCCTTTTTAAATCTCTCAGAGCATATATTAAGATAAACTTGTATTGATAAAATTTATTTAATTTTTCCATCTTTAATCTTAATTTTTCTGCTTGCACGGTTAGCAAGTTTTAGGTCATGTGTTACCATTATTAACGAGGAACTTTCCTCTTTGACATACCTAAATAAAATTTTAGAAATCATATCGGAATTTTCTGTATCTAAATTTCCTGTAGGTTCATCAGCTAGAATTAGCTCTGGCTTCATAGCAATAGCTCTCGCGATAGCGACACGTTGTTGTTCTCCTCCAGATAACTGACTGGGTAGATTGTTTAGTCGATGTTTTAGTCCAAATCTATCTAAAAGAGATTTTGCTTCTTTCTCAGGATTTTTGAATTTATTCAATTCAAGAATTAAGGTTACATTTTCTAGGGCCGTATAATTGGGGATTAGATAAAAAGACTGAAAAATTATACCAATATTTTTTTTTCTGATTTTTGATACTTCGTCTTCACTCAATTTTGTAATTTCTTTGTCTAGAAAGTATATCTTGCCTGAGGTTGGACGCTCTAAACCACCAATTAACATGATTAAACTTGTTTTTCCTGAACCGCTTTCACCTACTATTGAAATAGTCTCTTTTTTTTTTGTGGTCAAATTTATGTCTTTCAAAACGCTAATATTATCTTTACCAGTTTGGTATTTAAGATTTATTTTTTTTAATTTAAGAAGAGTGCTCATGAACAAAAGTTTTATTATTAAAATAATTATTATATGTCTACTAACCATTAATGCATATGCACTCGAAAAGGTTGTGTTATTTGGTGATAGTTTGATGGCCGGTTATGGTTTATCTGATGCCGATAGTTTACCAGTCGTTTTAGAAGAAAATTTAGAAGCAAAGGGCTATAATATTGAGATTGTTGATGGCAGTGTTTCTGGTAGCACATCTTCAGGTGGCTTAAATAGAGCTGATTGGACTTTAACTGAGCCAGATATAGATCTAATAATTTTATGTTTGGGCGCCAATGACATGTTAAGAGGTATCGAGCCAAAAGAAACAAAAAGCAATTTAGAAAAAATCATAAAAATTGCTCAAGATAAAAATATTGAAATTATTCTAGCTGGAATGATTGCTCCAACCTCACATGGTTTTACTTATAAAAAAAAATTTGACAAAATTTTTCCTGATTTAGCCAAAGAATTAAAAATTGAGCTTATTCCTTTTTTACTAGAGGGAGTAGCTATGAAGCCTGAATTTAATCAAAGTGATGGCATACATCCAAACGAAAAAGGGACAATAATAATTAGTAGAACCTTAGAAGAGATAATAATAAAAGCTCTAAATAAAAAAAATTAATCAAAGTGCAAAGAAAACCTTATCACCATTTAGTAGACGGTAGTTTCAGAAATCCTGAGGGTTCACCAAAAGCTGACCCTAACATTAGATGGTCCTTCAAAATTTTTAATAAAGAAAAAAAGAAACTAGATATGACAGTTCCTAAAGAGCATGTAATTGAAAAAAAAAAGGTTTTATCAGATCTGAAGAAATATCAAGAAGATGATTATGTGGCTTGGATTGGACATGCAACGTTTTTAATAAAACTTGGACAAACTACAATAATCACAGACCCTGTGTTCTCTAAAAACGCTGGGCCACTTATATTTGGCCCAAAAAGATATACAGAACCAGCGCTAACTCTGAATGAAATACCAAAAATAGATTTATTTTTATTAACTCATAACCACTACGACCACCAAGATGCATATACGATTAGGAAGTTTCCATATAAAAATGCAAAAGTGTTACTGCCTCTTAAACTTGGGAAATACTTCAGAAGATATAAAGATGTTAATGAAATGGATTGGTATGACGAAATAAAAATAAACGAAAAATTAAAAGTTACATTTTTACCCGCGGTTCATTGGTCAAAACGTAGTCTAACTGATACCAATAAAACTTTATGGGGAAATTTTTTAATTGAATATGACGGAAAAAAAATTTTATTTGCCTGTGATACGGGGATTGGAGACATATATAAGTCTATAGGTCAAAAATATGGTCCAATTGATTTAACGTTTATAAATATTGGTGCTTACAATTTTTATCCGATTATGCCTTATAAAGATAAATCTATCTATCACACAAACCCAGAGGAAGCTTTAGAAATTGCTCAAAATCTTAAAAGTAAGAAAGTGGTTGGCATGCATTGGGGAACTTTCGTTCTATCCTTAGAACCTATAATGGAGCCACCAAAAAGATTTAAAGCCAGTGCCAACAAGTATGGTTTTAAAAAAGAGGATGTTTTGATTTATAAAATTGGTGAGTTTGACTCACTTAAAAAATTACTTAATTACAATTAGTTGTCTAAAATTTTTCTTTTTGCTTTCTCAAATTCTTCCTGGGTTAAAACTCCATCTTTCAAAAGTTTATTTAATTTTTCAAGCTCA
This sequence comes from uncultured Pelagibacteraceae bacterium, assembly GCA_902614355.1. GTDB lineage: Bacteria > Pseudomonadota > Alphaproteobacteria > Pelagibacterales > Pelagibacteraceae > Pelagibacter. Next base: position 88,779 of record CACMKP010000001.1, read on the forward strand.
TGACTTAAACTATCTTCATCAACTAAAGGAGGATCAATTATTTCATTATCAGAATTTTCATTTATTTTATTTGCACTTTTGGCACTAAAGCCATTCATTATTGCAGTAGCGCCAAGATATAAAACAAATCCAAAAATTGGTATTACCAAACCAAGAAAGATAATTTTTTCCATTAATTAATCCTCATCTTCCTCTCTCCAATTTTTTTCGTACATAAGCCATGCTGCTAATATTACTGAAAAAGTTCCAACAATCATACCATAATCAAATCCAGTTTGTTGATCGTATAGATACCATCCAAGTTGAGTTGCTCCAATCGGAGGTATGGTAAGTATAGCCATAATAATTAAAATTCTATATGGGTATTTTGGCTTTCTCATAGCTTAGCTTATCAAAAATTTTTTAATGATTTAAATGTTAAATTTGCGATCTTTTGAAACAGTCAATCGTATTTTTAAGCAAACACGCAATTGTCATTGGACCAACACCCCCAGGAACTGGTGTAAGGGCTTTTGCATTTTTTGAAACTTCATCAAATGCAACATCACCAACAATTCCCTTTTCAGTTTTATTAATACCTACATCAATCACAATTGCATCTTTTTTAACCCAATCTCCTTTTACCAACTCAGGAATACCGACGGCAGCAACAACAATATCTGCCTCTAAACATTCAGCTTTTAAATCTTTAGTTTTTGAATGAGTTATCGTTACAGTGCAGTTTTCTTTCAAAAGAAGTTGTGTCATTGGTTTGCCATTTAAATTTGATCTACCTATTACAACAGCTTTTTTACCATTTAAATTCGGCTCAAATTTTTTAATTAATAAGTAGCATCCTAGAGGAGTACAAGGTACTGAACTTTCATAACCAGAAGAAAGATTACCAACATTTATAGGATGAAATCCATCAACATCTTTTGTGTGATCAATCGCTTCAATAACTTTCTTTTTATCTATATGTTTTGGCAAAGGTAATTGTACTAATATACCAGAAACACTTTTATCATTATTTAATTCATTTATTTTTTCTAAAATTACTTTTTCTTCGACGCTATCGGGATACTTTATTACCTCGGACTTTAGTCCAACCTCATTTGCTGATTTTTCTTTATTTCTTACATAAATTTGACTTGGAGTTAAATCTCCAATTAAGATTACAGACAGACCAGGAACTTTATTATATTTTGATTTAAGTTCAGAGACTTCTTTTTTAAGCTCTTGCCTTAATAATGCAGCTTCTTTTTTTCCATCAATTAAAATCATAATTTATTTAAAATATCATTGGTGCAACGTAAAGCTTCATACACATTTCTATAAACCAAATCAATAGAAGTAAAATTATAGGTGAAATATCCAAAGCACCTAAATTTGGCAAAAAACGTCTTATCTTATTTAAAATTGGATCAGTTAATCGATAAGTAAAGTCTAAAACTAAATAAACAAATCTATTTTGAGTATTTAGAATATTAAAAGCAACTAGCCAACTTATTATTACATTCGCAATTACAACATAGGAATATAGTTTTAGGATCTGTAAGACTAAATAAAAAACAGCTATCATTTCTTTTCAACATAAATCGACTGACTTGGAAAAGCGAAAGAAGCTTTGTTGCTTTCAACAATTTGTTTAATTTCTATTGCTAGACGCTCTTTTACAGACAACCAATCATTCCAGCTGCTAGTTTTTGTAAAACAACGAACATACATATCTATCGAACTATCTGAAAATTTATCAACTCTAACTGCAACACCAATACTTTGCTTAAAGTCATCACTTTTATTGATATGGTTTTCGATTTGATCTCTTATGGTTTTTAATTGATCAACTGTTGTGTCATATTGAAGAGTGATAATCCAACTTATCAACCAGTTTGAAGTTTCACTTACATTAATAACTGCATTTTCTGCAAATTGAAAATTAGGAATTATTGCTAAAGATTTATCAAATTTTCTAATAGTCGTAGATCTAAAACCAATTTTTTCAACTATGCCCTCTATTATTCCATCAACTAAAATCCAATCTCCTATTTTAAATCTTTTTTCAACAAGAACTAAAATGCCTGATATTAAATTTTTAAATAAATCTTGAGCACCTAAAGCCACAGCCACACCAAATAAACCTAAACCCGCGATAATGGGACCGATTTTGATACCCCATAATTCTAAAACAGCAGCTAAACCTAAAATAAAAATCAAAATCTTTAATGATTTAATTATCCATCCTATTAACTCCTTGGTTAAAAGTTTATCAAGACCACTTAGAACATATGAGATGGGTTCAATAATTTGATGCATTACCCAAAAAATTAATATCGTTATTAAAGTTCTGTTTATTGTATCAACAAGATCTCTGCTTTCAGCAGAAAAAGTCATATAATAACTTGCAATAAAAAATCCTAAAACTATTGGTAAAAATCTTGCTGGTCCTACAAGAGCGTTAACAAAAGTATCATCTAATTTATTAGTTGTTCTTTTTGAAATTATTTCTAATTTTTTTATTATTAGTTTGCTTAAAATTCCTCTGAAGATTAAGAAAATTAAAAAAATTCCTAAACCGATTAATATTTGAAAAATATCAACACCTAAAATCCCTTTATTCCAGACTGATAAAAAAATTTCTGAAAAATTATTTATTAATTCCATAACTAAATTTTATATAACAAAAACTCCTCTTCACCAGGATTAAAAAGAAATATTTTTTTCCATTTAATTTCATTCAATATAGACGAGGTTTTCTCACCAATACACATCAAATTTGTATTCATCCATAAACCCTCGGTTTGATACATTTTTATAAAATTAAGAAAACTTATGGCACTATTTTGTGAATAAACATAAACTATGTCAGGTAAATTTTCTTTTAATTTGATTATAAACTCCTCATCAAATTTTTGATTATACTTTGCTCTATAATTAATAATTCTTTTTACAACAAAACCCTCTAAAGCCAACTGGTGATCTAGGTCAATAGATACCGTTTCTCCACTAACATAAATAAGTTTTTTATTTTTAGTATCGTACGTCCTTAAAATTAATTCTTTTAAATTTGAAACATTTCCCTCTGCGGCAACTGTATTTTGAAAACCTAAATCACGAGCTTTTTTTTCTGTTACATTTCCCACACAAAAACACTTAATTTTTTTATCTATATTTTTTAAATCTAAATACTTAACGGCGTTAGCACTGGTAAAAATTATTCCCCCAAATTCAGAAAAATTAATTTTATCATAATCAATTTTTTCAATATTAAGCAGGGGAAGATGGGATATTTTATGACCAAGCGATTTAAACTTCAAAGCTAGTGCTGAGCAATCTTCCAATGGTCTAGTCAACAAAATATGCATATCATTTCTTATAAGAATTATTAGATTTTTTTTTTAGAATCCCGCCAATCTCTTCACCAATCTCTCTAAACTTTGATTTTTCAACAATTTTTTTTTCATAGTATCTCTCTGATCCATCTAAAGAAAAAAGCTCAGCTTCTAATGTTAGTTGGTCACCTTCTATTTTTGAATGGACACCCACTGCAGTTTCACAGTCGCCCTCTAAAACTTTTAAAACATTTCGCTCAGAATGTGCCCTTTTGTAGGTTTGATCGTGATTAATCTTTTTTAAAATTGAAATAACTTCATCATCGTTTTCTCTACACTGAATAGCAATAATACCTTGTCCAGCACTAGGTATAATTTCTTCAGTTTCAAAAGTTTCTGTAATGTATTCATCAAGTTTTAAAAATTTCATTCCGGCACTTGATAAAAGTATTCCATCATAAAGTCCATCTTTTAACTTTTTGATTCTTGTATCTACGTTTCCTCTTATGAGTTTACAATTAAGATCAGGTCTTTTTTTTTTTATTTGAAACTCTCTACGATAAGAAGAAGTTCCGATTATAGAATTAACATCTAAGTCTTTAATTTTTTTTTTATTAAATGTTATAAGAATTTCCCGTGGATCATTTCTTTCAAGAAATGTGTCAGTTATAAGCCCTTTCGTTTCATTTACTGGCATGTCTTTAAGAGCATGGACAGCAATATCAATTTCTTTTTTTAGAAGTTGTTTTTCAATTTCACTAGAAAACAAACCTTTGCCACCAACTTCAGATAATCTTATATCTTTAATCTGATCACCTTTTGTTGATATTGACTTTATAAAAATCTCATCCTCCCTAAAACTAGCACTTTTAATAATCTGATCTTTCACTTTTTGTGCATAAAGTGTAGCTAGCTTGCTTCCTCTTGAACCAATTGTTATTTTTTTTTTCATAAAAAATATATTTCTTACTTGTATTGAGATTGTACAATTATTAAAACTTATTTGAATGAGCAAAAAACCCTTAATTCTTGGAATAGAATCAAGTTGCGATGAAACAGCAGCATCTTTAGTTACTGAAAATGAGCAAGGGATACCAGTTGTTTTATCTAACATTGTTTCCAGTCAAGAGGATGTTCATAAAGAATTTGGGGGAGTAGTTCCTGAATTAGCAGCAAGATCACACATCGAAAAAATAGATTGGATTGTAAAAAAAGCTATTGAAAAAAGTGGAAAAAAAATAGATGAAATTGACGCTATAGCTTCTACTGCAGGGCCTGGCCTAATCGTATGTCTATCAGTCGGGCTAAGCTTTGGAAAAACTTTTGCACTTACAACAAACAAACCATTTATTGCTGTCAATCATCTTGAGGGACACGCCTTGAGCCCAAAATTAAATTCTAAACTAGACTACCCATATCTGCTCTTGCTGATTTCGGGAGGACATTCTCAATATTTAAGTGTGCAATCTATTGGTAAATATAAACGCTTGGGTACAACAATTGATGATGCTTTAGGAGAAGCATTTGATAAAACTGCGAAACTTTTAGAAATAGAATTTCCAGGAGGACGTGAAATCGAAGTTTTGGCTGAAAAAGGAAATCCAGAAAGATTCAAATTGCCCAAACCAATTATAAATAAAGGTGGATGCAATTTATCTTTTGCAGGATTAAAAACTGCTGTGCTTAAAATATCCAAAACAATTAAAAATGATCAAGAGAAATTTGATCTTGCAGCTTCTTTTCAAAAAACGATTGAAGAAATTTTGTATAAGAAAACAATTGTTGCTTTTAATGAGTTTGAAAAAACAAATAGTCCAAAAGAGAAAAAATTTGTGGTTGCTGGTGGTGTAGCTGCAAATAAAAAAATAAGAGCGATGTTAATGAAATTATGTGAAGAAAAAAATTACCAAAGTATTTTTCCCCCAATAGAATTCTGTGGTGATAACGCGGCAATGATTGCCATGGTTGGTTTAGAAAAATTTAAACTAAAATTATTTAGTGATTTAGACCATCCCGCAAAACCTAGATGGCCATTAGATGAAGATGCAGCATTTCTTAAAGGAGCTGGTGTCCAATTATAATGAGTTATTGGTTGCTTAAATCTGAACCAGATGTTTGGTCGATTGATCAACAAAAAAAAGCTGGAAAAAAAGGAGCCCCTTGGGATGGTGTTAGAAATTATCAAGCCTCAAAAAATTTAAAGAATATGAGAACTGGAGATCAATGTTTTTTCTACCATTCAAATATTGGAAAAGAAATTGTTGGCATTGTTGAGGTTATTAAAGAAGCTTATTTGGATAAAACTGACAAAACTGGTCGTTTTGTAGCCGTAACAGTTAAATTCATAAAAAAACTTAAAACACCAGTTTCATTAGAAACTATTAAAAAAAACAAGGAATTAAGCCATTTATCATTAATAAGACAAAGTAGACTTTCGGTTATGCCAATAGACTCTAAAAGCTGGAAAATCTTGAATAAGATGAGTAAAATTTAACTATAAAATTTAACTTATGCCTAAAAAAAAAAAATCTAAAAATAGAAAAAAAATTAAAAAAAGAACTAAAAGAAAAGTTAAAAAAAAAGGTCTTAAAAATAAGAAAGTAGTTAAAATAAATACTTTATCTAATAAGAAAAAACAAAATAAAAAAGAAAGCTCATCAGTTTCTGAATTAATAATAAAAACTAAACCTGAATGGATTAAAAGTAGTCTCGCAAATAAAGCCCAATACCTAAAGAAGTATAATGACTCAATTAAAAATAACAACGCCTTCTGGAAAAAAGAAGGAAAAAGAATTACTTGGATAAAACCCTACAAGAAAATTAAAGATGTTAAATATAGTACAAATGATGTTAGAATTAAATGGTTTGAAGACGGAACTTTAAATGCATCAGCAAACTGTATTGATAGACATTTAAAAGATAAAAAAGATAAGACTGCTATCATTTGGGTTGGTGATGATCCTAAAGACAGTCAAAAAATTTCTTACAAACAATTACATCAAAAAGTATCAAAAGCTGCAAATGGATTAAAAAAACTTGGAATTAAAAAAGGAGATCGAGTTACAATTTATTTAACTATGATACCAGAGTTAGCAGTTTTAATGCTAGCTTGTGCAAGGATTGGTGCAATTCATTCTATTATATTTGGAGGGTTTTCAGCTGAATCTATTTCGGGAAGAGTTAACGATTGTGAATCAGAGTATATAATTACTGCGGATGAAGGTGTCAGGGGAGGAAAAAAAATACCTCTAAAGGCTACCACTGATGAGGCATTAACAAATTGTCCAAATGTTAAAAAGTGTATTGTTGTTAAAAGAACTGGAAATTACGTATTTTGGGATGATGATAGAGACGTTTGGTATCATGATTTAATCAAGGATGTTCCAGCGCACTGCGAACCTGAGGAGATGAATGCAGAAGATCCACTGTTTATACTTTATACTTCGGGCTCAACTGGTAAACCGAAAGGTGTTTTACATACAACCGGCGGATACATGGTCTATGCATCAATGACTCACCAATATATATTTAACTATAAACCCAAAGATATTTATTGGTGCACGGCAGATATTGGATGGGTTACTGGACATAGTTATATTATATATGGACCGCTTTCTAATGGTGCAACAACTATAATGTTTGAAGGTATACCTAATTACCCTGACAGCTCTAGATGGTGGCAAATAGTAGACAAGTATAAAGTAAATACATTTTACACTGCACCGACTGCTATTAGAGCATTAATGAGAGAGGGTAGTGATCCAGTAAATAAAACATCAAGAAAATCCTTAAAATTATTGGGTACTGTTGGAGAACCAATAAACCCTGAAGCTTGGATGTGGTATTACAAGACAGTTGGAAATTCAAAATGTCCGATAGTTGACACTTGGTGGCAAACAGAAACAGGAGGAATACTTATCGCACCTCAGACAGGAGCTATTCCACTCAAACCTGGTTCTGCAACCAAACCTTTTTATGGAATAAAGCCATGCTTAGTGGACAAAGATGGAAAAGAAATAAAAGGAGCAGGAGAAGGTAGACTTTGCATTTCTCAATCTTGGCCAGGACAAATGAGAACAGTTTATGGGGATCATCAAAGATTTATTGACACTTACTTTTCTCAATTCAATGGTAAATATTTTACTGGAGATGGATGTCGTAGAGATAAAGATGGTTATTATTGGATAACTGGAAGAGTGGATGATGTTATTATTGTATCAGGTCACAATCTTGGAACAGCAGAAATTGAAAGTGCTTTTGTTGCGCATCCAAAAGTTGCTGAGGCAGCCGTGGTTGGTTATCCTCATGACATAAAGGGTAATGGACTTTATTGTTATGTTACACTTAATGCTGGAGAGACTGAAACAGGTGATCTTGAAAGAGAGTTAAAACTATGGGTAAGAAAACAAATTGGTCCATTAGCAACACCTGATCTTATACAATTTACTCCAGGCTTACCGAAAACTAGATCGGGTAAAATTATGAGAAGAATTTTAAGAAAAATTGCGGCCAATGAACATGGACAATTAGGTGATACTACCACTTTAGCAGATCCTAATGTTGTTGATAGTTTGGTTGAGAACAGAAAAAATAATTAAAAATTTATTCTTTCTTGAAATTCTTTTTTAACAGTATCCCATTTCAAGATAACTGAATTTAAAACAATTTTTCTATCCAAAGTTTTTAATTCTTCCGCGATAGGTGCCCATTTATACAAAGATAAGGCGCTTGGGTTAAATGGAAGTTCATTATAATAATTATCCCAATTTATATTATGTAATCTTTCATTAAAATTATTTTTTGCACTGTCTATAATATTAATTGGCATCTTGTTAGAAATTTCATCATCTAAGATTTTTATAAAAATCTCTTTAGATTTTTCAACATCCTTATAGTTAAAATTATTTTTAAGGTATGAAAAAGTATAAAAAGTAAGATCTTGTAAAGCAACTGAGTAAATGTTCCATTTTGCCAAGTTAACTGATGACATAAATTCATCATTTTCAAAATGAAGAACATAGCGTGTTCCCATTCTAGTTTTCAAATATCCATAAAGTGTAACTTGGGTTACCCAAGCTGACTTAGATTGAATAAATTCCTCCAGATCATCGATACTCTTAATCTTTTTTTTTGGAATGAAAGCTTTAAAAAGAGCAAACAAGTAAATTTTAAAATCTCTAAATGTGAGATCTCTCCAAGTAAGCTTATATTTACCCATAAAATTAGATATTTTTATTATATATATCCCAAAAATAGTGGGATTTTGAACAATTTTAACACTTTAAATCTGTTTGATAATGGTTATGGTTTTGAGCAGTTATAACTAAAAAGAGAGAGGTATAAATGTCAAAACAAGAACAACACTGGGAAAAATCCAAGGGTTTGCTAATGATGACGTTAGCAATTTGGTTTGTATTCTCAATTGGCATCTTCCTTTTCGGAGCAGAAATGAATGAAGTCACGGGACCATTTGGTTATCCATTGACTTATTGGTTCACATGTCAGGGATCTCTTGGAATATTTGTAATACTAATTTTTTGGTTTGCAAATAGACAAGAGAAAATTGATGAAGAGTTCGGCTTCAGTGAAAAAGGAGATGACTAATGATTAAAGGTAATTTTATAGACAATCTACCTAAAGTTTATGGAATCTATACAGGAGGTTTCCTGGCTTTCATAATCATTATGTCGATTGCCGAGCAAATGGGTGTCACTGCAAAAACAATTGGAATTTGTTTCGTTGCTTTTACAGTAGCCATCTATGCTATAATTGGTTATCTATCACGTACAGCTCAAGCTGATGCGTATTACGTAGCTGGAAGGCAAGTTCCAACTGTGTTCAACGGAATGGCGACAGCAGCAGACTGGATGTCTGGTGCATCATTCGTTGCAATGGCAGGTGGTATTTATTTTAAAGGTTACGGTTATATGGCACTGCTTGTAGGTTGGACTGGTGGATATGTATTAGTCGCATCACTATTAGCACCTTACCTAAGAAAATTTGGCTGTTACACAGTCCCAGATTTCATCGGTACTAGATATGGTGGTAATTTAAGTAGATTTATGGCAGTGGTCGTTTTAACTGTTGCTTCATTTACTTATGTGACTGCACAAATTAACGCCACAGGTACAATTGCATCTGTTGCACTTGATATTCCATTCCAATACGCTGTATACGTTGGACTTATAAGTATTTTACTTTGTTCAATGCTTGGTGGTATGAGAGGAGTAACTTGGACACAGGTAGCTCAATATATCGTACTTATCATAGCTTATTTATTACCAGTATTCTGGATCAGTAACAAAATGGGTGCGGGTTTCTTCCCTCACTTCATGTTAGCTGATGAAGTTTCTAGAATAGCTGAATTAGAGGCTCAGTTTGGTTTTGTGAAAAACTCTGCTGAAAATCTAAAAGAAGTTCCAAAAGGTTTGGCTGGAATAACTAAAGCACACTCAGCGGTGAACGCAACACCTTGGGCATTTATTTCATTAGCGCTAGCGATGATGATGGGAACAGCTTCATTGCCTCACGTTATGATGAGATATTTTACTACCCCAAGTGTAAAAGCAGCTAGAAAATCAGTAGGTTGGTCATTATTCTTTATCTTCCTACTTTACTCTTCTGCTCCAATGTTAGCGACACTATCTAAGTTGTCATTGATTGATCCATCACTACCAACAGGTATTATCGGTAAATCAATTTCAGAAGTTCAAGCGATAGATTGGTATCAAAACTGGAACCAAGCAAACTTAATGTTTGTTAGCGACTTTAACGGAAATGGAACTCTTGAGTTAAATGAGTTTTTCATGGGCGGTAAAGCCGTTGTGTTAGCAACTCCAGAAATAGCTGGATTACCATATGTAATCTCAGGTCTGGTTGCTGCTGGAGGTATGGCTGCTGCCATGTCAACAGCTGATGGTTTGATTTTAGCAATTGCAAACGCAATCTCACACGATGTTTACTATAAGATCATCGATCCAAAAGCTGAGACTGCGAAGAGACTAGTTGTTGCAAGGGTATTACTTGTAGTAATTGGTTTTGCAGGAGCAACAATCGCAGCTCTTGAGATCCAAGGTATTTTAGGTTCAGTAATCTGGGCTTTTGACTTTGCGATGTCAGGACTATTCTTCCCACTAGTACTTGGTGTATGGTGGAAGAGAGCTAACAAAGAAGGTGCTATAGCTGGTATGGCTTTAGGATTAATTTCCGGTGCTGCTTACCTAGTTTGGGTAAGAACAGGTGGAAGTGGATTCTTAGGTATTACTCAGTTAACATTTGGTATCTTTGGTTCGGCTGTCAGCTTAGTAGCTATGGTTGTGGTCAGTTTGATGACGCAAGCACCAAACGCTGCGACGCAAAAAATGGTTGATGAGGTTCGTGTACCAGCTGGTAAATCGATCCTAGGCAAACAACACTAAATAATCTTTATTAAGGGGCGATAAATTTCGCCCCTTTTAATTTCAATCTTTTTCCAATATAAATTTCTTAATGTCGGCTAACTTTCATCCTTTAGTATATATAATTGACTATTTTCTAGGTGTAATTATGTGGACTTTGATTGGAAGAGTTGCAATGAATATTTTCCAAAAAGAGGACTCTCAATTTTTTTTTATGAGGGTTTTTGTTAAATTTACCGATCCTCTTATTAAATTATTTAAGCCTATGACTCCATCTTTTATAATTCAACCAATCGTACCCCTTTACGTTGCTTGGTTTTTTTTTATGATAAGGTTTTACTTTATGCCTTGGATTTTGGGATACTCAGTTATGGGTATGCTATCATTTCCGTTAGAAAGTGAGATATCAAGACAAATTTATCAATTTTTTAATTAAATAAAATTTTAAAATTTGGTAATGGTTAACTTAATAACGTATGAAAAAAATACAAATTTCTCCTTCAATATTATCTGCTGACTTTAGCCAATTAGGCAATGAAATAAAAAGATTAGAAAATGCTGGTGCTGACATGATACACGTTGATGTTATGGATGGTCACTTTGTGCCAAATCTAACTATAGGCCCGCCAGTAATTGAGGCACTTAAAAAAGACTCATCAATACCATTTGATGTTCACCTAATGATTTCGCCTGTTCATAAGTATATTGAGAGTTACGCAAAAGCTGGTGCAGATATTATCACTATACATCCAGAAACAACTGATAATCTTAAAGTCTCAATAGATAAAATAAAACAACTAAAAAAAAAAGTGGGTGTATCATTAAATCCCGAGACAAAAGTTGAAATTGTAGAAGAACTTTTAGATCAAATAGATTTAATTTTAATTATGAGTGTTAACCCAGGTTTTGGTGGACAAAAATTTATGCCTCAAGTTTTAGAAAAAGTTGAAAAATTAGATAAAATTAGAAAGGATAAAAAATTAAATTTTGATATTGAAATTGATGGTGGAATAGATTTTGAAAATTCTAAATTAGCAATAAACTCAGGTGTAGATATCCTGGTTTCTGGAACAACTATTTTTAAAAGCAATAATGGAGATATTAAAAAGAATATAGATTTACTAAGATCTGTTTAATTTTTTTACTCTACTTAATTTGATTTAGATATGTTTGAAATTTTAAAACAAATTTATCTTAATTCTATCATTTATGACAAGATTTTAACTGATAAATCAATAAGTGAATTAAGATATAAGCCAAGTGCTCATTTGCAATCATCTATTGTTAAAATTAAAACAAAAAAATTTAATATCCATGATTTTTCTCATGATGATTTTTGGACTAATAAGATGTTAAATGAAAAACAATTGCAAAAACTAAATAATTTTTATTGGCTTTTCAGTCTTGATTTAAAGTCACCACCAAAAACTGTTCAAAAAATAATTAAAAGTTGGATAGAAAAAAACTGTAGATATAATACAAAAAATTGGAAGTTTGAATTAACATCAAAAAGAATAATTTCATTGTTATCTAATATGAATTTAACATACGATAATGGAGAAGAGCAGTATCAAAAAGATTTTAACTTTATAATACATAAACAAACTTTACATCTCATTAATCAAATTGAAAAAGAAAAATGCTTCAATAATAGAATTATAGGTGCAGCAGCAATCATTCTGGTTGGTCTTTCATATAAAAATGAAAGAAACATAAAATTAAAAGGCTTAGAGCATCTAAAAAAAATCATTAAGTACACTTTTGATAATCTTGGTATTTTAAAATCTAGAAATATTAAATCATCTATTTTTTTTCTTAAATATCTAATATTGATCAGAGAATGGTTTAAAGAGTCTCAATCAGAAATACCTGAATTTGTAGATGAATATATTTTTAATTTGGGTCAGTCATATGCATTTTTTTGGAGTAATCTGAAATTTGATCCCTTATTTAATGGAAATAACAACTCCAATAATGAGGAATTTGATATTTATTTAAAAAGACACGGATATTCCTTCAAAAATGACAATTTTGAATTTTCAAATTATGTGAGTTTTAAGAATAAAAAAATAAATTTTATAATGGATATTGGTTCATCACCAAGTAGAAAATTTTCAGAAAAGTATCAAGCGGGTGCTCTCTCATTTGAATTTGCCTCTAATGGAAAAAAAATTTTTACAAATTCAGGTTATTTTGAGAAAAATAATTCGAAATTTAACAAAATTTCAAAATCTTCTGCAGCACATAATGTATTAACTGTTGATGACAACTCATCTTGTAAGTTCATAAAAAATTCAGTCTCAAATCTTGAGATCAACAATAAATTAAAAACAAATATAAAAAAAATTAATTACGAAAAAAATGAATGGAAAATAATAGCCTCTCATGATGGATATTTTAAGAAATATGGTTTAATTTATGAACGAGAGATAAGCTTTTTTCCCGAAAAGAATAAATTAATTGGAATTGACAAGCTTAAATCCAAAAAAATTATTCCTAATCTCAAATTTGATATAAGATTTCATTTAGATCCATCCACAAAAATAATGAAAACTCAAGATGAAAAAACTATATTAATCGAATTAAATTCAGAAGGGTGGAAATTTATTTGCGATAAATATACTATCGACATTGACGATGGTTTATATTTTGGTGATAAAAATACCTTTGTAGAAAATCAAAATATATATATCTCAGGAATAACTGGTGAAAATAACAATATAAGATGGGAATTGTCTAAAATTTAGATATTATAATGAGGAAAATTCAAAATGCATTAATTTCAGTCTCAAATAAAGATAATTTGAGATTCCTAATTGATACTCTGAAAAAATACAAAATTAAAATTGTAAGTTCAGGTGGAACCTACAAGAAAATACAAAAGCTTGGATTTAAATGTACTGAACTATCAAGCTTTACAGGTACAAATGAAATCTTAGACGGAAGAGTAAAAACACTTCATCCAAAAATTTATGGAGGAATTCTCTTTAAAAGACAAAGTAAGAAACATCTGAATGAAATCAAGAAGAAAGGTTATGAAAATATAGATCTTGTAATTGTAAACTTTTATCCCTTTGAAAAAGTACTAACCAATAATTCGAATCATAATAAAATAATTGAAAACATTGATATTGGGGGACCTTCAATGGTAAGGGCGGCTGCAAAAAATTACAAAGATGTTGTAGTTATTAGTAATCCAAATCAATACAAATACTTAATTAAAGAAATTAATATTAATAAAGGCTCAACAAGTTTGAATTTTAGAAAAAACTTAGCTGAAGAGGCATTTATGGAAACTGCTTATTATGAATCTAAAATTTTTGAATTTTTTAATAAAAAAAATAAAAATATTTTTCCATCAAAAAATATTTTTTCAGGTAAATTAATCAAAAAAACTAGATATGGGGAAAATCCCCATCAACAAGGTGCAATATATGCTAAAAATGATAATCCAGATATTATCCAAATAAGTGGTAAGGAATTAAGTTATAATAATTATGATGATATTTACTCGGCATTAAATCTTACAAAATCATTTCCACACAATAGAGGGGTTGTGATAATAAAACATGCTAATGCATGTGGGGTTTCAATTCATCAAAATAAAATCAAATCTTTTAAAGAAGCTTTAGAAAGTGATCCAATCAGTGCTTATGGAGGTATTGTTTCATGTAATTTCAAAATGAATATAGATTTAGCAAAGGAAATTGGTAAGGTCTTTTTTGAGGTTGTAATTGCAAAAGGTTTTGATGGTAAATCTCTAAATTTTTTAAAAAAGAAAAAAAATTTAAGAATAATTGACTGCTCAAATTTAAAAGAAAATATTGAATTAAGTTTTAAGAGTAAATTTAACTCAATCTTGATTCAAAATACTGATAATATAATCTTTTCCAAAAAAAATTTTAAGGTTGTCTCAAGAAAAAAACCAAATAAAGAAACTTTAAATAAACTTATTTTTGCATTTAATGTCTGTAGAAATATTAAATCAAATGCAATTGTGATAACTCACAATTACAAAACGGTTGGTATAGGTTCTGGGCAGCCAAGTAGGTTGGATAGTTGTCAAATAGCAATAAATAAAATGAGAAAATTTCAAGATTTTAAGGAAAATGAGGAATTGCTTGCCGCCTCTGACGCTTTTTTCCCATTTGTTGACGGTATAGAAAAACTAGTACAATCCGGCGTTACTGCAATTATTCAACCTTCTGGATCAAAAAATGATAAAGATGTAATTAGATTTGCTAACCAAACAAATACTATTTTGGTATTTTCTAAAACAAGACATTTTAATCACTAATTATTTCAATTTGTCTATTTTTGCAGCAAGTATAAAATCACTTTCTGCCAAACCTTTAATGGCATGTGTAAAAATCTTTATTCTAGCATAACCCCAACCAAACCATAAATCAGGGTGATGTCCCTCCAACTCTGCGATCTCACCAACTTTATTTACAAATTTTTGACTTTGTAAAAAGTCATCAAATTTAAAATTTTTTAATAAGTGAAACCCATCAATTTTATCTTCGACGACCTTCCAGCCATCAATTTGTTTTAAATATTTATGGATTTCCTCAACGTTAAAGGGAGGAATATTTCCCTCACAAGGAATACATTTTTTATCTGCTAAATCGGACATATTTAAATTTTCATTAAATTATATAAATCATTAGTAACTTTTTCCCAAGAAAAATTTTTAGATACAAATTTAATACCTTGTTCCCCACAATAATTATAGGGGTTTTCAATAATCTTGGAAATACATTGAATTAAAGAGTCAACTTTTGGTTTAAGAGAAACATTTTTTTCTGTTTTTATTATTTCACTATCAATTTGCAAACCTAATGATGGATGAAAATATTCATCTGTTGAACCTCCTTTGGTAACAACTATCGGCGTACCACATGCTGAGGCCTCTAAAGGAGTTAAATTAAATCCTTCGGCTCTATAGGGAGAAACATAACAGTTTGTTATATTGTACAGCAAATTTAAATCCTTTATAGATAAGTTATCAGATATAAATAATATATCTTCAAGAACTCTGTCACTTAAATATTTACTATACTTAGATTTTTTCATTTGCTCTAGATGAATATTTCCTTTAATTTTATATAGATTACTCTGGTCTTTTAAAATTAATTTAATGTTTCTATATTTTTGTTTCAAAATACTGAAAGCAACTAATAAATAATCAATTCCTTTATTATTTGTCATTCCTCCTACATTTGAAATAACAAAATCATTTTCATTTATTACTAAGTTTTCTCTAAATTTTTTTTTAAGCTCTCTTGAAACAGGAACAAAGTTTTTTATATCTGCTCCATGGGGAATAACATGAACTTGGTTTTCGGTAAAACCATGAATTAAGAATCCCTCTTTAGACCAATTTGAAGGTGTTATAATTTTGAGATCTTCTCTTTTATAAAAATTATCAGGATCTTCATTAATAAATTTTTTTTCAATATTTTTAGTTTCAGCTGTGCCATAAACAAAAAGCTTGTTCGAATTACATTTTTCAAGATTAAAAGGGAAAGTTATTCTATAAGTTGTATCAAAAATCTCATCATTATCTGGTGGAAGAATAGAGTTTATAATATCATTCAAACTTTCATCAAAACCATTAGAATTTTCCAGCTTGTTCCAATTTTCTTTATAAAATTTAATATCTTTATGTTTCAATTTAATTGGCAAATTCAAAAGCTGAAGAAGCTGATACTGATTAACCATTGCATATGAATGATTGATATTCCTCCAACCCTCAACACAAATTTTCATAAATTATAAATTTTGGAGCGGGCAAAGGGGGTCGAACCCTCGACCTTCTCGTTGGCAACGAGACGCTCTACCACTGAGCTATGCCCGCACATGAGACAGTATATTAAGCTGAATTTTTTTAATCAAGCAATATTAACTGTGTTATAATTAATCATGAAAAAAAAAGATTTACCAAAAAAAATTGCTGTTTTTCCTCTAAGCAATTTCATTGTTTTTCCTAAAACAACAGTTCCACTTAATATTTTTGAGCCAAGATACGTTGACATGATCAATGATAGCATGAAATCAGATAAACTAATTGGTATGATACAACCAAAACTAATTAATAAGGAAAATCAAGATCTACCAGAATTGTACAGTGTTGGATGCATGGGTAAAATCGTGAATTTACAAAAAACTGATGATGAAAGATATTTAATTGAACTCAAAGGTTTAATAAGATTCAATCTTATAAGTGAAGTTGTTACAAAAAAAAAATATCGTGAATTTGAAATAAACTTCGATAAATTTTATGATGACCTTGAAGATCAAAAAGAAGACCTAAAATTTTCTGATTTGGAACTTATATTTAAGGATCTAAAAAATCTTTTTCAAAAAAGAGGATTTATTATAAATTGGAAAGCATTGGAGAATCAAAGTTTGGATGAAACTATAAATGCTTTAGCTATGGCATCACCTTTTACCTTAGAGGAGAAGCAAGTGCTCTTGGAAACAAAAAACTTAAATAGTAGAAAAACTAAAATAGCAGATATTTTAACTACTTACACATTTGATCAATATAATAATACAACCATACAATAGTTCTAAATTATCAAACCACTATCAGCAATCTTAGTAAAATATTTATTAATTGTGTAATTTTTTCCTAAATATTTTACAGTTTTACTTAAAATGTTATTTTTAATCTTATTTTCAAAATTAAAATATTCATAAATAAAATCTACACAGTTTGAAAAAATAAAGTTTTTGTGTTTCATATTGCTTTCAAATTCTTTACAAATTGAATCATCTAAATCTAAACCATTTTTTTTTTTTAAACTTACAAGTCTCGAAATCTCATTTATATCTCTTAAAGACATGTTAAAACCCTGTCCAGCTAATGGGTGTATCTTATGAAGTAAATCACCAAAAGCTAAAATATTTTTATGGTGATAAGATCTTAGATTGACTAATTTAAGTTCAAAACTGGAAACTTTTTGATAAGACAAAATTTTATAACATTTATTAAATTTATTAACTAGTTTTCTAAAGTTGAATTTTTCTCTGCCATTGTAAGAATAAACAATAGATGTTTCTGTATTGGATATTGGGAGAAATGCTAAAGGGCCTTTTGCTGTAAAAATTTGAGAAGCAATGTTATTTTCTAATTTTTTATGACGGATAACTGATGTATATGCAAGACTTTTATAATCTTTTTGTATTCTTCTATGAAAAAATTTTTTAGTAATAGGACTAAAAATATCTGTATTAATTATTAGTTTATAATCTCTTTTAAGTAAATTTTTTGGACTTAAGATTTTTTTGAAATTGCATTGATAATTTTTTTTTAAGCTTTTTAATAATAAATTATATAGCTCGTGATTTTTGATTATTGAAAAAAGCTTTTCATTTTGATTTTTAAAATCTAGAATTTTTTCATTATCAAGATTTTCGCTATAAATCTCTATCTTATTGATATCCCATAAAAAATTTTTTATATTTAGGATATTTTTGTTAAAAAAATCGACATTTGATTTTGAAATACCTAATGTTTGGGTTTTTTTGTACTTAAAGTTATTATTAGATAAAAAAATATCTACATATATTCCTTGGTTAACCAAAGTTTTTGCTAGTGTTAAGCTAATCAACCCATTTCCTAAGATGCAAACTTTCATAATTATTTTAATTTTAACAACAAAAATTAGATGATACAAAGACATATATTTGATTCATCTGCTATGGAAATAAAAAAGCTGGGCAATTCATTACTAATTTTTATAACAAACAGAATAATAGAGATTGCGGGTATTATTGTTACTATTTCAGGTATTCTCCTTTTTTTAGCGTTAATATCCTACTCCCCTGATGACCCAAATTTTATATTTCCAAAAAATTTACAAATCAAAAATTATTTAGGTTTTTATGGAAGTTATACCTCAGATCTTTTCTTTCAATCTGTTGGTTTAATCGCCTTTTTAATACCAATTACATTTACCTTCTCCGGAATAAATATCTTCAGGAAAAAAGTAATTCTTATATTGTTAGAAAATTTATTTTTTATAGTAATTTATTCAATTATCGGTTCAATTTTCTTTAGTTATTTTTATGAGGACGCTTTCAATCTTTATATTAATAGTAATGGAGGATTCATTGGACAGTATCTTAATGATACTTTTTTAAATACATTAATTAGTTCAAATGAGAAAATTTCATACTCTATTTTCATTATAGTTATTTCTGTTCTATTTTTTTTAAGTATAAATTTAAATATCACAAAATTATTTAATTTGATTAAAGAAATAATTAATAATGTATTTAATAAGAAAAAAAAAAATTATACTAATCAAAATGAGATTATAAAAGAGTATATACCTCAAGATGAAATTAAAAATTTAATTCAAGAAGATTTACCATTTATAAAGGTAGAAAATAATATAACTAATACAAAAACTAAATTTAATTTACCATCATTAGAATTACTTAAAGCTCCAACAAAAAATGAAAGGTCTAAATCAGAAAAAGATGATGACATTGATCCTAAATTTTTAGAAAAAATCCTTTTAGATTTCGGTGTGAATGGTAAAATTAAAAAAATTAGTCATGGACCAGTGGTAACACTAAACCAATTCGAACCAGCCGCTGGGATCAAAGTTTCAAAAATCATAAATCTTTCAGACGACATTGCAAGAAATACAAGTTCAGAGTCTGCAAGGATATCTACAATCCCAGGTAGCAATACAATCGGTATTGAATTACCAAATTTTCAGAGAGAAAATGTATATTTGAGTGAAATTATCAATAATAATGATTTTAAAAAAAAAGAGATAAAATTACCAATTGCATTAGGGAAAAGTATATCGGGTGAACCAATTGTGAGAGATTTGACATCAATGCCTCATTTATTAATCGCTGGTACAACTGGATCAGGAAAATCAGTTTGTATAAATACGATTATTCTCTCATTACTTTTCAGACATCAACCTGAAAGGTGTAAATTTATTTTGATTGATCCAAAAATGCTAGAGTTATCTACCTATGAAGGTGTCCCACATTTACTATGCCCTGTGATTACCGAGGCAAAAAAAGCAGCTTCGGTTTTAGGTTGGGTTGTCAAAGAAATGGAAAGTAGGTACAGGCTAATGACTAAAGAAGGTGTAAGAAATATTGATGGATATAACTTAAAACATAAACTTCCAATGCCCTACATTGTTGTTGTAGTTGATGAGATGTCTGACTTAATGCTTGTTGCTGGAAAAGAGATAGAAAATTATATTCAAAAGTTATCCCAAATGGCTAGGGCTGCAGGTATACACATTATAATGGCAACTCAAAGACCAAGCGTGGATGTAATTACAGGCACTATTAAGGCTAATTTTCCCACACGTATCTCATTTCAAGTAACATCGAAAATAGATAGCAGAACTATTTTAGGTGAGCAAGGTGCTGAGCAACTTTTAGGTAAAGGAGACATGCTTTACATGTCTTCTGCTAATAAGATAGTTAGAATTCATGCACCCTATGTGTCTGAAAATGAAATTGAGAAAATTAATAATTTTTTAAGATCGCAGGCAGAACCTGATTACATCGATGAAATTTTGAATTTTGCAGATGAAAAAGAAATGATTGAAAATTCAAAAAATCAAGGAGATAAAGACGAGCTATATAACAATGCAGTTGAAATAATTAAATCGGAGGGAAAAGCATCAACTTCATTTCTACAAAGAAAATTACAAATTGGGTACAATCGAGCTGCGAGAATCATAGATACGATGGAAGCTGAAGGAATTGTAAGTAAAGCAAACCACGTTGGGAAACGTGATGTCCTAAAATGACAAAATACTTTCTAATATTATTATTGTTTTTCTTTTCTATTAACCAAAGTTCTGCTTCTATTAAGACTGATATACTTAATAAACTTAATTTAATCGAAAATATATCATTTAATTTTGAACAAAATATTAATGACAAAATCGAAAAAGGTAAATGCGTTTTACAGTATCCAAAAAAAATTTTTTGCAAATATAATTTAAATAATAAAAAAATTTTAGTATCTAATGGAAAATCATTAGTAATTAAAACTATATCTAGTTATTATATTTATCCGTTAAAAGAAACTCCACTGGAATTAATATTAGATAAAAAATATCTAATAGACATAATTAGTAAATCAAAAAATTACCATGTTGACGAAAATTTTGTAGCCTTTAAATTTTTTAAAAATGAAAGTGAAATAAATATATTTTTTGACAAAAAAACTTTGAATTTGATGGGTTGGCAAACAGTAGATTTATACCAAAATCTAAATATTGTTTTTTTATCATCAATGTCGTTCAATCAAAAAATCAAGAAAAAAACATTCGTTTTGCCTCAATCAGACTAAAAAGGCTTTTAATAACTAAATCTGCACTGTTTCAGTCATAAAAACCTTCATACCCCTTGAAAGGTAATTATTAAGTGCATTTTTATGATCTAAAGAGCAGGTGTGCACCCATACTCTTTTAGGTTTTTGTAAAAAGGATTCTTTTATAGCAATAGACAACAAATATGAGCCTAGTTTTTTATTATGATATTCCTCCAATAAACCAAGATAGGCAATCTCAACCTCATTCTCACTCAAATGATAAATTAACTCAAAATAACCAGCAAGGTCATTTTTGTTTTTTAAAATATAGGTTTTAAGATTCTTATTTGTTGCGTAATTGATCCACTGATTATCATTCCACAACAATCTGTCAATCCATCGATAATTTTTACCTATATTTTTATAAAAAAACTTATTTAATTGAAAGTTTGGTGGATCGTTTAATTCTATCTTAAATTCTTTTGGTATAATCTTTACATCAATCAAGTCATCTATTGAATAAATTTCAAGATAATTTCTTTTAACTTTTAAACTCATTGAACCATTTTACCTATGCTTTCACCTCCAAATAGGTGAAAATGTAAATGCGGCACCTCTTGTCCACCATGCTGACTTATATTTGCAAGTGCCCTGTAACCTTTTCCAGTATCAACAGAAATATTTAGTTTTTTGGCAACTATATTGATACCTTTTATAAGACCTACAATTTCATCATTAGAGGCATTATTTGCAAAATCATCTAAATCTTTATATTTTCCTTTTGGTATGACAAGTGCATGTATCTTCTTTTGGGGATTTATATCATAAAAAGATAGGACAAATTCATCTTCATAAATTTTTTTACAAGGAATTTCATTTCTTAAAATTTTTGCAAAAATATTATTATTATCATAAGTCATTATAAAATCTCTAACTCTGCATTTATACTGATAATTTTTCCACCTTTTAAATTAGCGTCAACAACAGCACATTCATAATATGCAAAAGATGTTTCCTCAGCTATCTGTTTCATCTCTAAACATTTGGACTCTTTTTCAACTAATAAATGTTCTTTTAATTCTAACGGATCGCCTAAATACATCAAAAGTGCTATGACTTCTCCTTGTTTTTCTATATCTTCATTCAATTCTAGCTCTGCAACTCGATCGGAAACTCCAATTTCAAATTCAGAAAAAGCAACATAGCCTTTATAAAGACCGAAACACAATAAAAAGACTAAAACAATTTTAATCTTACTCATTTTATTTCCTTCTTTTTTCTAGCTCTTTTTCTATATCCTCAATCTTAATATTATGCGCCTCAAGATAAATTATCAAATGATAAAATACATCAGCAGCTTCATGAATTTTGTTGGTGTCTTTATCTACAGCCTCAATCAACTCATTTATTTCCTCTAAAACTTTTGACTTACTTAATGATTTGTTTGATAATAATCTATTGGTATAAGAGCCATCAACAGGTTTTTCTTTTCTTTCACGCGCTAGTTTAAATAGGTTTTCTAGAGTCCTTAGCATACTAAACTCTAACAGGAATTCCTTTTGAGTCCAAATATTCCTTAGCCTCTCGTACTGAATGTTTTCCATAGTGAAATATTGAGGCTGCTAAAACTGCACTTGCATTTCCTAACTTAATTCCATCAACCAAATGATCTAGATTACCAACACCTCCTGAGGCAATTAAAGGTATGTTTACTTTTGATGCAATTTTATTCATCAAATCGACGTCATAACCTATTTGTGTTCCATCTCTATCCATTGATGTTACAAGTAATTCTCCTGCACCACTGTCCTCCATTTTTTTAGCATACTCCAAAGCGTCTAGACCACTATTGTTTCTACCTCCATGGGTAAATATTTCCCACTTATCACCATTCTTCTTTGCATCAATCGCAACAACAATACATTGTGAACCAAACTTTTTTGAGCTATCTAAGACAACTTTTGGATTTTCAACAGCTGCAGTATTAATAGATACTTTATCGGCACCACAATTTAATAATTTATTAATATCATCTATACTTCTTACTCCTCCACCAACAGTTAAAGGGACAAAACAATTTTTTGATGTTCGCTCAACTACATCATAAATTGTATCTCTATTTTCGTTTGAGGCAGTAATATCTAAAAAACATATTTCATCTGCTCCGCCATCAGAGTAAATTTTTGCTTGCTCAACTGGATCCCCAGCATCTTTCAATTCAACGAAGTTAATACCTTTAACTACACGACCATTTTTAACATCTAAACAAGGGATAATTCTATTTTTAAGCATCTTCTTTTACTAATTCATCTAACTTAATATCTCCATCATAAATAGCTTTTCCGACTATTACACCTTCAATATTATTCAAAGTTTTGGCTTTTTTAATATCATCTATTGATGAAACTCCACCTGATATAACTACTGGACAATTTGATATCTCTGCAACTCTTGATGTTTCATCAAAATTTGGGCTTTGTTTCATACCATCTCGATTTATATCCGTATAAATCAATCTTTTAACACCATATTCGTTAACTTCTTTTAAATAATCTAAAGTTAATTGATTTGAATTTTCTTTCCAACCTGAAACCGATAAATATCCATCTTTTGCATCTAAACCTAAAGCAATTTTATCAGGAAATTTTTGACAAGCATCTTTTAGAAAGTTTTTATCTTTTATTGCAGCACTTCCTAAAATTACTTTCTCAGCACCTGCATCGACGTATTTTTGGATACTATCAAAATTTCTAATTCCACCACCTATCTCGACTTTTAAATTAAATTTACCAACTATACCTTTGATGATGTCTAAATTTACTGTCTCACCAGTTAAAGCTCCATCTAAATCAACTATGTGTAAATTTTTAAATCCATAATCTTTATATTTCCTTGCTTGTTCAACTGGAGAAAGTTCGTACTCGGTTTTATTGTTAAAATCTCCTTTTACTAATCTTACACACTTTTTATCTTTAATGTCTATTGCAGGAAATATTTTCATTTACAAATTTATAAAATTATCAATTATTTTTAATCCTATTTTATCACTCTTCTCTGGGTGAAATTGTGTTCCAAAGATATTTTCTTTTTCAACAGAACAAACAATATTTGATGAATAATCTGTTGTTGCTGAAATTACATTTTTATCATTAGGTACAAATTCGTAACTGTGTACAAAATACATATGTGAGTTATTTTCAATATCTCTAAAAAGTTTACTATCCTTTACAATATTTATCTGGTTCCACCCAATGTGAGGAAGTTTAAATTTACCATTTTGGTTATCTATTTTAGAAACTTTACCCGAAATCCATCCTAATCCTTTTGTTTCGGTTTCTTCATACCCAACATCAGCAAACATTTGTAAGCCAACACAAATCCCAAGAAGTAGTTTTTTATTGTTTATTGCAAATTCGTTTAGAGCTTCCGTTAAACCATCAATTTTATTTAAGGCATCTACGCAACTTTTAAATGAGCCCTGGCCTGGTAAAACTAATTTATCACTTGATTTAATCTTACCTAAATCTGAAGTTACCTCGATATTTACTTTATTTTTAGCAACTTCTTCAAATGAGTTTATCACCGAGCTAATATTGCCCGAATTATAATCAACAATTGTAACTTTCATTAAGCTTATAAAGAACCTTTTGTAGAAGGAATTGTTTTTTTATTCCTTGGATCTATCTCTAATGCAGCTCGTAAAGATCTTGCTAAACCTTTAAAGCAAGACTCTATTATGTGGTGACTGTTATCACCATAAATATTCTCAACGTGTAAAGTAATTCCAGCAGCTTGTGAGAATGCTTGAAACCATTCTTTAAAAAGTTCAGTATCCATTTCCCCTAGTTTTTCTACTTTAAGATTAACATTCCAAATCAAATAGGGTCTATTAGAAATATCAAGAGCTACACGCGATAAGGTTTCATCCATAGGTATCATTGCATGAGCATATCTTCTAATACCAACGGATTTTTTCAAAGCTTTCTTCAGAGCCTCACCTATCGCAATACCAGTATCTTCAGTAGTGTGGTGAAGATCTATATGAGTATCGCCTTTGGCTTTGATAGTCATGTCAATAGAGGAATGTTTAGATAACTGTTCTAACATGTGATTTAAGAAACCTATGCCTGTATCAATTTTATATTTACCTTTTCCATCAATATTCAAATCAACACTGATGCTGGTCTCTTTAGTTTTTCGATTAATTTTACCTTTACGCTTCATAATTTAAAAGAGATATACATATATTATTCAATTATGGCAATAATACTAAACTTGGACTTGAAGTATCAAAATTAGTATCCATTTATAAGCTATGACAACAATAGTATTAGTGAGAAAAAACAAAGAGGTGGTGGTTGCAGGAGACGGACAAGTAAGTATGGGAAATACAGTTGTGAAAAGTACCGCTTCAAAGGTTAGAAAAATTGATAAAAGGGGTGTTGTAGCAGGATTTGCAGGATCTACAGCAGATGCTTTAACATTGTTTGAAAGACTAGAAGCAAAATTAGAAAAACATGCAGGAAATTTATCCAGAGCAGCAGTCGAGTTGGCAAAAGATTGGCGAACAGATAAATATTTGAGAAGACTTGAGGCACTAATGGCAATTGGTGATAAAGAAAACAGTTACATAATTTCTGGTACAGGAGATGTTTTAGAACCAGAAGGAGATGTAATTGGTATTGGTTCCGGGGGAAACTATGCCCTAGCAGCAGGAAAAGTTTTAATTGGAACTGACATGAATGCTGAGCAAGTTGCAAAAAAAGCGATAGGGGTTGCGGCAGAAATTTGTGTTTTTACAAACAATAATGTTAAAATTGAAAAAATATAATGGATAAATCAAACGTTACACAACTACACCCAACAGATAAAAAAGACTCAAAAGAAGAATTTTTAGGTAGTTCACTTTCACCAAGGGAAATTGTATCTGAATTAGATAGATTTGTTGTTGGACAGAATAAAGCAAAAAAAGCAGTTGCAGTTGCCTTAAGAAATAGATGGAGAAGACAAGCTCTTGAAGGTGAAATGAAAAATGAAGTTCTACCTAAAAATATTTTAATGATTGGTCCAACTGGAGTAGGAAAAACTGAAATATCAAGAAGATTATCAAAACTAGCTGAGGCGCCTTTTGTTAAAGTTGAGGCAACAAGATTTACAGAAGTTGGTTATGTTGGAAGAGATGTTGAACAAATTGTTAGAGACCTAGTTGAAATAGCCATTTCAATGGAGAAAATAAAAAAAAGAAAAGAAGTTAAAACTAAGGCACAAAAACTTGCTGAAGAGAAGGTTTTAGATGCTTTGGTTGGAAAAAAAGCAAGTGCTGCTACTAGAGAAAGCTTTAGACAAAGATTAAGAAATGGTGATTTAGATGACAATGAAATTGAAATTGCAGTAAGTGATACAGGTTCTAATTCCACTTCTTTTGAAATTCCTGGAATGCCTGGTGCAAATGTTGGCATGATTAATATTGGTGAAATGCTTGGAAAATCAATGGGTGCTAAAGAAAAAAAGAAAAAAATGACTGTAAAAGAATCTCATGAAATTTTAATAAATGATGAATCTGATAAATTAATTGAGCAAGATAAAATTATTAAAGCTGCAAAAATTTCAACAGAGAATAACGGTATAGTTTTCTTAGATGAAATAGACAAAATTTCTGGTAGAACAGACAGAGTTGGTGGTGATGTCTCAAGAGAAGGCGTGCAAAGAGACTTGTTGCCCCTAATTGAAGGAACTACGGTAAATACTAAGTATGGTCCTATTAAAACAGATCATATTTTGTTTATTGCATCAGGTGCATTTCAACTTGCTAAACCATCAGATTTGTTACCAGAATTGCAAGGACGATTACCTATAAGAGTTGAGCTAGAAGCTTTAACAAGTGAAGATTTTAAAAGAATTTTAAAAGAACCAGACTACAGTTTGATTAAACAATATGTTGCTCTCTTAAAAACTGAAAATGTTGAACTGGAGTTTTCTGAAGATGGTATAGACGCAATAGCCAACATTGCTTCTGAAGTAAATGCTACAGTCGAAAATATCGGAGCAAGAAGATTACACACAATTATTGAAAAAATTTTAGATGAAATAAGCTTTACTGCAACAGACAGATCTGGAGAAAAAATTACTATTGATAAAAACTATATAAACAAAAATCTGGATAATCTTGTTAGGGATACCGATTTATCGAAATTTATTTTATAGGTACCTAAAATAGTCATTATTTAAGTTGTTTTTTCAAAAAAATATAAAATGCACCACTTCCCCCATCTTCAATATCTGCATCTTTTATTTCATTAATCAATTTCATCAATTCTGAATGACTCTTAATGTATTCGGGCAAAGAATATTTTAAGATACCAAAATCTTTAGATGAGTAGGGATTTTTTTCATTATTTGAATGAATGCCTTTTCCTGTCACAATTACTAATTTTCTTATCCCGTTTTTGTAAGAATCTTTAATTAACTTGTGTATTGTTTTGTTCGCATCATCCAAAGAAAAGCCATGAAAGTCATAATATTTTTTGTCATGGGTATATTTTTTTTTATTAACTAAATCTTTATTTGGCAAAGGATCATTTTTAGATAAAAAATTTTCCCAATCTTTTTTATCTTTATCTGAAATTTTACTATTCAATTAGGTTAGAGTATCAACAAGTTGCCAGTTGGGATTGTTTGATTTTGTATCTCTTGAGAATACCCAAGTATCGTAAATTTTTTTAATTGTCTCTGGATCACCTGAAATTATTTTTTTCTCTTTATCTTTTATGCATGTTATTACTTCAGCAACAAAATCTACTGTTACTCTAAGAATAGAGCCAATTTTATTATGTTCTTTTATTTTCGCTGAATTGATACCAATAAATGTAATTTCAGCAAAATGCCCCCTTTTACTTCTGTCAACTAAAGCAGTTTTAAATTGAGAATAAATTTTTTCACTCAACAATGGTTTACTATTAGTAATCTTATTATCTTGGTCGCTAAAATCGGTAATTATAGTTTCATAAGCAATTTTTGCACCTTTTAAAAATTCTCTTTGAGCCTCTTCGTCAAAGTTTTCTTTAATCTTAACTATATTTTCTGCCTGGGCTTTTTTTAGAATATTTTCAAATTGTGGATTAACTTTACCTTCAAAACCTGATCTTTTTCCTAGAATTCCTCTTAATCTCAAGAAGATAAAGCCCGCTATCATGGCTAGTAGGATAATATCTATATATTCGAAACTATAATTCATCCTTTGATAGTAATTACTAAGTTGAATAATTTCAACTAGCAATTAAATTAAAGACAAATGAACTCAGTCCTAATAGCCATAATTCTAGTACCAATTATTGAAATTTACTTATTTATAAAAATTGGGTCTCAAATTGGAGCATTTAATACTATCTCATTAATATTTATTACAGCAATTATTGGAATAATTTATGCAAGATATGAGGGTTTAAACACTTTGAAGTCTGGTTTTACTCAATTAGTAAAAAATGAATTACCTGCTTATGAAATTATATCAGGTGCGATAATAGCTTTTGCGGCTGTATTATTAATCATTCCTGGCTTTATGACAGACGTCATTGGTTTTCTTCTAATATTTCCGCTAACAAGAAAACTAATTTTAAAAAACTTTTCATCTAAGTTTAAAGTTAAAACAAAAAAAGATGAAAATTTCATTGATGGTGAGTATGAAGATATAGAAAAAGAAGATGACAAAAAATTATAAAATTTTAGCAAAATTTATCAAAGATATGTCTAGTGAGACACCTGATGTTGAAACATACATGTATGTGAAGGATCATATTTCTCAATATCAGTTGGGTATTGATATAAATTCAAAAGCAATCAAAAGTAGATTAATAGAGGTGAATACTGCCATAAGATTTTATGATAAAAACGAAGGCACCAAAAAATCAATTTTTGAATTTATTTATTCATCTATTGTGCAGATCGATGAAAATCTTAAAGATAAAAAGATTTTAGAAAAAATAGTCCTTGTAGATGTTCAAAAAGAAATTTTCCCTGATGTAGAGAAAACATTAATAAATTTACTTCATAACTCTGGATACCCTGCAATCAAAATTGAAAAAGAAATAGATTTTGAGGATTTATACAAACAAAATATTAATTAAAAAAAATTTTTTTTAAGATGTGATTTTAAAAAATCATTATGTTTTTGTAATTCCTCTTTCGTTGGTAAAATTACTTTTTTAAAATAATTTATTTTTTCATTAACAGATTGTTTAGAAGCTTTTTCTTCGATACTAAAATTTAATGTAGGTTCTTTCTGATCTATCAAATTAATATAAACTTTAGCTAATAAATCGCAATCAACTAAAGCTGTATGTTTCACTCTTCTTGAATTATCAATTCTATATCTTTTGCATAATGCATCTAAATTTGAGGGCGATCCTGGAAATTTATCTCGTGCTAAAATTAATGTATCTATTATGTCATTATTAATTTCTTTTTTACCTATGATTTTTAATTCATTATTTAAATGAGATAAATCAAATTCTGCATTATGTATTATGATCTTTTTATTTTTAATAAATTCTAAAAATTCATCTGCGATTTCTAAAAATTTCTTTTGCTTTGATAAAAAATCATCACTGTAACCATGGACATCAAAGGCTTTTTGAGAAACTTTTCTATCTGGATTTAAATAACAATGAAATTTATTTTTTGTGGGAACTAAATTATCAAGTTCGATACAACCAATCTCAACAATTCTATGGCCCTCTTTTACAGAAATACCAGTGGTCTCGGTGTCTAAAACAATTTCTTTCATTATAAGATCTTTTTTAAAAGATTTTTTACACTTTTTCTAACAAACTTTTTTGTATGATAATTCTTTATTACATATCTAGACTTCCTTTTTTTATAATCAAGCGGTAGTTGAATTTCTTTCAATCTTTTTAATATTCTATTGTTGAAACTCTTTCTCTTGCTTAGCCTTTTCAAAATATCTGATTTCTTTGCTTCAACAAAAACTAAAATTGTATCTTTAATTTTTATTTTATTCTCTAATAATAAAGGAATATCTAAAATAACTAGCTTTCTTTTTTTATTTTTTAAAAGGAACAAATTTAATTTTTTTCTAACAATTGGGTGAACTACTTTAGTGATTTTTTTAATATTATTCTTATTACTTAAAATTGCACTCGTTAATTCTATTTTGTCTATTGGAAATGTCTTAATATATTTTGGTAATAGTTTTTTTAATTTTATAAAACAAATTTTGTTTTTTTTATATATTTTAGCCACCTCATCATCCGCATTAAATACTGGATAACCGAATGACTTTGCAACAACACTTTTTCCAGATCCTATGTCACCTAAAATTCCAATTTTAATCATTATCCAAAATCTTTAATGTCTCTTGATTAATTTTTGGTTCTATCTTGTGCCATAATTTAAATGCCTCTAGGGCCTGATAAACAAACATGGTTTTTCCATTTTCTGTCATGTTTCCTGATTGTTTACCCAATTTCAAAAATTGGGTTTCGTGAGGATTGTAAATTACGTCATAAAATAATTTATTTTTTCCTAGACTTGTGAAATCTAAATTAATTTTTTCGTTATTTAAACCAAGGCTTGTAGCATTTATTACCATATCAAAATCGATTAATTTTCCCCATTCTAAAACTTTAAGATTATCAAATAAAATTCTCAAACTCTCTGCCTTCTCTCTTGTCCTATTGCTAATTGTTATCTCTTGAACCTGCATATTTTTTAAAGCAAGAATTATTGAAGAAACTACACCGCCAGCACCTAAAATTAAAACTCTCTTTCCCTTTAAACTAAAATTTATTTTTTTTATTGCAGCATCAAAACCAGCTATGTCTGTATTATGTCCAACTAAAACACCATTATTAAATGTAATTGTATTTACTGATTGAGTTTGATCTGCCTCTGGGCTTAATTTATCCAAAAAAGGAATAACTGTTTTTTTAAAAGGTACAGTTACGTTACAACCAGCTACTTTTTGTTCTTTAATATTTTGGATAAAATTTTTAATTTCATGATCCTCAAGTTTAATTTTATCATATGTGGCATTGATATTATTTTCTTTTAGCCAATGGTTATGAAGTGCTGGAGATAAAGAGTGATCTATCGGATTACCAATGACTAAATATTTATTCATAACTTTTTAAATAATCTCTAATTTTGTCTATTGGAAGGCCCATAATAGTATTTTCATTACCTTCTATTTTGGAAAACAGCATTTTTCCCTCACCTTCAATCTGATAAACATTATATGAATAAAGCGCATCATCGCTTATTTTAGATAAATAGTTAAGTAACTGGTTTTCAGTGAAATTTTTCATTGTTAGTTGAGCTTTGTCTGTATAATTCCAAATCATCATTCCGTTTTTAGATATACAAACAGAGCTTATTAAATAATGGGTTTTGCCATTTAGCATTTTTAAAATTGTTAAAGCTTCATCTCTATTTTCAGGTTTTGATATCAATTTCCCCTCCAAATCAATAACACTGTCAGCTCCTAAAACTATTTGATCTGGATGTTTCATGCTTACTTTGTTTGCTTTTAACTCAGCTAAGTTTTTTGAAATAATTTCTGGAGTTGCTTTTTCATTTAATAGACTTGATTTAACAATATTTTCATCAACATTAGATGGTTCAACACTGCTTTCTATATTGTTTTTGTCCAAAATTTCTTTTCTAACTTTACTTTTTGAAGCCAAAATAATTTTTTTAAACATTTTTTTTATTTGAAAAAATTTTATGAATTTTTATTACTGAAGCAGCGGTTTCCTCGACGGATTTTCTTGTCACATCTATCATGGGCCACTTATATTTTCTAAAGGTATCTTTTGCATCATCAACTTCTTTTCTAATTTTTTTTAGGTCTGTATAATCTTTGTTTTTATTATCTTTCAAAGAATTTATTCGATTTTTTCTAATGTCAACCAGTCTTTCTGCTTCTGTTGTTAAACCAACAACACAAAAATTTTCAGGATCTTTTTTTAAAAATTCTGGTATAGAGCTTTTGTTCACTAGTGGTATGTTGGCTGTTCTATAACCTTTGTTAGCTAAATATATTGATGTAGGTGTTTTACTTGTTCTGCTAACTCCCAACAAAATTATATCAGACTTTTGTGCATCTTCTAATAAATTTCCATCATCATGATTCATTGTATATTGTATGGCTTCAATTCTATTGTAATATTCCTCATTTAGAATGTGCTGTCCACTTGGTTCATGCGATGCTCTTTGATTAAATAATTTGGAAAAACTTAAAATTAAACTTCCCAAAACTCCAAAACAAGGTATTCTTTTTTTATTACACGCATTAGCTAAAGTTTTAGCCAAATTATTATCTACAATTGTGTACAAAATTATAGAATTTTTCTCCTTTTCAGCTAAATCAAGAATTTTTGATATCTGATTTTCAGTTCGTGTAAAAGAATATGAATTAACCTTATAATTAATATTTTTAAATTGAGCTTTCAAAGATAAAAAAATTCTCTCCAGAGTCTCTCCTGTAGAATCAGAGATTAGAAATATTTGATAAGTATTAATCATGTATATTTAGTTAATATCTTTGTAATATTTTAATAAAATTAAACAAATTTAATTTTATAATAAATAAGCTGTAAAATAAGGGTTTTATTCACATTCTTTATTAAGTGGAAAATAAATATACAAATGATTAAGTAATTCATAAATTACATCTTAATTAATGATAAAATTAAGAATAAATGGTTGATAAAATGTTGATAAAAAATAGTTACCATTATTCACATTCCCTAATAATACTACAATCTTATAGTATATATTTTATATATGACTCAAATTGATAAAGTTTTAAAAGATTATGATACATCTATAAAACCAATATGGATAATGAGGCAAGCTGGTAGATATCTACCTGAATTCAGAGAAATCAGAGCCAAAAACCCCAATTTTATAGAACTATGTTTGAATGAAAAATTATCATCTGAAATAACTCTACAGCCTCTTAAAAGATTCGATTTAGACGCTGCCATAATTTTTTCAGATATTTTAATGCTTCCATATGGTTTAAACCAAACAGTTGAATTTAAAAAAGGAATTGGACCTATATTAGGAGATTTAAATTTAAAAAATATCTTAAATATAAATGAAAGCGATTTTATTGATAAATTACAACCAGTATATAAATTGGTTAACTTGATTAAAAACAATGATCTTACAAGAAACAAAAATACAATAGGTTTTGTTGGTGCCCCTTGGACGCTTTTAGTTTATATGATAAATCAAAAATCTCCAAAGTCAGGATTGAAGAGTGATTTTTTTAAAGACAAAAATTTTATAGACAAAGTTGTAAAAGTTATTGAAAAATTCTTAAAATTACACATTAGAAATCAAGTTGAAAGTGGTGCACAAATTATTCAAATTTTTGACAGTTGGGCCGGCCTGTTAAATGAAAAAGATTTGCCAAATTATATATATGAACCCACAATAAGGTTAGTCGAATATACAAAATCTTTAAATGTTCCAACAATATGTTTTCCCAAAGGTATAAAAAAATATAAAGATTATTGTGAAACCGTTAAGCCTGATGCTATTTGTATTGATTATGAGGTTGATCCTAAAGAAATTTTAAAAAATATAAAAATTCCTATTCAAGGAGGAATGGATCCAAAAATTTTATTAACGGATAAAGATAATTTAAGAAAAGGAGCAAAAAAATATTTAGAAATTTTTAAAGACCATCCTTATATATTTAACTTGGGGCATGGAGTTTTACCTGAAACCGATCCAAAAATGATGGACTATCTTGTCAAAATGGTGAAAGACTATTAAATGAAAATCAGCAAAAACCATCCACAAATTAACTTTGGTAAAACTGGAGTGTTGATAATCAATTTAGGAACGCCAGATTCAACCGGTTGGTTAGATATTAGAAAATATTTAAAGGAATTTCTATCAGATAGAAGAGTAATAGAGGTTAATCCTATATTATGGCAAATTATATTAAACGTTTTTATATTAAACTTGAGACCCTCGAAAACTGCTAAAGCATATAAAGAAATTTGGATGAAAAAAGAAAACATTTCTCCATTACTTTATTATACTCGACAACAAGCTAATAAATTATCAAATTTAATATCTGAAAAAAATGTAATTGTAGATTTCGCTATGCGGTACGGAAATCCTAGTATTAAAAGTAAGATAAAAGATTTACATGATAAGGGTTGTGAAAATTTGGTTATACTACCACTGTATCCTCAATATGCTGCGGCAACTACCGCAACAGTTTGTGATGAAGTTTATAGAACACTCATGAAAATGAGATGGCAACCGTCTATAAAAATAATTCCACATTATGAGTCTCATCCTCAATATATAGATGCTTTAGTAAATTCACTTAATAAAAAGATAAAAGAAATAAATTGGAAACCAGATCTAATTTTGGCGTCTTACCACGGTATACCACAAAAATATTTTGATAAAGGAGATCCGTATCATTGTTATTGTCAAAAAACTACCAGACTAATTTCAGAAAAGTTTAATTCCATAGAACTTAAAACAACTTTTCAATCAAGATTTGGTCCTCAGAAATGGCTTGAACCTTACACAGATAAAACATTAGAAAAATTGCCTAACGAGGGTAAAAAAAATGTTCTTGCAATTTGCCCTGGTTTTTCCTCAGACTGTGTTGAAACTTTGGAGGAAATTCTTATCCAAGGTAAAGAAACTTTCTTAGAGTCGGGTGGAGAAAATTTTGATATGGTGCCATGTTTAAATGATAATGATGATCATATTGCTTTACTAAAATCATTAGTTCAAAAAAGTCTTTAAATTTATGAATACCTATTTGCTTTTCAAATCTTTACACTTAATAGCAGTTATTTCTTGGATGGCAGGACTTTTGTATCTCCCGCGAATTTTTGTTTATCATTCGGAAAATAATAACAATCCTCAAGTGACAGAAGTATTTAAAGTAATGGAAAAAAAACTTTTTTTTTACATCATGACCCCAGCAATGACTCTTTCTTGGATATTTGGATTAATACTTATACATGAAATAGGTTTTCAGCAGCTAGGTCAAAAGTGGATGATTTTAAAACTTATTTTTGTGACTTCACTAACCTTGTATCATTTTTATCTCGGAAGTATTTTGGGGCAATTTAAAATAGATATGAATAAACATTCCTCTAAATATTATCGATACATTAACGAAATTCCCACATTATTGCTTATTTTGATCATTTTTATTGTTATTTTTAAACCTATCTAGGGTTGAATAATTATAATTAGCATATATATTCAATCCATTATTAAGTCCTTAATAATTAATTCATGAACATACAAGAACTAAAACTCAAATCGTCAGAACAGTTAATCACTCAAGCAGAAGAATTGGGTATAGAAAATGCCAGCACACTAAGAAAGCAAGAAATATTATTTGCAATTTTGAAAAAAGTTGCAGAGAAAGAGGAGATTACTGGAGCTGGAGTTCTACAATTATTACAAGACGGTTTTGGTTTCTTGAGAGCAATGGAGTCAAATTATCTACCAGGACCGGATGATATTTATGTAAGTCCAAGTCAGATTAGAAAATTTGGTTTAAGAACTGGTGATACTGTAGAGGGACCGGTAAGAGCACCAAAAGAGGGCGAAAGATATTTTGCTTTACTTCAAGTTAGCAAGATCAATTTTGAGGAACCAGATAAATCTAGACACAAAATAGCATTTGATAACTTAACCCCACTTTATCCTGATAAGCAATTAGTTATGGAGGTAGAAGTTACAAAGCCTGATAAAAAACAAGATTTAACTCCGAGGTTAATCGATTTAGTTAGTCCAATTGGAAAAGGTCAAAGATCAATAATTATTTCACCACCAAAAGCAGGTAAAACTATGATTTTACAAAGCATAGCTAATTCAATCGCTAAAAACTATCCAGAATGTTATTTGATTGTTTTGCTTATTGATGAAAGACCTGAAGAAGTAACTGATATGCAAAGAACAGTTAAGGGGGAAGTCATAAGTTCTACTTTTGACGAACCAGCACAGCGTCATGTTGCGGTAGCTGAAATGGTTATTGAAAAAGCAAAAAGATTAACAGAACATAAAAAAGATGTTGTTATATTGTTAGACTCAATTACAAGATTAGGACGAGCTTATAATGCTGTCATACCAAGCTCAGGTAAAGTCTTAACTGGAGGTGTGGATGCAAATGCCTTACAAAGACCAAAAAGGTTTTTCGGTGCAGCTAGAAATATTGAAGAAGGAGGTTCATTAACAATTATTTCGACTGCTTTAATAGACACCGGTAGCAGAATGGATGAAGTAATTTTTGAGGAATTTAAGGGAACTGGAAACAGCGAAACAGTATTAGATAGAAAAATTGCTGATAAAAGAATTTATCCTGCGATTGATATAACTAAATCTGGTACTAGAAGAGAAGAACTTTTATTTGATAAGAACGATTTGCAGAAAATGAATGTCTTGAGGAGAATTATTGCGCCAATGGGAACCATGGACGCTATTGAATTTATAAGTTCAAAATTAAAAGACACAAAAAACAATTCTGATTTTTTTAATTCAATGAATAAACCATCATAATTTTGTTAATAATATAATTAAAAATATATAATTGTTAAAAAAAACTATTTTTCTTTAAAAAAAACAATAATGTCATTAATTGAGATAAATATTCGACATTATGAATGAACTGAAAGTTAATTTTTTAAAGTTATTAAAAGAAAAAAAATATTCTTTAATTGTATCAATAATCGAAAAAAAACTCAGAGAAGATGAAAAAACTTCAGGAATACTGAATTTATGTGGCGTGTCCAGAATGTTGTCTAATAAATCTAACGCCTCATTGAAGCTTGCAGTCAATGATTTCAAAAATTCATGTTTAAAAGAAACAGATACAAAAAAAATGCTGGACCCACTTAAAAATTTAATTAATTCATCAGTAATCTTTTTTGATAATGAGTTTAAAGATAATGCAAACGAATTAGAAAAAAGTTATTTTGATGAAGTATTTTCTATTTACAATAAAAATAAACATATATGGGAAAAAAATCCAGACATACTCTGGGCAATAGTTAAGATAGTTAAGCGTATTTCCAGCGTAGACGAGGTTATAGAGATCTATAAAAAAATTGTTAGTTTGAATTCGGACTCTGATGCTTTTGCATCTTATATTTTCCATAATCTTTATAATGGTAAATGGAGCCAAATTGATTTTTTAAATAATACAAAAAAAATTAACGATAAACTTACAGTTTATGACTCGAAAAAATTAACAAAGATTATTGATACTAAAAATGATAAAATAAACTTGGCATTTTTGTCATCCGACATAAAAGGCAAACATTCCGTTGCTTATTTTTTAAGATCAGTAATAAATTTTTATGATGATAAACAATTCAACATTTTCCTATATAACAATCATAATGTTGAGGATGATACAACCAAAGAATTTAAGGATAAAATTTATAAATCTTCAGAAATAAAAAGCTTAAAAGATGTTGATGCTATTAACCAAATTAGAAAAGACAAAATTGATATAATTATTGATCTAAATGGTCTTTCATCTGATCACAGACTGGTTTTGTTTAAAAATCGTCTAGCTCCCATACAAATTAGTTGGTGTGGATATACAAATACGACTGGTTTAAATGAAATGGATTTTTTGATTGCTGATAAAAATTTGATCACAGCTGAGGAAGAAAAACATTACTTGGAAAAAATAATTTATATGCCGGACATTTGGAATTGTCATCCTGGTTATGAAAAAAATAGAAAATTTATTCCAACACCGTCAATTAAAAAAAATTTTGTTACATTTGGATCTTTAAACAATTTTAGAAAAATTAATGATGAAGTTATTGAAGTGTGGTCATCAATCTTAAAAAAAGTGAAAGACTCTAAATTGTTATTAAAAACATCATTTCAGATATCAAGTGAAATATATAAAGAAAAATTTAGAAAATATGGAGTACTTGATTCAATAATGTTTTTACCATTTAAAAAAAAATTTGATGATCATTTAAATGTATATGAAGAAATTGACATAGCATTAGATACCTTTCCATATACAGGTGTTACCACCTCATTAGAGGCAATTTGGATGAACGTGCCGGTGGTTACAATGAAAGGTTACAATTTCACCTCAAGATGTGGTGAGTCTATAAATAAAAATTTAAAACTTGAGGAATTAATTGCTGAGAGTAAACAAGATTATATCAAAAAATCTGTACATTTAGCAGAAAATAAAAATTACTTAAATGATATCAGAAAAAATATTTTCGAAAATGCTCTAAAAACACCTCTTTATGACAAAAAAAGATTTTCTGATGGTTTTTTTTCGAGTTTAAAAAAAATATACAAATAGGTAATATTACCTATGACAATCTTCGCCTTATCCTCTGGTCCTGGGATATCAGGAGTTGCTATCATAAGGGTTTCTGGTCCTGATACTTCAAAAGTAATTGAGTTGATTACAGGACGGGAATTACCGAAAGCGAGACTTGCATCAATTCGAAAAATAAAAAAATTCAAGACATCAGAATTGATAGATGAAGGAATTATATTGTGGTTTCCTGGGCCAGAGAGCTACACAGGCGAGGATATGGCTGAGATACATATACATGGGGGAAAAGCTGTAATTTTGGCTGTTCAAAATGAGATAGCTAAAATTGAGAATTGTAGGTTAGCCGAACCTGGTGAATTTACAAAGCTTGCTTTCCAAAATGGAAAGATAAATTTGCTAAAAGCTGAGAGTATAGCTGATCTTATCTCTGCTGAAACTGAAATTCAAAGATCGCAAGCTATAAAAATAATGAAAGGAAAATCGTCAAATAAATTTAATGAGATTAGAGAAAAACTACTAAAACTTTTGTCATTTGTTGAAGCTAAAATAGATTTTCCTGATGAAGACCTTCCTAAAGATAATCTAAAAAAAATTAAAAAAGATTCTTTGGATGTAATCAATGAAATTGATAAAATTTTAGATGATCAAAAAGTCGGAGAAATAATTCGTGAAGGTTTTAAGATCGCTATTGTAGGACCAACCAATGCTGGTAAATCAAGCTTATTGAACAACTTATCAAATAGGGAAGTCGCCATAGTTTCCGAAATTGCTGGAACTACAAGAGATGTTGTTGAGACGCATTTAAATATTGACGGTTATCCCGTCATTATTTCAGATACGGCAGGTATAAGAGACTCAAAAGATGAAATTGAAAAAAAGGGGATAAAGTTATCTCTTAAGAGAGCTGAAAATGCTGATTTAAAATTAGTCGTGGTTGATGCTAAAAGCGTTAATATAAGCCCTTTTTTGAGTGATTTACTTAAAGGAAATGCCATTTTAGTCTTGAATAAATCAGATCAATTAAAAAATAAGTTAGATCAAGATTTTTCAAAATTCGAACATGTATTAATTTCATTAAAAGATAATCTAAATATAGATAAATTAATTTCCAAAATAAAAAGCAATTTAAAAAATAAATTAATATCTAAAGAAGATATTTTAATTACGAGAGAGAGACATAGACAACACTTGATACAATGTGTTGAGCATTTAAAAGAATTTCTAAATAAAAACGATAAGAAGGATTTTGATAAGGGTGCTGAGGATCTTAGATTGGCAATCAGGCATTTAGGTATGATTGTTGGTAAAGTTGATGTAGAAGAGATATTGGGCAGTATCTTTAATGATTTTTGCATAGGAAAATAAGTCTATAATTGCTAATTTTCTTACTTTTTTTAATTATCCTTGGTTGATATCTCTCTTAATTAAAATAATACATGTCTTGTAAATATTTTAATCGAATATAAATTTAAATCATGAAAAAAAATCTATTCTTTGATGTGGTAGTTATTGGTGGTGGCCATGCTGGATGCGAAGCTGCAGCTGCTTCAGCACGTCTTGGAATTAACACTGCCCTTTTCACACACAACAAAGATACCATAGGAGAGATGTCTTGTAACCCAGCTATTGGTGGTTTAGGAAAAGGCCATTTGGTCAGAGAAATAGATGCACTTGATGGGATTATGGGCGAAGTTGCCGATAAATCTGGAATACAATTTAGATTATTAAATAGAAGCAGAGGACCAGCTGTTAGAGGTCCCAGAACTCAATCTGATAGATCATTATATCGTAAATTTATGCAAGAAAAACTTGTAAACTATTGTAATTTAACGATTTTTTCGGATCCAGTTGTAAGCTTTATTTTTTCGAATAACGAAATAAATGGATTTATAACATTAAAAGGGAACAATGTTATGTGTAACAAGTTAATTCTAACAACTGGCACATTTTTAAATGGTTTGATACATATTGGTGATAAGAAAACACCCGCAGGAAGATTCAATGAAAAACCGAGTACAGGTCTAAGTGAAGAGTTAAAAAAATATAATTTTAAAATTGGAAGACTTAAAACAGGGACACCTCCTCGACTGGATTCAAGGTCAATTAATTTTGACAATTTAGAAAAACAATTTGCCGATAGTGACCCTTATTTTTTCTCTTTCTTAACAAAAAAAAGTTTTAATAAACAGGTGTCATGTTCTATGACATATACCAACGAAAAGGTGCACAAGATCATTAAAAAGAATTTATCTAAAAGTGCAATGTATTCTGGAAGTATACAAGGTGTCGGTCCACGATATTGTCCATCAATAGAGGATAAAATTGTAAAATTTGCAGATAAGACCAGGCATCAAATTTTTTTGGAGCCGGAGGGCCTAAATGATTATACAATTTACCCTAATGGCATATCAAATTCTCTACCTGAGGTGGTACAACAAGAAATACTTAATAATATCAATGGTTTAGAGAATGTTAGAATTATAAGGCCAGGCTATGCTATAGAATACGATTATATCGATCCTAGAGAACTTTTTTTGACATTAGAGACAAAAAAAATCAAAAATTTATATCTTGCTGGTCAAATTAATGGAACTACTGGGTATGAAGAGGCAGCAGCACAGGGGCTTATTGCAGGTGTAAATGCAGCACTTTCACTTAAAAATATGGAGCCTTTTATTCTTGATAGATCTGATGCGTATATTGGCGTAATGATAGATGATTTAGTGACAAAAGGTGTAGCAGAGCCCTATAGAATGTTCACGTCTCGTGCTGAATATCGGCTAAGTTTGAGGTCTGACAATGCTGATTTAAGACTTACTAAAAAAGGAATTAAAATTGGATTAATTTCCGGTGTTAGAAAAGATCATTTTGAGGATAAATTTAGCAAGCTAGGCAAAATAACTTTACAAATGTCTACATTACAAATTTCACCTTCTAGAGCAGGTAAATTTAATATTAAAATCGCAAAAGATGGTATTTTTAGATCTGCTGATCAAATTTTAACCCAAAAAGGGGTTGATATGCTCAAAATTAGAAATATTTGGCCTGAAATAGAGGATTATGGTAATGAGATTGATGAACAGATTGAAATTAATGCTCATTATAGAGGTTATTTAAAGAAGCAAAAAGCTGATATTTTGGCCTTTAAAAGAGATGAAAATTTAATGATACCCGATAATATTGATTATGATCAATTTTCAGGCCTTTCTAATGAGGTAAAAGCTAAATTTAAAAAAATCAAGCCTAAAACTATGGGACAGGCTTTAAGAATTGATGGAATAACCCCAGCTGCCGTATATATTTTGTTGTCACATGTCAAAAGAAAGTCTATTAAGCATATAGCTTAATGGATAATGTAATTTCAAATTTTTACTCAAAAATTCCAATCTTAAATGTTTCACGTGAAACTTGCCTAGAGCTGGAGAGCTTAATTTCAATGATAAAGCAGAAAAATGAGCAAATTAATATAATTAGCGAAAAAACATCCAAAATTAAGGAATTAAGACAAAGACATATAATAGATTCTGCGCAAATTATTGATTTTATTGATTTAAATAGTAATACAACCTGTGATTTAGGAACTGGAGGTGGAATGCCCGGACTTGTTATAGCAATTGCTATGAAAAAAATAAAAAATTCATTAAGAATAAATCTTTATGAAAAGAGCCATCACAAATGCGTTTTTTTAAAAGATGTTTCAAGAAAATTAAACTTAAATACAAAAGTTATCCAAAAAGATGTTTTTACAATCAAGAATATTGAAACCGGGACCATAATGTCTAGAGCCTTTAAACCAGTTCCAATAATTCTAGATTTAGTCAGCCAGAATTTTAAAAAATTCAGCAACATAATTTTGTTTATGGGAAAAAGTGGAAGAAAGACTTTAAGTGAAAACTCTAAAATATGGGATCTGGATTATGAGGAAAAAAAAAGCATAACTAATGAAGACTCATT
Source organism: uncultured Pelagibacteraceae bacterium (assembly GCA_902614355.1). GTDB lineage: Bacteria > Pseudomonadota > Alphaproteobacteria > Pelagibacterales > Pelagibacteraceae > Pelagibacter. The sequence goes on from CACMKP010000001.1 coordinate 131,088, forward strand.
TATAATAAATATCAAAAATATGAAAAAAAAAGAATTGTGAAAATAATTTCAATAATAAATCAAAAGGGTGGTGTAGGAAAAACAACGACCGTTATTAATCTTGCATCTGCCTTAGCTCAAAAAAATAAAAAAATTCTAGTAATCGACTTAGATCCACAAGGAAATGCTACTACTGGGTTAGGATTATCAAACACAGATCAATCAGATAAAACCATTTATGGAATTTTAAATGGAACAATGTCCATTTCCAATGTGATTAAGAAAACAGAATTTGAAAATCTCGATTTGATAACATCAAATGTAGATTTATCAGGTTTGGAGGTCGAAACAGCTGGAGACAGTGATAGAGCTTTTATTCTAAAGATGAAATTGACCGCTTATTTAAATAATTCTGGAGGATTTTACGATTATGTGCTGATTGATTGCCCTCCATCCCTAAGTTTACTAACTGTAATGGCTTTAGTTTCATCTAACTCCCTTTTAGTTCCTCTTCAAACAGAATTTTTCGCTTTAGAGGGATTAACACAACTTATGAAGACCATAGAAAGAATAAAAGTTAACCTTAATTCATCGTTAGAAATTCAAGGAATACTTTTAACAATGTATGATAGAAGAAATAAGTTATCTTCTCAAGTAGAGCAAGAAGCAAGAAGTTATTTTAAAGATAAAGTTTATCAAACTGTAATACCAAGAAATGTAAGGTTATCTGAAGCACCTTCTCATGGTGTACCAGTGCTTATTTACGATAGAAATTGTCCAGGTAGTAAATCTTATTATAGTTTCACGGATGAATTTATTACACAGGAAAACAAAATTGGGAGTGCAGCTTAATGAATTCTCAAATTAAAAAAGGGTTAGGAAGAGGTTTATCATCTTTAATTGGTGAAAGTAAAGTTGAGGTAAAAACAAATAAACTTTCTTTAAGTGATATTGTCCCAAATAAGTTTCAACCAAGGAAAATTTTTGAAGAAGAGAACTTAAAAGACTTGACAAATTCAATCAAAGAACGTGGAGTAATACAGCCAATCATAGTTCGAAAAGTAAATTCTGATGTTGCTAAATATGAAATAATTGCTGGAGAAAGAAGATGGTTGGCTGCTCGAAAAGCTGGTTTACACGATATTCCTGTCGTTATAACAGAGGCCGATGATTTAAAATCTCTGGAGTTTGCAATAGTAGAAAATGTACAAAGACATGATTTAAATCCTTTAGAAGAAGCACAAGGCTATAAAAGATTGATTGATGAGTTTTCATATGATCAAGATAAAGTTTCAAAATTTATTGGGAAAAGTAGAAGTTATATAACTAATTCGTTAAGGTTGTTAAACTTACCATCAGATGTTCTAAATTTATTAGAAAAGAACAAAATCAGTCCAGGACACGCTAAAATTCTTGTTGGTTTAGAAAATGCCAGTTTTGTAGCTAATAAAATAATTGAAAATAAATTATCTGTAAGGCAATCAGAAAATTTTGTAAAATTATTAAAAAAATCAAAAAAAAAGGAAATCAGTAAAGATCCTAATATCCAAAGTCTTGAAGAGACTATTTCTAGTAAAATTGGGCTTAATGTTGCAATAAAAAATAGCAAAAGAAATAAGGGAACTATTACCATTTCTTTTAATGGCAGTGATCAATTAAACAGGTTAATCAATATAATTAAAAATAATTATTAAAATCTAGTTGGATTTTTCTAGTAAAAAATTTGTTGTAAAATTAATCGCATTAAATGAATTTTTCTTAATTTGAAGTTCTATATCATTAATTTCAATAATTAAGTTTTTTATTTTTTCAACTGACCATGAATTTATTTGATCTTTTATAATGTTTTTATCTTTCCAAAAAATTGGTGGTTTTGCATTATTGATCGTTTTGTTAATATCATTATTTGAGTTAAATTCATTAATAAGATTTAAAAGTATTTTTGCTTTTTTTAAAAGAGTTCTTATAATTATAATACAGTCTTCATAAGAAAAAATATTGTCATTTAAAATGCTGAATATTTTTTTTTGTTTTTTCGCTAAACAGTTATTTATCAAATCATTAATACTGTGATTTTCTGATAAGTTAATTAGCTTAAAAATTTCATCACTTGTTATACTTTTTTTATCTTTTAAATATAATTGAATTTTTTCAATCTCATTAAATAAATTTTTTCTATCACCTGAACATTTGTCAACTATAACGTTGATGCATTCATTTGATAATGAAATTTTCTTTTCTTTAAATAGCTGGTGAGCTAATCTTAAAAGTATTTCATTGGTGTCAGGATAAAATGCAATTGATATCAGTTGATTCTTTGATTTTTCAAAAATATTTCTTAATCTAGATTTTTTATCTAAAATTTCAGAATTAAATATAAATATTATGTCAGTAACACCTTTTTCAACTAAATTTTCAACAACTTTAATTATCTTATCTGAGCATCTGTCAATTAGTATCATTTCTCTTTCATTGAAAAATGATTTATTCAAACTTTTTTCAAAAAAATTATCTGTGTTTTCTAATATTTGTTTTTCATCATAGTCAGTAACCTTTATTCTTAATTTTTCTGATATTTTTTTTATTTCTTCACGTTTATAACCCTCATTTTTGCCATGAAATAACAGAAAGTTTGATTTATTAAAATTTATTTTATTTAACTCAAAATATTTTAAAATCATTCTATTTGAGAAAGTTGAACTACAAGTCTACTAATTATTGAGTCAATTAAGTTTTCCTTTTTAATCTTTTCAAGATTATTTTCTTCAAATTTATTATTAAAGTTTTTAATTAAGAATTGTTCTTTATTCAGATATCTTTTTACCTCATTATCTTTTTTAATTTCAAAAGAGACATCGATCGTTACTAAATAATTTGTTGTTTTTCCTGACAGATTTTTTGATTGTGAAATTTTCTCATATGAGGATAAGGCTAATATTGAAAATTTTTTTTCACTTTCTTTATTTTGGTATTTCTTTAATTTCTTATCAATTAAATTATTAATCTCTGAATCTCCGCTAAAATCAATTTTTTGAATCATAAAATTATAGTCACTCTTTTTTGAATAAATTGGCTTGTAATCACAACTTAAGAACAAAAATGGCATTAAGATAATATAAATATATTTTTTCATTAGAATTATACTATGATATTTATTAATTTATTTGGAACAAAAATTTTTTTTTTAAGCTCCTGGTTTTTAATATACTTATTTATTTCAGTATTTTCTTTGATAAGTTTTAAAATTTCATTTTCAGAGATATTTCTATTAGCTTTGATTAGACCTCTTTTTTTACCATTAATTTGAATAACAAAATTAATATCCTCCTCAATAAGAAGCTTTTTATTTATGGTTGGCCAGTTTATCACAGAACCATCTTCAAGAAACTCCAAACATTCATTGGCAAAATGAGGAATAACTGGCATCATACAAATCAATATCTTTTTATAGTTTTCGATTATTGTCTTAGATGTGTATTTTTTTTGAATTAATCTTGATATTGTCGAATGGATTTCATGAAAATTTGCAATAATTTTGTTGTAAGTAAATTTTGATAAATTTTCAGTAACATTATTTATAAAGCTATTAGTTATTTTTTTGAACTCATCATCTGAGTCATTAGTATGTTTTTTTTTTATCTCATCTGTAATTTGTAAATTTAAAACCCACAATTTTTGAATAAATTTATAAGACGATAGCATTCCTTGCTCAGACCATTGGACATCTTTTTCTGGTGGACTATCAGATAATATAAACAATCTTACAGAGTCTGCGCCATAATTTTCTATAATATCTCCAGGATCAATCACATTTTTTTTTGATTTTGACATTGATTCTGAAGGCCCAACTTTTACATTTATCTTAGGATTATTCTTTTTAACAAATTTATTGTTAACTTTTTCTATTTCATCAGGGCTAAGCCAATTATTATTCTCATCTTTATATGTTTCGTGACAAACCATTCCTTGAGTGAATAAACTTTGAAAAGGCTCTGTTATTTTAAAGTTTTGATTTTCATAATTAATTGCTCTCATAAAAAATCTTGAATATAATAAGTGTAAAATCGCGTGTTCAACTCCACCAATATACTGATCAACAGGCATCCAATAATCTATATCTTCTTTCCTGAACCCATAATTTTTTTCTTTTGGAGAGCAAAATCTTAGGTAATACCAAGATGAACATACGAATGTATCTAAGGTATCAGTTTCTCTAGTATATTTAACTCCATCAATTGTAATTTCTTTCCAATCTTTCTGGCTATCAAGCGGATTTCCTTTAACCTTCAAATTAATATTCTCTGGTAATTTAACAGGTAACATTTCTTTAGGAACTGGATGAGCTTTACCTTTATCATCGTAAATAATTGGGATGGGGCACCCCCAATATCTTTGACGTGATACTCCCCAATCTTTTAATCTATAATTAATTTTTTTTTTGCCTAATTTTTTTTCCTCTAAAATTTCTATCGTCTTAATTACAGACTCTTTTGGTGCATCAAGACCATTTAAGTATTCCGAATTTATAATAATACCTGGCTCTGGATAAGCCTTTTTTGATACTGTAAAATTGTCATTTTCTTCATAAGGCCTGACTACAGTATTTATTTCCAATTTATATTTTTTTGCAAAGTCAAAATCTCTTTGATCATGTGCTGGACATCCAAAAACTGCCCCAAAACCATAATCCATTAAAACAAAATTAGCAAAATAAACAGGAACTTTTTGATCTGGTTTGAGCGGGTTTCTCGCAAAAAGATTTGTTTTGTAGCCAATTTTTTCTCCAACTGCTATTGCCTCTTCTGTCGTTCCAGTTTTAGAGCATTCCTCCTTAAATTTCAAAAAATTTTTATCATCCCTATAAAAGTTTGAAACTTCATGATCTACTGACAGTGCTAGGAAAGAAAAACCAAACAAAGTATCAGGTCTTGTTGTAAAACATTTAATTTTTTTAACCGGTAGCTCACCTTCAATTTCAAAATCAATCTCACATCCAAATGATTTTCCAATCCAATTTTTTTGCATTGTTTTTACTTTATTTGGCCATGTCTCTAGTTCATCTAAACCATCTAATAAATCCTGTGAAAACTTGGATATATTAAAAAACCATTGACTAAGTTTTTTTCTCTCAACTGTTGCACCCGATCTCCATCCCTTGCCATCAATGACTTGCTCATTGGCCAAAACAGTTTCATCGATTGGATCCCAATTTACATAATTTTCTTTTCTGTAAACAAGACCTTTTTCAAATAACTCTAAAAAGAAATTTTGCTGATGTTTATAATATTCTTTATCACACGTGGATATTTCTCTTTCCCAATCTAAAGACAGGCCCAACTTTTTAAGTTGATTTTTCATAGTTTTAATATTTCTATTTGTCCATTCCTTTGGATCGAGATTATTTTCTTTTGCTGCATTTTCTGCTGGCATACCAAAAGAATCCCAGCCCATTGGATGAAGTACATTAAAGCCATTTAAAATTTTAAATCTAGCTAACACATCTCCAATCGTGTAATTTCGAACGTGTCCCATATGTATTTTACCTGATGGGTAGGGAAACATCTCTAAACAATAAAATTTCTTTTTATTTTTTTTTATTTGTGTTTTAAAAATATTTTTAGTTTGCCAATAATCCTGCCATTTTTTTTCTATTTCTTTAAAATTATATCTGTTCACTTAAATGAAATTTAATTCGCTTCTCCACCCATTTTAGGTGTTGGATAATATGATTTATTTTGGCTCTTGGTTTGTTTCTGGTATATAGTTGCTTTTTTTAAAATTTCTCGTCTTAATTCTGCTTCAATATTTTTATTATTTTTTTGAACGACACATTTATTATTTGCTTCACACTTTTTATAAAAAACGTTTATATCTATAGCATCAGACCTTATTTCGTTGCTTAAAAATCTAATTGTAATCTTAATTGTTTCATTTGGGTCAGTATTATTTGAATACCAATCTGTGATAATTATGCCCCCGCTATAATTTGCGGATGTTAATGGCATAAATTCTATAATGTCTAAAGAAGCTCTCCATAATTCATTAGAGCTTGCAAACTCAAAATTTCCTCCTCGTCCGATCCTATCTTTAACAGCAGTGTTAAGTCTGAAACCTTTTCCCTCCTCTAAATTTTTCTTTACTCTTTCCCTTGGATCAGGTGATACTTTTCTTGCATCAGCGCCTCTAAAAAAATTTCCGCATGAGTTTAAAAAAAGAAGAATTGCAAGAAAACTTAAAATTTTGAAAGATTTATAATTAATCATAATTCTGCCTAGTAAGATTTTGGTTTTTTAGCATATTCAATTAACACAAAAAATATAATAAAACTTAAGAAAATAGTGTTGCAATATTATCACAGTTAAAAATTTTATAAGTCGAAAACTGGCAAAATTGCTCAAATTTACTGTTATTTTGATAATAGTTTTCTGTTTAATATTAAACAATAAAAGGAGTAATTAATATGAACAAATTAACAAAAATCGGTGTATCAGCATTAGCTGGTTCACTAGCGATGGCATCTGCAAATGCAGAAGTAGCTTTTTCAGTTTCTACTGGATTAGCTTTGTCATCAACAGGAGATGAAAGAACAGCTGCTAGACCTTATCAGTTTGACAGTGTGGTTTTCACAACATCTGGTGAGACAGAAGGTGGTGTTACAGTTTCAGCTAAAATGGAACTTGATAACGATAACCCTGCAACAAATGCTGGTATGGATGATAGAAGTGTATCATTCGGAACAGACTCATTAGGTACTGTAACGTTCCACGGACATGGTGGTTCTTCAGTTATGGGTCAGTGGGATGATATGACTCCAAACGCTTACGAAGAAGTTTGGGATACAACTACTGGTGCAGACTACAGAATAGATGGTAGATCAGGTAACAACATTTTTACATATGATTCACCTTCTTTCAATGGTGTTATGTTTAAAATGGCACACCAAGCAGCTGATAACGCTGCATCAACTCTAGCTGATAAAGACCTAAGTGCATATACTGACTTTGGTATTATGATTTCACCAGAGATGGTTGAAGGTTTAACTATCGGTTATGCTGAAGGTGAGTTAGATGATACTACTTCAACATCAATTGATAACGAAACTTTATTCGTTAAATACGCTATTGGTGGTTTCACTTTAGGATATCAGTCTAGTGAAGCTGAAGGAAGTGCAGCATCTAAGAATGATGAATCAGATGGTTGGGGTGTATCATATGCAGTAAACGAAAACTTTACAATTGCATATGGTGAAAGAGACCACGACGATGACACATCATCTGCTGGTGAACAGAACGATTCAGGTATTTCAGCATCATACACAATGGGTGGTATGACTATTGCTGGTCACATGAACGAATCTGATAACGTAAATGGAAGCACAGACTCAACGATGGATAAAGAATCGTACGAGTTAGCTCTTACATTTGCATTCTAATTAATTTAGAATATAGAAAAATTAGAGGGCCCCTTTACGGGGCCCTTTTTTTTTGAAATAAGATATTCCAGCAAAACCAGATATATTGATTAAACTTAACTTTCTAATATTATTTCTGTCAATTCCGCCTAATGCAATCAGTCCTTTTTCTATAAAGTTTTCAAAGAATTTAAATCTGTAAATTCCCAAATAATTTTCATTTTTTTTAAACAATGATGATAAAAAAAATAATTGAACAGCTTGAAATCTTTTAATATTTAATTCTTTTAATGTATGAGCAGATCCTAAAATAATAAATTTTTTTTTTAAACTGTAGGCTAAATGATTATAATTTTTATTAAAAGAAGGTAAATAAACCCCATCTAGTTTGAGTTTAATAGCTAATTTAAAATTATTAGATATGAAAAAGGGGTATCCTTTTTTTTTACAAAAATCTCTCAATTTAGTTATTTTTTTAATGTTTAATTGACTAGTGTAATTTCTAAAAATAATATTAGTTTTTTTATCTTGATATTTAATTAAATTTGTATCGTATTCACTAATAAAGTAATATTTTTCATAATTAAACTTATGCATGAGTCTGTACAAAAATTAATATATATTGAAAAACTTGTAAAATCCAAAATAGTTAATCAAGATAGTTTGAAAGCATTAACAATTATTGCAGTTTCTAAAACTTTCCCATTAGAAAAAATAATGCCATTAATTGATCATGGTCATAATGATTATGGAGAAAATAAGGTTCAAGAGGCCTTAGATAAGTGGAGTAATATTAAATTAGAAAAATCAGATTTGAAACTTCATTTACTAGGCAAACTTCAAACAAACAAAGTCAAATTTGCTGTGAGAATTTTTGATTTTATTCACTCAGTTGACAATAAGAAACTTGCTAAAAAAATCGCTGATGAGCAAGTAAAATTAAATAAAAAAGTTAAAATATTTATCCAAGTAAATCTTGGAGAAGAGGAACAAAAATCTGGAATATCAAAAAATAGTCTTAAAGATTTTTATTTATATTGCATGGGTTTAAAATTAGATATTATTGGTCTGATGTGTATTCCACCAGTTAATCAAAACCCAATTCCTTTTTTTAAAGAATTGAATAGATTAAATAAAAGTCTTAACCTGAAAGAATTAAGTATGGGAATGTCATCAGATTATATCGAAGCAGTTGAAAATTCCTCAACTTATTTAAGAATCGGATCAGCTATTTTTGGTCAAAGATCTTAACAAATTTTGATTTTTGTTTTTTTATTAATCAGTTTTAACATAATTAAAAAATCTTTTTTTGTTAATGCAATACATCCAGCAGTTGGTTTGTATGTTTTTGTTAAATGTAAAAAGATACAACTTCCTTTATTTAGAATAGTTTTTTTCCAATTATACTTTATCGGAATTATCAAATCATATTTATAATCTTTTCTATAAAGTTTCTCGTACTTTATTTGATTTCTTATATCGATTAATTTGTTATATTTTTTTTTATCTTTAGTGTTATTGGACCAGCCCATTCTTTTATGGATCTTAATACAATTTAATTTCGTAAAGGGTTTTTTTAATCTGTCACCCCTATAATATAAGTTTTCTATTTTAAAAATACCTCTTGGGGTTTTTTTATCTCCTTCAGTTTTTTTATTAGTTAGACCATTTTTTCCAACACAACATTTAAAGTTAAAATCATCAATTTTAAGAGAATGTTTGTTTTTTAAAATAATTGTCATATTGTATTTATATATGAATAATAGAACTTTGTTTATTTATGAATTACCTACACTTTATGATATTTTTAAAGAAGTAGAGGAATATCTAAATTTTAAAATTACTAGTTTTACAAAAAAAGAAATCTTGAGTGTAGAATTCAGAGACTATGATCACTTTCTTATTTTATCTAACAAGAGAAATTCAAATCTACCTAATCTGATTTTAATTGATAGTTTTCCAACTAAATTAACAAAACTTTTAGAAAAGATAAATGTTGAGTTTTTGAAAAAAAATTTTATCAAACAATCGAATATAAATGTCGGTCAATACATTATTAATATAAATTCTAGAGAGATGATTCTAGAAAATCAAAAACTTAAGTTAACTGAAAAAGAAATAAATACAATTATCTTTCTATCCAAAAATAAATTACCAATCAGAGTAAATGAACTACAAGAAAAAGTTTGGGGATATCAATCTAAATTAGAAACTCATACTGTAGAAACCCATATTCATAGGTTGAGAAAAAAAATTAAAGAGAAGTTTTTTGATGATAATTTAATAATTAGTATGAAAAATGGTTACCAAATTTCAAAAAAAAAATAAATTTGCTAAAGAACTTTTTACTAAAAAATATAAGCCAAGGGTAATAAAACCAAAAAAAGGTAAAGGAAGTTTTAAAAGAATAAAAAAAGTCTAAATTCGAGCCCCAATCTGTTGTATTATTTTAGAGGACATTTCAGTTGCTTTTACTAAGCACTCCTTTTGAGAAAATTTGTTAATAAATCCATGTAAGTATCCAGATGCAAATAAATCTCCCGCACCTGTAAGATCTACAATTTTTAGATCTTTTTTGGCACTGATTTCTGCTACTTCGTTTCTATAAATCGAGATTGCACCTTTCTCGCCTCTGGTTATGATCAAATGTTTTTTCAACTCTTTGCAAAAGGAAATTACTTCATCAAAATTTTTAGCATCAATTAAGGAGGTTATTTCACCTTCATTTGCAAAAACTAAATCTAAGTCATTTTTCACTAAGTTTAAAAAATTTGCTTTATGTCTATCGACACAAAATTTATCAGATAAAGACATTGCTGTTTTATTTGATAAATTGATCGCTTTTTCAAAAGCTTCTTTGGGTTCTCCTTTATCCCACAAATAACCCTCTAAAAAGATTAATTCACTCTCTTTTATTGCTTTAACATCTAAATCGTTCTTACTTATTTTTCCTGCGATGCCTAAAAAAGTGCACATAGTTCTCTCCGAGTCAGGAGTAATTAAAATTAAACATGTTCCTGTAGGGAGAATTTCTTTTTTTTTTGTATAAAGAAAATTTACATTTTCTTTTTTTAAACCTTCCTCATATTTTGCACCAAAATCATCATCAGATATTTTTCCTATAAAACCAACATTATTTTTTAGTTGTGATAAACCTACTATCGAGTTTGCAACAGAACCCCCTGAAATTGTTTTTTCAATTTTCAAATTTGATAATAAATTTGAAAATTCGGTTTCATCAAATATTAGCTTCATAAGTCCTTTAGTAAGATTGTTTTTTATTAAAAAATCATCATTAACTTTACAGATCACATCTACAATAGCATTTCCTATACCTAAAACTTTCATTTATGGTTTTTTTGTTTTGATTGGTCTTTTTCTACCAGGATAGCAACTAGTGCATATTTTACAAGCTAATCCATAACAATCTCGTGCTTTACAATATTCTCTTCCGTAGTAAATAATTTGTAAATGAAGTTTGTTCCAATATTTTTTTGGAAACAATCTTTTTAAATCCTTTTCAGTTTGAACAACATTCTTTCCGTTAGTTAGTCCCCATCTTTGAGCTAATCTATGAATGTGAGTATCAACTGGAAATGCCGGATAACCAAATCCTTGAGACATAACCACACTGGCCGTTTTATGACCTACACCTGGTAGTTGCTCTAATTCCTCAAATGTTTTTGGAACTTTGCCATTATAATTTTTTTCTAATATACCACAAAGATTGTATATACTTTTTGCCTTTATTCTAAAAATACCAATCTTTTTTATAAGCTTTTCAATTTTTTTTCTTCCTAATTTTAAAAAGTGACTTGGTTTATAATATTTAGGATAAATATTTTTTGTAACATTATTAACATTTACATCGGTACATTGTGCGGATAGTAAAACAGAAATTAATAATGTAAAAACATTACGGCTTTTAAGTGGAACTTTAATATTTGGATATATTTTATTAAGATGTTTTAAAATAATTTTTGCTCTTTGAATTTCAGTCATTACTTGAAATTCATAAGATCTCGCATTGAGTAAAGACCTGGTTTTCTATTCATTAACCATTCACCAGCAGATAATGCACCCTCAGAATATAAAGCTCTATCAAAAGCCTCGTGATTTAATGTCACTATTTCTTTTCCACTTGAAAATCTAACTTCATGTTCACCTATTATCTCACCTTTTCTAATTGAGTTGAAATTGATTTTTTTTCCATATGGGAAAGATTTTTTGTTTAGGTATTTTTTTCCAATTAAGTTATATAAATTTTTTTTTTTTCCATTTGCAATTCCTTTTCCAAGCATCAAAGCAGTTCCTGAAGGATAATCTTTTTTGTGTTTATGATGTATTTCTAACACTTTACTTTGGAAATTATCTCCTAGTGATTTTGAGGTTATCTCTGTTAGGTACATCAGCAGATTTATACCTAAACTCATATTTCCTGCTTTTAAAATTGGTATTTTTTTTGAGTATTTTTTAATTAAACTTTCCTCTTTTATTGTAAAACCAGTAGTACCAATAACTACTCTCTTCTTCAATTTCAAAGCAATTTTTAATATTTCCATCGTACATTTTGGTATTGTAAAATCTATAATGAGATTTGTTCTCTTAAAAACTTCTAAATTATTTTTTGAAATTTTTAAACCTTGAAGCTTTTTATTAGTTTTTTTATTTTCGGTTACAGCTACTAACTTAAATTTTTTATTTGATTTGACAGATTTAATTATCTGTTGCCCCATTCTTCCCAGACACCCAGTTACAGCTAAATTAATCTTTTTCATTTGAAGACAAAATATAGAAGTACCACAAGTAGTAAAACAATAATACCCCAAATAGAGAGATTTTTAAGTAATCGATTTTTTTTTATGTTAGTGCTTATAAATTCAGGTAGTATCAGTATCAATATAGCAATCAAAGCGATTGCGGGTATAATTTCTTCTAAACCCATTTTTTAATTGTTCCAAAATTCCTTAGCTTTTTGAAAAAATTTTTTGATGCTAGGATTAGATTTTTCATTTTCAATTTTTCTAAATTTTTCAAGCAATTCTTTTTGTTCCTTATTAAGGGAAACAGGAACTTCTGTTTTTACCTGCACATAAAGATCACCGAAGTCACTTCTACGCATGAAAGGCATTCCTTTACCCTTAAGTCTAAATTGTTTACCACTTTGTGTTCCATCTGGTATTTTTATTTTAGCTTTTTTTCCATCAATTGTTGGTATCTCTATTGTTGTTCCTAGAGCTGCATCTGCTATAGAGATTGGAAATTCAAAAAATAAATTAACCTCAGATCTTTTGAAAAGTTCGTGAGATTTGATATTAACAAATATGTACAAGTCTCCACTTGTTCCTCCTCTTGTTCCTGCCTCACCTTTACCAGCAAGTCTTATTCTTGTACCGTCATCAACACCTTTAGGTATTGTTACAGATAATTTTTTTGAGGTTTGCTTGTTTCCTTGACCATTACAATCATTACATGGATTAGTTATTTCCTCACCACTTCCTGCACATTGAGGGCAAGTTTGTTGGACAGTAAAAAATCCCTGATTTGTTCTAACACGACCGTTTCCCCCACAATAAGTACATCTATCAGGACTGTATCCTGCTTTAGACCCACTACCTTTACATGAGTTACATTTTTCAGATGATGAAAATTGAATATTTTGTTTCTTTCCAATATAAGCTTCCTCGAGTGTTATAGATAAATCATATCTTAAATCTGAACCTCTATTATTTGAGTTTCTTCTCGAGCCTCTTCTTCCACCGCCAAAATCACCAAAGAAATCTTCAAATATATCTGAGAAATCAGCGCTACTAAAACCACCGAAGCCACCAAAGCCACCTTTTCCTCCCCCATTTTCAAAGGCAGCGTGACCATAGTTGTCATAATTTTCTTTTTTGGATTTATCTGACAAAACGCCATAAGCTTCGCTTGCCTCTTTAAATTTATCCTCAGCGGTCTTGTCTCCAGGATTCTTATCAGGATGATATTTTACAGCAAGTTTTCTATAGGCTGATTTTAATTCTTCAGGTGATGCATTTTTATTAACGCCCAGGACATCATAATAATCTCTTTTAGCCATTTGTTAACTTAGACAAATAGATGTAAGTTAAGCGCTTTTTTCTTTATTCTCGTCTTTTACTTCTTCAAAATCCGCATCAACAACATTATCGTCTTTTTTTCCTTTATCATCATCTTTACCGTCATCTTTGTTAGATTCTGGTTTAGCATTTTGTTGTGACTTATAGATAGCTTCCCCAAGCTTCATCGAAGCCTGAACTAAAGCTTCAGTTTTTTTCTTGATTTCTTCTGTGTTATCACTTTTCAAAGATTCTTTAAGTGCTACTGAGGAGTCCTCAATAGCTTTTTTATCGGCATCAGATATTTTTGAGCCATGTTCTTTTAAATTTTTCTCAGTTGAGTGAATTAAAGTATCTGCCTGATTTCTTACATCTACTGACTCCCTTTTCTTTTTGTCAGCTTCCTTATTTGCTTCAGCTTCTTTGACCATTTTTTCTATTTCTGCCTCACTTAATCCTCCTGAGGCCTGAATTTGGATCTTTTGTTCTTTACCAGTTCCTTTGTCTTTTGCAGAAACATTTACAATTCCATTAGCGTCAATATCAAATGTTACCTCAATTTGAGGTACACCCCTTGGTGCTGGAGCAATACCAACTAATTCAAAATTGCCTAGTAACTTATTATCTGTCGCCATTTCTCTTTCACCCTGAAGAACTCTGATAGAGACAGCAGGCTGGTTATCTTCAGCAGTTGAAAAAACCTGACTTTTCTTTGTTGGAATTGTTGTATTTTTATCTATTAGCTTTGTAGATACTCCACCCAATGTCTCAATACCCAATGATAGAGGCGTTACATCTAACAAAAGAACATCTTTAACATCTCCTTGCAATACACCAGCCTGAATAGCAGCACCCATAGCCACTACCTCATCAGGATTAACACTTTTATTAGGATCTTTGCCAAAAAAGTTTTTAACTTCCTCAATTACTTTTGGCATCCTAGTCATACCACCAACCATAACAACTTCGTCAATTTCATTGGCAGATATACCCGCATCTTTTAAAGCTGTTTTGCATGGAGGCATTGTTTTGGCTATTAAATCTTCAACTAAAGCTTCTAGCTTTGCTCTCGTCATTTTGAGGTTAATATGTTTTGGTCCAGTTTTATCTGCCGTTATAAAAGGCAAGTTTATGTCTGTTTGTTCTGCAGATGAAAGTTCAATTTTCGCTTTTTCAGCAGCTTCTTTTAATCTTTGTAATGCAAGTTTATCCGATTTCAGATCAATACCGTTGTCTTTTTTAAATTCATTAATTAAATATTCGACAATTGTATTATCAAAGTCTTCACCACCTAAAAAGGTATCACCGTTTGTAGATTTCACTTCAAAGACACCATCTCCAAGCTCAAGTATTGAAACATCAAATGTTCCACCCCCCAGATCATATACGGCAATCTTTTTATTTTGTTTTTTGTCTAAACCATAAGCTAATGAAGCTGCAGTTGGTTCATTAATAATTCTTAAAACTTCTAACCCTGCAATTTTACCAGCATCTTTTGTAGCTTGTCTTTGTGCATCATTAAAGTAAGCCGGAACCGTAATAACAGCTTTAGTAACCGCTTGTCCTAAATATTTTTCAGCAGTTTCTTTCATCTTCTGTAAAATAAACGCTGATATTTGAGATGGTGAATACTTCTGCCCTTTTGCTTCTATCCATGCATCACCCTTTTCGGAATTAATAATTTTAAAAGGTGCAGTCTCAACATCTTTTTTTACAGTTGGATCTTCGAAATTTCTTCCAATTAACCTTTTTACTGCAAATATTGTATTTTCAGGATTAGTTACAGCTTGTCTTTTTGCCGGTTGACCAATTAATTTTTCACTTTCGTCAGTAAAAGCTACAACAGATGGTGTTGTTCTTGCTCCTTCTGCATTCTCTAAAACTTTAGCTTGGCTACCTTCCATGATCGCAACACATGAATTAGTTGTACCAAGGTCAATTCCTATAATTTTACTCATAATTAAATTCTTCGAGTTTCATATAAGTGTTAATTTTAAATCTACAAGTTGTGCGAAACATTATTTATCCTTTAAATTTTGTTTATTTTCGACAGTTTTTTCGTCTTTTGGGGTCGTTTTCTTGGCAACACCAACTAAAGAAGGTCTTAATAGACGATCTTTTAACATAAATCCTTTTTGTATTTCCTGTATAATTGTTCCCGGCTCTTTATTATCATCTTCTATTTCCATCATTGCTTGATGGAGATTTGGATCAAGTTTTTTATTTATACTTTCTATAGGTGTAATGTTGTTTTTACTAAAAATAGAAATGACATCTTTGTATATTATATCAAAATGATCCAAGGTTTTTTTTAAAGCTTCTGTATTTTTAAGTTTTTCATCGTTTTCCAAAATATTTTTTGATCTTTCCAAATTATCAACCAAGTTTAATGCTTCTTTCGCAAAAGTATAACCTCCATATTCAAATGCATCTATTTTTTCTTTTTCGAATCTTCTCCTTTGATTTTCCATTTCTGCAAAAGTTCTCGCTAATTTTTCTTCGAGTTCAGCAATCTTTTCTTCTGGTGATTTCTCTTTTTTTTCATCGTCTTTGTCTAGATTACTATTTTCAGACTTATCGTTTTTATCATCACCTGAATTTTTTTTTATATCCTCGTTATCTACGGTAGTTTTGTTTTCTTCTTTTTCCATATCAGGTTATATGGTAAGAAAATTTAAAATTTCCAGATATGAAAAAAAAATTAAAAAAATTATTAATTGGCACTAATAATAAAGGAAAATTAAGGGAAATTAGGAAATTAATACCTAAAAATATACAAATCTTTTCTACCTCAGATTTTAAGCTTAAAAGCCCAAAAGAAAACGGTAAAACTTTTGAGCAAAATTCTATTATAAAATCAAAATATTTTTCAAAAAAAACTAACCTTATTTGTCTAGCAGATGACTCTGGACTTGAAATTGATATTTTAGATAAAAAACCAGGAATTTATTCTGCTAGGTGGGCCGGAAAAGGTAAAGATTTCAATATCGCAATTAATAAAGTTTTTAGAAAATTAGATGATAAAGATAAAAATTGGAGAAAAAAAAATATTAGAGCAAGATTTATTTGTGCCTTATCAATAAGTTATCTAAACAAAAATTTAGTAAGTGTTACAGGTAAAGTTGAGGGACGTATATCAGATAAAGCTAGGGGAAAAAACGGTTTTGGATATGATCCAATATTTATTCCAAAAAGTGAAAATAAAACCTTCGGTCAAATGACCTTTTCAAAGAAATATAAAATGGATCATCGTTTCAACGCTTTTAAAAAAATTAAAAAATTTCTTTGAAGGATCCATTTTGGATTTGATAAAAATTTAATTTATGATTTATTTTATTATCCTTAATATCAAATACTCCAATTTTTCCTTTGAAAGAGCTTTGTTTTTTAAACAATAACTTGGTATCAGATAAGTCATTTTTTAAAGACAGATAATAAATCAACCCAATAAGATCATAACTAAGTAGTGATAAATGATTAGGTTTTTCATTGTAAAATTCTGAAAACTTATTTGAAAAATTCTCTAGATTTTTTTTATTAATAGATGGGTAATACAATGGTTGAATATTTTTTTCGGAAAGCAAGCTTTCATCAAACCATTGATTTAAAGTTATAAAATATTTATCCTTCGGAGATACGTCACTATATAAAAATGATGTGATGACACTTTTTAAACTTTCATCAAAATCAGAAATGACAAGAGAGTCAAAATTAACATTTCCAATTGTGTATTTTTTGTTTAATTTATCTATTCTTCTTTTTTTTATCTCCTCCTCTAAATCTGATAATTCAACTCTTCTAATTTCATCAGCTAAATTTTGTTTTCTGATTTTATAATTGGTAATTTTCTCAATTTGTTGTGTTAATTTTGTAGGTTCAATATTATAAATATAATGTTTCGAAATTTTCAATTTAGATTTTTTAATTGCTCTCTTAATTTCGGTTTTGTAGTCAAGATCTGGAGTTAGTAAGATTGTTCTCTCTAATTTGTTAAGTTCTGCAAATTTTTTTATTGCATTTAGCTGTGAGACAGAGTTTACGCCGCTACTAATAACATTGCTTGGCAGATTGTCTGTTTTATTCGTAAGAGATAAAAATATAATATCATCTACTTCATTTAGATATTTAATATTTTCAAAAAAAACTGGACCTATTATAATTTTTACGCCTAATTTTTTTAACTCAATAGCTGACCGAAGTGTTTTATTGGGGTCTAACTCTGTATCTTTTGGATATATCTCTATTTTATCTGTACCAATATCTTTTAGGGCCAGTCTGGTAGATTTAATAATTGATTGCCCAAGTTTATTTTTTTCACCAGACATTGGGACCAATAAACCTATCTTGATCTTTTCTTCGTTAGTGTGACCAAATTTTGAAATAAATAAAATGATTATTACACTAACGAAAATTATTTTAAAAATTTTAAACATTTAATGATATTATATTAATTATACATAAATATGATCGTAAATTCTAAAACAACAAATAAAGAACTAAAAAAAGGCCTATATCTAGTACCAACCCCAATAGGTAATTTAAACGATATAACTTTTAGGGCTTTAGAAACCTTAAAAAAATCTGATTTTATATTATGTGAGGATACTAGAGTTTCAAAAAATTTATTAAATAAATATGAGATTGATGCAGAATTGATTTCAAATCATAAATTTAATGAAAAAAAAAATTTACCAAAAATTGTTGATATATTGAAAAAAGGTTCAATAGTTTCGATGATCTCAGATGCTGGAACACCAAACATTTCTGACCCAGGAGGCTTGTTAATAAAAGAATGCGTAAAAAATGAAATCGAAATTATTCCATTACCGGGTCCATCAGCAGTTACCACAGCATTGTCGGCAAGCGGGTTTTCAGACAAATTTTTTTTCTATGGTTTTTTCCCTGAAAAAAATAATGAAATATTGAAAATTTTAGAAAATACTCAAAAATTAGATTGTTCCATAATTTTTTTTATTTCAGCTAAAAAAATCAACAAGATAATACC
This sequence comes from uncultured Pelagibacteraceae bacterium, assembly GCA_902614355.1. Lineage (GTDB taxonomy): Bacteria > Pseudomonadota > Alphaproteobacteria > Pelagibacterales > Pelagibacteraceae > Pelagibacter. The sequence continues at coordinate 149,560 of CACMKP010000001.1, forward strand.
TTATATAAAAAAGGAATTTTCAGGTAGGAAAATTTTAATTTGTAGAGAAATGTCAAAATTATATGAAGAATTCATTAGATTAGATATTGATGAATTAAAACCCTTTGAAAAAAACTTAAAGGGCGAATTAACAATCGTAATTTCAGAGAGATTAAACAAAAAAAAATCGCTAGAATTGAGTGAATCAGATAAAAGGATCATTAAAGAGATGATAAACAAATTAAGCATAAAAGAAATTACAAAAATTATTCATCAAAAGAATTCAGTTTCAAAAAAAAAAATTTATAAATATTGTATTGGTATTAAGAATGAAAATTAAAATTATATTAATTTTTTTGATTGGATTAGTTCTTGGTGGATGTGTTGGAGTATCGTCAACAGGTATATTTGGAACTGGAGTTAGCGTAGCGATAGATCCAAGATCTCTTGGAACACAAATAGATGATTCGATAATGCAAAAAAATTTAAGTGCAAGAATTTTATTGTTAGATAAAAATTATTTTTTATCTGTAAAGACAAAAGTTATTGATGGCAGAATATTTATCACAGGTAAAGTTGAAGATCCTGAGGAAAAGCTTAAATTAACAAAGCTTGCATGGGAAACTCAAGGGGTAAGGTCTGTAAAAAATGATTTAAAAATCAAAGAAGATTTTAATTTTAAGCAATCTGCAAAAGATTTACTTATTACCTCGCAATTAAGAACAGCATTAATTTTTAACGACACAATAAAAGCAACCAATTATCAAATAGATACTTATAAGAAAAAAATTTATATTTATGGCATAGCAACAACACCTGATGAAAAAGATGCAGTTATCGAAGAAGCAAATGAAATTTTGGATGTAGAAAATGTGATTGCAAGTATATTATTAGTCGATAATTTAAGAATTCAAAAAAATTAGATTATCTATCATACTTAATTACATCTGCAGAATATGCAGCTATAGACGCTAAATTTAAAATTTCAGAGGTAGATGATCTCAATGGTGCTATCTCAATTGGTAAACCTAAACCAATCAGCAGCGGTCCAATTACTTTCGCTCTGCTCATAGATTTAATCATTTTATATGAAATAGCTGCACTGTGTTGACTAGGCATTATCAAGACATTCGATTTTCCAACAATTTCAGAGAATGGATATAAATCTTTATAAATCTCATCTAGAGCCACATCTGGTTGCATCTCACCATCAAATTTAAAATCGACTTTATCTTTTTTTAGAATTTCAACTGCATCACTTAATCTCTTTGTTCTATCTGTAGCTGGTTCACCAAAAGTAGAGTGTGATAAAAAAGCAACTTTAGGGTCAAATCCAAAAAGTCTCACAACTCTTGCTGCAGATTTTGCCATTTCAGCTAATTGTTTTGCATCGGGATATTCAATAACTGATGTATCACAAATAAAAATTGTTTTACCTCTATTAACAACTAAATTTAAACCAAACATGATTTCCCCAGGTCTTGGATTTACAACCTGGATCACCTTTTCGAGTGATGACGAATATCTTCTAGTATTACCAGTGACCATTGCATCTGCATCATTGCAAGCAACCATACACGAAGCCCAAATTACCCTGTCATTTCTGATGAGTCTGTCGCAGTCTCTTTCTAACATTCCTTTTTGTCTTTGAAGTTTTTTAAAAAGATATTTAAGATATCTCTCCCTTTTCTCCTTATCTTTCGAGTTTACGATTTCAATATCAAAATCTTCATTATAACCAATTTTTTTTATTTGATTCTTAATCAGCTTCTCTTTTCCTACTAAAATCGGAATTCCTAATTTTGAATTTTTAAACGCGATTGCAGCCTTTAACATATTTTCATCTTCACCGTCAGCAAATACAACTTTTTTTTGTTTTTTCTTAATATAGTTATTAACACCTTGAAGGATTGTAACTGTTGGATCTAGCCTTTGCTTAAGTTGATCTTTATAGATATCAAAATCTTTAATATCAATTCTAGCAACTCTGGTTTCCATTGCAGCTTTAGCTACAGCTGCTGGAATAACACTAATTAATCTTGGATCAAATGTTGATGGTATTATATAATCTTTTCCATAATGAGGTCTTTCACCTCCCATTGCTGCAACAACTTCATCTGGCACATCCTCCTTTGCTAAATTAGCGATTGCATGTGCAGCGGCAACTTTCATTTCCTCATTTATTGTTTTTGCTCTTACATCTAATGCTCCTCTAAATATATAGGGAAAACCTATCAGATTATTTACCTGGTTAGCGTAATCCGATCTTCCCGTAGCTATAATCGCATCATTTCTAACCTCCTCAACTTCCTCAGGTGTAATTTCAGGGTCAGGATTTGCACAGGCAAATATTATTGGATTTTTTGCCATCTTTTTTACCATCGCTTTAGTTAATGTTCCTTTTGCAGATAATCCTAAAAAAACATCAGCATTATTAATTGCGTCGCTCAAAGTTCTGTCTTTTGTCTTAATTGCATGATTTGACTTCCATTGATTCAAATTTTCTCTACCTTTATAAATAACCCCTTTTCTATCTACCATCGTAATGTTTCCATTTGGTACGCCAGATTTTTTAAATAAATTTGCACAAGCCATTGCTGACGCTCCAGCACCATTTACAACTATTTTTACTTTATCAATTTTTTTTTTACTAATATCTAACGCGTTAATTAATGCTGCGGTTGTGATAATTGCTGTACCGTGTTGATCATCATGAAATACAGGTATATCAAGAATTTCTTTAAGCTTATCCTCTATAATAAAACAATCAGGTGCTGCAATATCTTCAAGATTGATACCACCAAAGCTAGGAGCAAAATTTTTTATGCTATTTATGATCTCTTCTGTGTCATCTGAATCTATCTCTAAATCAATAGAGTCTATGTCAGCAAACCTTTTAAATAAAACAGCCTTTCCTTCCATAACTGGTTTGGATGCTAATGCACCTAAATTTCCCATGCCTAAAATTGCAGAGCCGTTACTAATAACTGCAACGAGGTTTCCTTTACTAGTATAATCAAATGCTGCCTCTGGATTTTCACTTATCGCTCTTACAGGAGCTGCTACCCCAGGAGAATATGCTAAAGCCAAATCTCTTTTTGTGGTCATATTTTTTGAGGAAGATATCTCAATCTTGCCCGGCTTTTTTTCTTTATGAAATTCTAAAGCTTCTTTATCAGTGTAATGATCAATTTTTGTTTTTTTCATTTATGTTAATTAGGTGTACAAATAGGGTAAAATTAAGACTAATATGATTTATGAATTTAGTTAAGTCAACAGGGACTTTTGGTTTTTATACTATTATCAGCAGATTACTTGGTTATTTAAGAGATGTTTTGATAGCAATTTTTCTTGGAACAAGTTTTTTAGCAGATGTTTTTTTTGTAGCATTCAGAATACCTAATACTTTTAGAAGATTATTTTCAGAGGGAACTTTTAATGCAGCTTTTATACCAAGCTATACTTCAGAATTAGTAAAAATAAAATCTAGATCACAAAAATTTGCAAGCGAAATTTTTAATTTATTATTTTTAGGTCTATTGTTTTTAGTTTTAATTATTGAAGTTTTCATGCCAGCTTTTGTGAAATTAATAGCACCAGGTTTTGTTGATAATCCAGAAAAAATTCAGTTAGCTGTAAATTTAACAAGGATAACTCTTCCATTTTTAATGTTTGTAAGCCTATCTTCTTTTTTTGCAGCAATTCTTAACTCACATAATAAATTTGCTGCTGCATCTGCAGCACCAATAATTCTTAATATCGTTTTAATATCTATTTTATTTTTTGGTAAATTTCTCAACGATGAACTGGTTTATTATCTATCTTATGGAGTTTCAGGAGCAGGAATATTACAGCTTGTTTTCTTATATCAATTTACAAAAAAATTTTATACTGTTCAATTTAGTTTTAATTTCAAAATTAATAATAAGGTTAGATTTTTTTTTAAAAAACTTTTACCTAGTATTTTCTCATCTGGTGTTACGCAAATTAATATTTTAGTAGGCACTATAATTGCATCTTTTCAAGCTAGTGCCGTATCTTATCTATACTATGCTGATAGAATTTATCAAATAAACCTAGCAATAGCTGGAATAGCAATTGGAGTTGTTGTTTTACCACAGCTTTCTAAACATGTTTTTTTAAAAAAAAAAAACAAAATACTTTTACTTCAAAATAAAGCACTTGAGCTTAGTATGTTTTTAAGTTTACCTGCCTCAGTCGCTTTAATTGTGGGATCAGAACAAATTATTTCTGCATTATTTGGTTATGGTTCTTTTGACGAACTTTCAGTAACTAACTCAGCAAATGCACTTTACTATTTTGGTTTAGGACTGCCAGCATTCGCATTAATTAAAGTATTCTCAACATTTTTTTTCGCAAATCAGGATACTAAAACACCTTTTTATATTTCATTAATCTCTGTAATTTTAAATATATTAATAAGTATTTATTTTTTCAGAGACATTGGTTTCATAATAATTCCTATAGCTACGACAATTTCATCTTGGTTTAATGCAATTGTATTATTTGTTTATTTAAAAAATAATAATTTATTTAATTTCAATGATTTATTCTTAGTTAAATTTTCAAAGATACTTCTGGCTTCTATCCTTATGGGAATATTTTTTAATTATTTAATTTTGTTTTTTGAAAATAAATTGATATATCAGTATAATTTAAAATCTATTTATTTAATATTATCATCTTTTTTAAGTCTTGTATTTTATTTGAGTTTTTCATTATTTATCAAAGCTTTTAAATATGACGATATTAAACTAAAGTATTAGCTATGGAAAAAAAAATTTTTTCAGGTGTCCAGCCTACCGGAAATCTCCATCTTGGAAATTATTTGGGTGCGATTAAAAATTTTGTTAAGCTAAATAACGAAGACCAAAATGAGTGTATATTTTGTATTGTCGACCTTCATGCTATCACAGTTGCTCAAGATCCAAAAAAATTGAAAGATAATATCTATGAAACTGCTGCAACTTTTATTGCAAGCGGTATAGATCCTAAAAAAAGTATTATATTTAGTCAGTCAAACGTGAGCGCTCATTCAGAGACTGCTTGGATACTAAGTTGTGTGGCTAGGATGGGATGGCTTAATAGAATGACTCAATTTAAGGAGAAAGCTGGAAAAGATAAAGAAAAAGCAAGTATTGGTCTTTACTCATATCCTGTTCTTATGGCAGCGGATATCCTATTATATGACACTTCGCACGTGCCTGTTGGAGATGACCAAAAGCAACATTTGGAACTTTGTCGAGATATCGCACAAAAATTTAATAATGATTTCAATGTTGATGACTTTTTTAAAATACCTGAGCCATTAATTCAAAAAAAATTTTCAAGAATTATGAGTTTGAGAGATGGAACAAAAAAAATGAGCAAATCCGAATTATCAGACTTGAGTAGAATAAATTTAACTGATGATAAAGATCAAATAATTAATAAGATAAAAAAAGCAAAGACGGATACTTTGCCATTACCACCTACAAGTGCAGATTTAGAAAAAAGACCTGAGGCAAAAAATTTGATGGGTATTTACTCTAGTTTGATGGATGTAAATTTAGATGATACAATAAATAAGTTTTCTGGAAAAAATTTTTCAGAATTTAAAGAAAATTTGTCAGAAGTTATAGTCGATAAAATTATCCCCATATCGAATGAAATTAAAAAACTTTTAAAAGAAAAAAGTTTTTTAGACCAAATATTAGATAGTGGATGTCAAGAAGCGGATAAGATCGCCTCAGGAAAGCTTAAAAAAATTCAAGAAATCATGGGTTTTTAAAATAAAATACAAACAAGTTTCATTTTCAAAATTATTGACTATATATGAATTATGTTTGTACAGTCAGAATATACACCCAATCCAAACTCGATTAAGTTCTTGCCTGGCAAGATGGTTTCTAAAAGTGGCTCTTTCGAGGTAACCAAAAAAGATGAAACTAACAATGACTTAATTAAGAGTTTATTTTCTGTTAGTGGTGTAGAAAGTATTTTTTTAGGGAAAGATTTTATTTCAGTAAATAAACAAGATCATGTTGAGTGGGAGGAAATAAAACATATTATCATATCATTAATAAATGATTTTTATTCGACGGGTAAAGATTGTGTCGTAGAAAAAAATTTAAAAGAGAGTTCTGAAAATTTAGAGGAGTTAGAGTTAAGAATTATTAAAATTCTAGACCAAAAAATTAGACCTGCTGTTGCAAAAGATGGAGGAGATATTAAATTTAAGGAGTTTAAAAACGGTATAGTTAAAGTTCAACTGCAAGGTAGTTGCTCTGGGTGTCCAAGTTCAACAATGACCTTAAAACAGGGTGTCCAAAACCTTTTATGTCACTATATACCGGAGGTAAAACAAGTTGAGGCAATATAAGTTATGTATAAAAAAAATATTAATAAAAAACTAAAATTTATAAATCTTTTTGATACAAAAAAAAATATTGGTTCATTATCAAGAATTTTTATTTCATCAATATTATTAATCACATTTTTTTATGCAATGCCAATCATGATAAATTTTGCTAATGACAAAAATACAGCTTTTGAAAATAAGTCCAAAGCAGTTCTAGCTTACACTTTAAAGAATGGCTCAAGTGGTAATGAAAAAAGCGATAAGTTTTTAAATGAAAAAGATCTATTAGTTGACATTTTTAGTTTAAATGACTTGGAGACAGATACTGTAAGATTAAACGCATCGACTATAAAACAGTTATTTGAAGATACGAAATATAGTCTTAGAGAAGTAAGAGAAACTAAATTAGTAAAACCAGTTGCTTTAACTTTACTACCAAATGAAATAAAAATGATTGAAAATACTTCTAAGAGAAAAGAATTTTTTATTCAAATTGTCCTTCCGCTAATCTTGAAAGAAAATAGTAATATAAAGATTGATAGGAAAAGACTTTTTAGTATTATAAATAAGAGCAACAATACGGATTTAGAAAAAAAGTGGCTTGAAAAAAAATATAAACAATACGGAGTTTCCTCAAGAGATTTATCGACCCTTAAAATTAGAATGGATGAAATTCCTGTTTCACTAGCATTAGCTCAAGCTGCTAAAGAGACAGGCTGGGGAACATCAAGATTTGCGCAAGAAGGTAATGCATTGTTTGGACAGTGGACTTGGTCCGGTGAGGGATTAAAACCAAAAGATGCTGACAAAAGTGAGGGACATAAAGTAATGAGGTTCAATGTCCTTCAAGCATCTGTTAGAGCATATCAAAGAAATCTTAACACTCATTCAACTTATAAAGATTTTAGACAAGAGAGAGCTAAATTAAGAGATGAAGGAGAACCTTTGGATAGCATTATACTTTCAAAATTTTTAAACAAATATGCAGAAACGGGCGATCAATATGTTGAAATTTTACAAAAAATTATAAAACAAAATAATCTCCAAGATTTTGACGATGCTAAATTGCTCCCTTCAAGTATAGAATTGGAAAGCCTAATCTAGTTCTCGCTTATAATAAATTGAGTTCCAAACCATCGCCACTTACCATTATCCATTAGTGAACAATTAATTCTTCCTCTTCTTGGTATAAATGGATCTTCAAAGTTTACGATAAGTTTATTGATATCAAATTTTAAATTTGGTTTTTTCCATTTACCACCATCATTAGAATAACAATTAATATTCTTTATATTTTTTTGTTCATTAAAAAATTCAACTACCATTCGTGGGGGGTTGTTCTTTTTATTTATTTTTTTTTCCTCTGGTTCTAGAGATCTATACTCAAGTGGTAAATAATTTATTATAGATTTAAACCTTTTTAATTCCCCATATTTTTCATTTATTGGAAACCTTGGTAATTCAAATTTATCTTTATTCACATCAATAATTCCAGAATGTTGGCCAAAAGCTATTTTAAAATTTTTAGCTATGTATTGTTTCATAAAAAGAGAATATTCGCCAAACGGATATGAAAATATTTCAGGAACATATCCTAATTTATTTTTGAAAATTTTTGATGCAAGCTCTATATCATTAATAAATTCTTCCTCACTTTTATCAATTAGGTAGTCATGTGAATGAGAATGATGGCCAATATAACCAAATTTAGATTTGTCAATCTCAATTATTTCATCCCAAGTCATATAACCATTTTTACCGACCGGTTCTGTAGATACGAATAAAATAAATGGAATGTTATTTTCCTTTAAATATGGCCAAGCATTATTATAGAAAGACTTGAAACCATCATCTACTGTTATCAAAATTTTCTTCTTATTTTTTGGTTTTTTAAATTCTTTTATAAAAAATTTTGGATTATAAAATTCATAATCAAGTTCCTTAATTATTTTTATGTGTTTTTGAAAAATATCCATTTTGATATTTGTTGAAGGATACTTATTTTCGTTAAATCTATGGTACATTATAGATAAAATACCATTATCTTTTGCATAATATTTGTTATTGTTTTCCTCTGAATTAGAATTGGTAAAAAAAAATAATTGAATTATGACAAAGCTAATAATAGATGCTGCTAGTGATAAAGTTTTTTTCATGATCATTGTAAACGGTAACAATTATAATGTTAGCCATGAAAATAGCAAAAAAAATTATGAGAGATTAATAATACTTTTAAACGATTTTTTAATGTCAAAAAATTTAGATTTAAAAAAAATTTCAAATATATATATAAATAGAGGACCTGGTAGTTTTGCAGGCATCAGAAATTCCCTATCTGTTGTTAAGGCCATTCATTTAGTTAATAAAATTGATTATTATTGTTTTAGTTTCAGAGATTTCAATGGAGAAAAACTCATAAAATATGAATTTATCCCAGATTTATGTAAGAAATTTAAAGTTGAAAAAAATTTGATTAATCCTATCTATTCGGGTTAAAAATACGTATGTCAGAAACAATTGAACAAAAATGTCAATCTCAAGGAGTAAAACTCACCGACCAAAGACGAATTATTGCTAAAGTTATTTCTGAATCAAAAAAAGCCTATGGTGAGTCTGATCATCCGGATGTTGATGAGCTGTATAATAGAGTTTCAAAAATTGATCCTAAAATTAGCATCGCAACAGTATATAGAACTGTAAAACTTTTCGAAGAAGCTGGGATTCTAACAAAACACGATTTTAAGGGTGGTAAGGCAAGATATGAAATAAATGATGATCATAATCATTTAATTGATATTAAAACTGGTGATATTATAGAGTTTGTTGATGAAGAGATAGAAGAACTCCAAAAAAAAATTGCAAACAAATATGGATATAAATTAGTTGACCACAAGCTGGAACTTTATGGTGTCAAAGTAGATAAAAAAAATGAATAAAAAAATATTCGCTAAAACATTTGGTTGCCAAATGAACGAGTATGACACTAATCGAATAATTGATACTGTAAAAAAGATAGGATTTACAAAAACTGAAAATCTCGACGATACGAATTGTTTTTTACTAAACACTTGTCACATAAGAGATAAGGCAAAAGAAAAAGTTTATCATGAGATAGGTAGAGTAAAAAAAAGATTTAGATTAAAAAAAAAACCTTTTGTCATAGTTGCTGGATGCGTTGCTCAAGCGGAAAACGATGAGATGTTAAGAAGAGAACCTTTTATTGATCTAGTTATTGGTCCTCAAGCATACCATAAAATTAATGACAAGATTGAAGAATACCTTGATAATCAGAGGAGATTGGATGAAACTGATTTTGATGCTGTTTCAAAGTTCAATTATTTGGATAAAATTAAAAACTCATCCACAAAAATATCTTCTTTTTTAACCATACAAGAAGGCTGTGATAAGTTTTGTCACTTTTGTGTTGTTCCTTATACAAGAGGTCCTGAATATTCCAGACCATTTAATGAAATAGTTAATGAGGCCAAAACCCTTGCGGGAAATGGAGTGAGAGAGATTACTTTATTAGGACAGAATGTTAACGCTTACAATAATGAAAATTATAAGTTATCTAATTTAATTTTAGAAATAGAAAAAATTCCTGAAATTTTAAGAATTAGATATACAACTTCACATCCAATTGACATGAGTGATGATTTAATTGACCTATATGGGATCTCGAAAAAATTAATGCCTCTTGTCCATTTACCAGTCCAAAGCGGTTCAAATAAAATTTTAAAGTTGATGAATAGAAATCACAATATTGAGCATTATCTTCAAATTTACGAAAAAATAATTAAAAAAAATTCCTCTGCTAAATTTTCTAGTGATTTTATAATTGGTTACCCGGGTGAGGAAGAGAGTGATTTTAATTCGACACTTGATCTAATAAAAAAGATAAAATTTATAAATTCTTTTTCTTTTGTATTTAGCCCAAGACCAGGTACAAAAGCCTCCCATCTACCATTAATTGATCGAAAGTTAAGTAATGAAAGACTAAAAATCGTCCAGAAAGAATTATTTAATTTTCAAAAAAAAATGAATAGATCTTTGGAGGGTAACGTAATAGAGGTGTTAGTAGAAAATAGAGTGTCTGAAAGTGCAAAGTATTTTGGCAGAACTGGTTATATGACTTCAGTAATATTTGATGGTAAAGATGAGGATGTAGGAAAGCTTGTAAAAGTTAAAATTAACAGTAGTAATCAAAATACACTTTTTGGTGAAACTTTAGAAATTTCAAAATTGAGAGTTGCATAGATTTGAATAATTCAATTAAAAAAGACACTCAAGCGCTTTTAAAATTTGTTTACTCAGACAATAACTCATTAAGTGTGATATTTAGTGATAATAACCTTCTAATGGGGATTGTAGGTGAATTTAATAAAAATTTAAAAGAATTAGAGAAAATTACTGGAGCAAGCTTGTATTCCAGAGGAAATTCAATACTTATTAAATCTACTGATGAAAAAAATGAAATTGTTAAAAATGCTATTCAATTTTTAGCAGACCAATTTTTGAATAATGGAAATATTGAAAACAAAGATATCTTATCATCTGTGGACCAATTTATGATTAATGAAAAAGTTAAAAACCCAAATGTAACTGATATTATTAAAACACCTAAAAAATCTATTATTCCAAGATCTGAAAAACAAAAAAGATATGTTAGAGCTTTAAGGGAAAGTGAAATAGTTATTTCTGCTGGTCCAGCAGGAACAGGAAAAACTTTTCTTGCTGTAGCTGTTGGCCTTACTATGCTTTTAGAAAAAAAGATTGAGAGAATTATTCTATCAAGACCAGCTGTTGAGGCGGGTGAAAGACTGGGCTTTTTACCAGGAGATATGAAAGAAAAAGTAGATCCATATCTAAGACCTCTGTACGATTCACTTTACGATTTATTTCATTTTGAAAAAATTCAAAGGATGATTGAAATAGGAGATATTGAGATTGCTCCTTTGGCATTTATGAGAGGTAGAACTCTTAAAAATTCTTTTGCAATTCTAGATGAAGCTCAGAATGCAACAGACACTCAGATTAAAATGTTCTTAACAAGAATCGGCGAAAACTCAAAAATAGTAGTTAATGGTGATCCTTCACAGATAGACCTTCCAAATAAACATATGTCAGGTTTGGATAGAGCTAAGAAATTATTATCCCATTTAGATGAAATTAAAGCTATAGATTTTGATCACTCAGATGTTGTAAGACATCCTTTAGTGTCTAAAATTGTAAAAGCATATTCTAGTGACAATGATCAAAGTTAATGTCCTCACCGAGGAAAAATCTTGGTCAAAAAAAATTAAGAAAAAGGAATTTTTTTTTAACCAACTATGCAGACACTTTCCAAAAAAATTTAAATTTATAAATAAAAGAGTTTATTTAACATTATTACTTTCTAACAATAGAAATGTTAAAAAATTAAATAAAAAATTTAGGAAAAAAGATAAACATACAGATGTGTTATCTTTTCCATTGCAAAAAAAAATAAAGAATTTCAAAGAAGTTTATTTAGGAGATGTTATTATAAGTTTTAATTATATGAATAAACCTAAAAATATAAATAATTATGATTTTAAAGAAAAAGTTACAAAAATTTTTATTCATGGTTTTTTACACTTACTAAATTATAATCATATAAAAGAAAAGGAATATCAGATAATGTTTCGTGAAGAACAAAAAATATTTAGATCAGTTAAAAAAATTTTAATTTAAGTTGAATAAAAAATTTTTAATAGAAATATTACTTTTATTGATCTTAGGAGGACTAACATCTTTAAGTCTTCCACCTTTAAATTATTTTTTTATAAATTTTTTTACATTGAGTTTTTTCTTTATTTTTTTATTTAAGAAACTTAATGATCAAAAGAAAGGAAATTTTTTTTTTCTTTATGGTTGGCTATTTGGTTTAAGTTATTTTTTAAGCAATTTATATTGGATAAGCATATCACTTACTTTTGACCCAAATTTTAAATTTTTAATACCAGTTGCTTTAATTCTTATTCCGTCTTTTTTGGGTCTATTCTTTGGGTTAGCAACATTTATTTTTTATAAATTTGGATTAAAAACATTATTAAGCTCTTTTTTTTTATTTTCCCTTCTTTTTGGACTAGTTGAATTTTTAAGAGGAAATATTCTTACAGGTTTTCCTTGGAACTTATTTATTTATAGTCTTTCGGAGAACCTTAGCTTTATAAGTTTTGCATCTGTTATTGGAACATACGCACTAAATCTTTTAATAATTAGTTTTTTTTCTGCACCTGCAATTTATATTTTAAGAAAATCAAAAGTTGAAAGTTTTATTTCTATTTTAATTTTATTAATTCCAATATTATTTTTAATTTATGGAAAATCATATAAGCAAAGTTTTTTAAATGAAAAAATTGTAAAAAATCCTTACGTGATAAGGATAGTTGGATCAAATATAAGTTTAGATAGGTTTTATAGTGACAATCAAGCAGAAAATATCATTAATGAGTTGATAAATTTAAGTTCACCCGAACCTTATAAAAAAACCTTTTTTTTGTGGCCAGAAGGAATCATACCAAATACATACTTAGATGAATTAAATTCATATGAGAGTTTATTTGCTGAAAACTTTAATGAAAATCATTTAATAGGACTCGGTATCTCTAGTAGAACATTAATAAATGAAAATTATAAGTATTTTAATTCACTCTCACTTATTGATAATGAATTAAACTTACTTCAAAATTACAATAAAATAAATTTAGTTCCTTTTGGTGAATTTCTTCCATTTGAAAATTTGCTTAATAAAATTGGTTTAAAAACAATCACAAATAACATTGGATCTTTTACTAAGGGAGGTGAAAGAAAGGTTATCCAAATTAAAAATAACTTTCAAGAGTTAAAATTTTTACCATTAATTTGTTATGAGATTATTTATAGTGGCAATCTGACTAAAGATAATGATTATGATTTTATAATAAATATATCAGAAGATGGATGGTTTGGTAAATCTGTCGGGCCAAAGCAACACTTCTCTCACAGTATATTCAGAGCTATTGAAACCGGAAAATATGTCTTAAGGTCAGCTAATAATGGTATGACGGCAATAATTAATCCTCTAGGGGAGATCGAAAAAAAAATTGATTATAACAAAGATGGTTTTATTGATTTCGAAAAAAGAAGAGACTTTAATCAAACTATATTTTCTTTATATGGAAACAAAATATTTATCTTATTAATTTTGTTGTATATTTTATTAATTTTTTCATTTAATAGGATCAAAGATGAGTAATTTAAAAGATTTTCTTTTTACTAGTGAGTCGGTTTCGGAGGGACATCCAGACAAAGTTTCCGACAGAATATCCGATATGGTTGTAGATACTTATTTATCTAAAGATCCTTACGCAAGAGTTGCTTGTGAAACTCTTACAACTACTAATAAGGTTGTTTTAGCCGGAGAGGTGAGAGGACCAGAGATTAATAAAGAAGATCTTATAAAAAATGTTAGGGACTGCATTAAAGATATTGGTTATGATCAAGAAGGTTTTACTTGGAAAGAAGCTACAAAAATAGAGACCCATCTTCACTCACAATCTTCAGATATTGCTATGGGAGTAGATTCCAAGGGGAATAAAGATGAAGGAGCTGGAGATCAGGGAATAATGTTTGGATATGCATGTGATGAAACTGATGTTTTAATGCCTGCACCAATTCATTACTCACATAAAATTTTAAGACTAATGGCTGAGGATAGAAAATCTGGAAAATTAAAAAATATTGAACCTGACTCTAAAAGCCAGGTCACATTTGAATACATAAACGGAAAACCAGCAAAAGTTAAGTCAGTGGTTATATCTTCTCAGCACTCAGTCAATGCGAGTCAAAAAGAGGTCAGAGAAATACTTAGGCCATATATGTTAAAATCAATTCCAAAAGAATTTATGGAAGATTTTAATGATGATGAATTTTATGTAAATCCTACTGGAAATTTTGTTATTGGAGGTCCTGATGGGGATTGTGGACTGACGGGAAGAAAAATTATTGTAGATACATATGGTGGTGCTGCTCCCCATGGCGGTGGAGCGTTTTCAGGAAAGGATCCAACCAAAGTTGATAGATCTGCCGCTTATGCCGCAAGGTATATTGCAAAAAATATTGTAGCTTCAAAAATTTCAGATAAATGTTTAATCCAGTTAGCGTATGCAATTGGAGTATCAAAACCTTTGTCAATTTATGTAAATCTTTTTGATAATGATTTAGATAAAAATAGATTTGTTACAGAAAAAATTAAAGAAAATTTTGATTTAAGCCCCCGAGGTATAAGAGAAATGTTGGGTTTAAATAAAGCTATTTATGAAAAAACAGCTGCTTACGGTCATTTCGGAAGAACACCTGAAAAAGACGGATCTTTTTCTTGGGAAAATACTGATAAAATAAGTGTTTTCACTAAATAGTTTTTATTGAATAATCAAAAAACTTTACTATATTTCCATAACATACTTGAATTCAATAATGGGCTTTGGCCCATTTTTTTTTGGATTAAACAAACATGTTAAATAAAAGAGCTGATAAATTAGAACTGTTAAGAATTGCTGAAGCAGTAGCTTTAGAGAAAGCTATAGACAAAGAATTAATTATCAATTCTATGGAAACTGGTATTGCAAAAGCTGCTAAGTCAAAGTTCGGCCAGGATAATGAAATAAAAGTTGCTATTAATAGGGATAGTGGAGATATTGAAATCTTTAGAAAGTTGATAATCTCGGATAACCCTGAAAATTCTAATACAGAAATTAAATTAAAAGATGCAATAATTTTAAATGAACAAAATAAAAATAAAAAAATTGGTGACGAAGTTCTTCAACCACTTCCAGCATTTGATTTTGGTAGAATAGCTGCTCAAACTGCTAAGCAAGTAATCAACTTCAATGTTCGTGAGGCAGAAAGAGAAAGGCAGTTTAGTGATTTTAAAGATAAAAAAGACACTATCTTAAGTGGGATAGTGAAAAGACTTGAATTTGGGAATGTAATTGTGGATCTAGGTAGAACTGAGGCAATAATCCAAAAAAATGAACTTATTCCTAGAGAAAATATAAAAGCTGGAGATAGAATCAAAGCTTATTGTTATGACGTTAGGAGAGAAAACAAAGGTCAGCAAATATTTTTATCTAGAGCTCATTCAAAATTTATGGAAAGGCTTTTTGTTCAAGAAGTGCCAGAGATTTATGATGGATTAATTGAGATTAAATCATCCTCTCGAGATCCTGGAAGTAGAGCAAAAATTTGTGTTAAAGCTATTGATACCTCACTAGATCCAGTTGGTGCATGTGTTGGAATGAGAGGATCAAGAGTGCAAGCGGTAGTTAATGAATTACAAGGTGAGAAAATTGATATAGTAAATTGGTCAGAGGATCCAGCAATTTTAGTTTCAAATGCATTATCTCCTGCTGAGGTTCAAAGAGTAAACGTTGATATTGAAAGAAAAAAATTGGATGTGATTTTAACTGAGGAAAATTTAAGCAAAGCCATAGGACGTAGAGGACAAAATGTGAGACTTGCAACAAAATTGTTAAATTTTGAAATCAATATAATGACAGATCAAGAAGACTCTGAAAGAAGACAACAAGAATTTAAAGAAAAAACAGAAAATTTTGTTAAAAATCTGGAGTTAGATGAAACATTAGGACAATTACTTGTTGCGGAAGGTTTTTCAACTATTGATGATATTAAAGATAGCTCTTTAGATAACTTCAAAAAAATTGAAGGTATTGAGGAAGATACAGCTAAAGCTTTGATCGAACGAGCAAAAGAATTTCACAAAAAAGATCAAGAAGATATTTCACAGAGAATAAAAGACTTAGGAATTTCTGACGATCTAGTTAATCTAAAAGGTTTGACACCAGGAATGTTGTTAACTTTAGGTGAACAAAAGATATTAAAACTTGAGGATTTTGCTGACTTAGCATCTGATGAATTGACAGGGGGTTTCGACGTAATAAAAGGTGAAAAAATAAGGATCCAAGGATATTTGGAGGATTTTGCATTATCGAAATCTGAGGCAGATGATCTCATAATGTCAGCTAGACAAATAATCTATAAAGATTGAGAGATGAGCAATGGAGAACAAAAAAACAAAACTAACAATTTCTGGTGGTCCTAAAAAGTCTTTCAAAAATATTGACAGCCTAAATAATCAAGGAAAAAAAACAGTTATAATTAATAAGCAGCCATCTAAATTCTCGGGAAAGGGTAAAACTTTCAAGGGCAGTAGTTATAAATCATCATCACCTACCTTTAAAAAAGGGGCTAATCACAAGATAAACTTAAAAATAAGCAATTCTAATTTAGGTATAAGTGATTTTGAAAAACGTAAACTAGCAGAGCAAAGGGCTACTAGAAAATTCAAAAGTGAAGATGATAATGATAAAAAAACTAGATTAAGTTCAAAAAAGAGAGATGTTAAATTGACAGTCTCAAGAGCTTTAAGTGACGAAATAGAAACAAGAGAGAGAAGTTTAGCATCTGTTAAAAGAGCAAGGCAAAAGGAATTAAAAAACATTAATAAAGATGACAATAGTGAAAATAAAAAATCAATTAAAAGAAATATAAATATTCCTGAAGCTATAACGGTGAGAGAATTAGCAAATAAAATGGCAGAGCAGTCTAGTAATGTAATTAAACATTTATTTGGTATGGGGGTGACCGTAACAATCAATCAAACTTTGGCTGCAGATACAGCAGAGTATCTTGTAAAGGAATTTGGACATAATCCAATTCGTGAGGAAAAAGCTGAGGAGATTATTAAAAAGATAAAAGATTCTAGAACTGAAAACCTGAAGACTAGAGCACCAATAATAACAGTGATGGGTCATGTTGATCATGGAAAAACATCTGTCTTAGATGTTTTGAGAAGTGCAAATGTTGTATCCGGAGAATTCGGTGGTATAACACAACATATTGGAGCTTATCAAATTAAAAGTGGCAACAATAATTTAACTTTTATTGATACACCAGGACACGCTGCTTTTACAGAAATGCGTGCGAGAGGATCAAAATTGACTGATATTGTTGTTTTAGTTGTTGCTGCAGATGACGGCGTTAAACCACAGACTGTAGAGTCAATAAAGCATGCGAAGGCTGCAAAAGTTCCAATAGTCGTCGCAATAAACAAATGTGATTTGCCTGATGCTGATCCTCAAAAAATAAAAAATCAATTGCTGGAGCACGAATTGATAGCAGAAGACCTATCGGGAGATACTTTGATGGTTGAAATATCAGCTAAAACAAAATTAAACTTGGATAAACTTCTTGAGGCAATAACTTTACAAGCAGAAATCTTGGATTTAAAAACTGATTTTGAATCGAAAGCAACTGGTATTGTTTTAGAGTCTAAAATTGATACAGGTAGAGGTCCAGTAGCAAATATTATTGTAACAAGTGGAACTTTAAAAAAAGGGGACTTTTTTGTTAGTGGAATTAAATGGGGTAAAATTAGAGCAATCATAAATGATAAGGGTAAAAATATTGAACAAGCTATACCTTCAACACCTGTCGAAATATTGGGAATTAATGGTGCTGCGAAATCGGGAGATGATTTTATTGTTTTAAATAATGAAAAAGAAGCAAAAAATCTTAGTGAGAATAGAGCAGAGGAAAGTAAGGATATTAAGAATCCATTATCATTTGCGACTCAAGAGTCTGCATTTTCAAATAATTCATTTAAAGATTTAAATTTGATTATTAAATCAGATGTACATGGATCCTCAGAGGCTATTAAAAGTGCTATTAATCATATTAAACATGATGAAGTGAAGCCTAAAATTATTTTGGCGGATATAGGTATGGTAACAGAAACTGACGTAATATTAGCAAAAGCATCAAAGGCAGTCCTAATAGCTTTTAATGTAAAACCAAGTAAAGAAGCAAAAAAACTAGCTGAAGAAGAAAATATTAAGATATCCTCATATAATATAATTTATGAAGTTCTAGATTTTGTTAAAAAAAGTATGTCAGGTTTACTAGCTCCAGATTTGCAAGAAAATATTATTGGTACAGCCCAAATTCTTGAAATTTTTAAAGTTTCTGGTGCGGGCAAGGTTGCAGGTTCCAAAGTGACTGATGGTGAAATTCTTGCGAACTCTAGTGTTAGGATTATTCGAGATGGCGCAATTATCTATACAGGTAAAATAGCGACGATATTTAGAGAGAAAAATCAAGTAAAACAAGTAGATAATGGCCAAGAATGTGGTATCGCCTTAAAAGATTACATGGATTTCCAAAAGAACGATACAATTGAGGCTTTTAATGTTACATCTACGGAAAGGTCAATATAATATAATGGCTGATCGAATAGGAAAACAATTTACTCAAAGACAACTTAGAGTTGGAGAAATGGTAAAACAGTCTTTGAGTATGATCTTTATAAGGAATGAAGCAAAAATTCCTAATTTAGAAACAAACAACATAACTGTAACAGAAGTAAGAATGAGTCAAGATTTAAAAATAGCTAAAGCATATGTGTTGCCATTAGGCGGTAAAGATGCTGATAAAACGATTGAAAAATTAAAAGAATATTCTTTTTTAATAAGAAAAATTTTGTCTCAAAAAATAACCGCAAAATTTTTGCCTAAAATCCTTTTTAGAAAAGACGAGTCTTTTGAATATGCAGAAAAAATTGAAAATTTAATAAAACAAGCAAACAAGTAGGAAAATAAATATGAGCAAAAAATCAGCAGAATTAGCTATTCACGATAAGGATACGGGATCATCTGAGATTCAAATAGCTTTATTAACTGAAAAAATTGAGAATTTATCTAAACATATTAAGCAGTTTAAAAAAGATAAACATTCCTCAGTTGGCTTACTTAAAGCAGTTAATAAGAGAAAAAAATTGTTAGATTACCTTAAAAGAAATAAGGTTGATTCTTACAAAAATGTACTGTCGAAATTGAAATTGAGAAAGTAAAAATCAAAATAGATAGAACGGAATGAAACGAAAAGAACGAAACGAAATGGAAATGAAATGTTTAAAGTATATAAGAAGGAAATTGAAGTAGCAGGAAAGAAGATAAGTTTAGAAACAGGAAAAGTAGCAAGACAAGCAGACGGTGCAATAATCGCAACATGTGGTGAAACAGTTGTTTTAGCAACAGTGGTTGGAGCAAAAAAAGTTAATCCTGATGTTGATTATTTTCCACTATCCGTAAATTATCAAGAAAAATACTATGCGGCTGGAAAAATTCCGGGTGGGTATTTCAAAAGAGAGGCAAGACCAACTGAGAGTGAAACATTAATTTCTAGATTAATTGATAGACCAATCAGACCGTTATTTCCCGATGAATTTAAAAATGAAGTTCAGTTGTTACCAACTGTAATTTCTTACGATAAAGAAAATGAAGCGGATATTTTATCAATTACAGCTTCATCAGCAGCTTTGGCTATATCAGGAATGCCATTTATGGGTCCTGTTGGAGCTTCTAGGGTTGGTTTTATTGATGGAAAATATGTTTTAAATCCATCAAAAGCTGAGCTTGAAAAATCAAAATTAGACTTAGTTGTAGCGGGCACAAAAGATGCAGTACTTATGGTAGAGTCTGAAGCGAGTGGTTTAACAGAGGAAGAAATGTTAAATGCAGTTAAATTTGGTCATGAAGGTTTTGTTCCTGTGATCGAAATGATTGAGGAACTTGCAAAAGAATGTAGAAAACCTGAATGGATCGTTGAAAAGAAAGACCTATCAGAAGTTAAGAAAAAACTTGAGGAAACTTTCACAAAAGATCTTAAAAAAGCTTTTGCAACGATAGATAAACAAGATAGATCAAATCAAATTTCAGAAATTACTGACAAAGCTAAAAAACTTTATGAGGAAGATGAAAATTACACAGATCTTGATGTTAATTCTGAACTCAAAAAAATCGAAAAATCAATAGTTCGAACAGATATTTTAAAAAATAAAAACAGAATTGATGGTAGAGGATTATCTGATGTAAGGCCTATATCTTGTGAAGTTGGTGTTCTACCACGAACCCATGGTTCTGCTTTGTTTACCAGAGGTGAAACACAGGCAATTGTGACAGCTACTTTAGGTACATCGGATGATGAGCAAAGAATTGAAAGTTTAGATGGATTACAAAGAGAAAGATTCATGCTTCACTACAATTTTCCACCTTTTTCAGTTGGAGAAACAGGAAGAATTGGAACTGGTAGAAGAGAAATTGGACATGGTAAATTAGCGTGGAGAGCAATACATTCTTCATTGCCATCAAAAGAAGCATTCCCTTATACTTTTAGAGTAGTTTCTGAGATTACAGAATCTAATGGCTCATCTTCAATGGCTACTGTTTGTGGAACATCATTAGCACTAATGGATGCGGGTGTACCCATTAAAGAACCAGTTGCAGGTATAGCAATGGGTTTGATCAAAGAAGGTGATGATTTTAGTGTCTTATCAGATATCTTAGGTGATGAAGATCATTTAGGTGATATGGACTTTAAAGTTGCTGGAACCAAAGATGGAATTACTTCTCTTCAAATGGATATCAAAATTACAGGTATTACATTTGAAATAATGGAGCAGGCATTAAGCCAAGCTAAAGATGGAAGAGTTCATATCCTAGGAGAAATGAATAAAGCATTATCAGCTTCGAGAGCTGATGTTGGAAAACATACTCCAAAAATGGAAAAAATTAATGTTGATAAAAAAGACATTGCTGCAGTAATAGGAAAAGGTGGAGCAACTATAAGAGAAATAGTTGAAAAATCAGGTGCTAAAGTTGACGTAAATGATGAAGGTGTAGTAACAGTTTCTGCTCCAGATGAGGAGTCTAGAAATATCGCTATGCAAATGATCAAAGACATCAGTGCTAAAGCTGAGTTAAATAAAATTTATTCTGGAAAAGTTATGAAGATTATGGAGTTTGGTGCATTTGTTAATTTCCTAGGAAAGCAAGACGGACTTGTTCACATTTCAGAACTTGCAGATAAAAGAGTTGCTAAAGTAACTGATGTTGTCAAAGAAGGCGATGAAGTAAAAGTTAAAGTAATTGGTTTTGATAGAGGAAAGGTGAAACTATCTATTAAACAAGCTTTGGTTTAATATGTAAAATTGAAAAATTATTAAAATAACTAGATTATTTTATGAGAATAGCTGTTTTGAGTTTAATAATTTTTATCTTTCTTTTAAACGGTAATAAAGCTATTCCAAATTTGATCTCGGTTTTGTAAATTTTGATGGATATTCTGAGACAGGTAGCAGTAGTTCAAAGCTAAAATTTGACAAAAGAGAACTTGAAACATCATCAATTTCTTTAGGATCTGCCGTTGAGAAAGAAATTTACCTTACCGACTCATTATTTATTCCTTATTTTAAGATAGATTTTAATAAGGATCTTACAGATGGATCAGATATACAAGCTAACTTTGTTGGAGAAACAACCAAATATAATACTACTATTGAAAAAAAATATAACTCAATGATTATTTTGGAAACTGGATTTGATTGGTTTTTAGATAATGGGTGGAATATTAAATCTGTATTTAGCAGAATTGATAAAGATGGTGTTGGACACGAAAACTTAATAGAACTAAGAGCTGTTAAATCAAGACAAAACTTATATTAAAATTAAGTTATATTTTTTGGATCAGGCATTCCAACTTTGTTGTATCCCGCATCTACATAGTGAATTTCACCAGTAACACCATTTGCAAGATCGCTTAGAAGATATAATGCTGAGTTTCCAACATCATGAATATCAACATTTCTTTTTAGGAATGAGTGATCTTCATTCCATTTATATAAAAATTTTGCATCCCCAATGGCAGAAGCTGCTAAGGTTTTAATAGGGCCAGCACTTATCGCATTAACTCTCATGCCTTTAACGCCCAAATCTCTAGCTAAGTATTTTACACTAGCCTCAAGTGCTGATTTACACACACCCATTACGTTATAATTTGGAATAGCTTTAGTAGACTCGTAAGTTAATGTTAGAAGACTTCCACCTTGTTTCATCACTTTCGATGCTTCTTTTGCTACTTCAGTAAATGAAAAACATGAAATTAACATACTTCTTAAAAAGTTTTCTCTAGTTGTATTTAAATATTCGCCTGATAATTCTGATTTATCTGAAAATGCAACTGCATGAACTACAAAATCAATTTCTCCCCATTGAGATTTGATATCCTCAAATAATTTTACTACCTCTTCTTTTTTTTCAACATCACAGCTAAAAGTTGATTTTGAATTTAATTTTTCTGCTAGAGGGACTACTCTTTTCTTAAGAGCATCACCTAAATACGTAAAAGCTAATTCAGCGCCAGCCTCTGAAAGTTTTTGAGAGATACCCCAAGCAATAGATCTTTCATTAGCAACTCCCATGATTAATCCTTTTTTACCTTTCATCAAGCTCATGATTAAACCTTTTCAAAAACTAGTGCAGCATTGGTTCCACCAAAGCCAAAACTGTTTGACATAACCGCATTTAAAGAAACATTTTTCTCTGATTTTGCAACAATTGGAAATTTTTTAGCTTCCTCGTCCATTTCTTTGATATTAGCTGAACCAGCAATAAAATTATTTTTCATCATAATTAGACAATATATCGCCTCGTGTACCGACGCTGCTCCTAAAGGATGACCTGATAAAGATTTTGTTGAGCTAATTTTAGGAATTTGTTCACCAAAAGTTTCTTTTACAGCGTTTAATTCTGTTATGTCTCCAACAGGAGTAGATGTTCCATGGGTATTAATATAATCAATTTTATTTTTTGCTGTTGCCATTGCCATCTTCATACATCTTACAGCTCCCTCGCCAGATGGAGCTACCATATCATAACCATCTGAAGTTGCTCCATATCCAGTGAGTTCAGCATATATTTTGGCACCTCTTGCTTTAGCATGCTCATATTCTTCAAGCACCAATACTCCACCCCCACCAGCAATAACAAAACCATCTCTTGTTTTATCATAAGCTCTTGAAGCAGTTTCAGGTGTATCATTATATTTTGAGGACAAAGCAGTCATTGCATCAAACATAGCTGTCATGGCCCAATGAATTTCCTCACTTCCACCAGCGAAGACAATATCTTGTTTCCCCATTTGAATTAACTCCATAGAGTTTCCTATACAATGCCCACTAGTTGCACATGCTGAGCTCATTGTATAATTAGTCCCTTTTATTTTAAAAGGTACGGCCAAAGTTGCAGAAGCAGTGCTTGCCATTGTTCTTGGAACAATAAATGGTCCCATAAGTTTAGGAGTTTTAGCTCTAGTTTTATCTGCAGCTAAAATCACATTTTCAATCGACGGGCCACCTGAGCCCATTACTATTCCAGTTTTAAAATTGCTTACCTCTTTCTCCTCAAGCCCAGAGTCCTCGATAGCCTCTTTCATTGCAATATAATTATATGCTGAGCCTGATCCCATAAACCTTATTGTTTTTCTGTCAATAAAATCCTCAAGTCTTATATTTGGTTTACCGTGAATATGACTTTTAAGATTATGTTCTTTATATTCTGGACTGAAAGATATTCCAGACTTTGAGTTTAAAAGAGAATTGTATACCTCATCTTGATTGTTTCCTAAACACGAAACAACTCCTAAACCTGTAATTACGACTCTTTTCATTATTTAAATAATCCTACTTTTAAATTGTCTGCTGAATAAATTTTTTTATCATCGGCTAGAACCATACCATTAGCAAGACCTACTGTAGTACCTCCAGGAGACATGATTTTTTTCATATCAATTTCATATTTTACTAATTTTATATTTTGCAAAACTTCTCCTGTAAATTTCACTGTACCTACACCCAAAGCTCTTCCTTTTCCTGGATTTCCAATCCAACCTAAAAAAAAACCTACCAACTGCCACATGGCATCAAGACCAAGACAGCCAGGCATAACAGGATCTTCTTTAAAGTGACAATCAAAAAACCAAAGATTTTTTTTAATATCTAATTCAGCTTTTAAAGAACCCTTTTTAAATGCACCTTTGTCATCATTAATTTCTGTAATTCTATCAAACATCAGCATTGGTGGAAGTGGTAATTTAGCATTACCTGGGCCAAATAATTTTCCCTCTCCACAATTTATAAGTTCATCATAGGAGTATGAGTTTTTTTTCATAGAATTGAGTATCCTTATTTACTTGATTTTACCATTATATAATATAAATTTAACCTTAGTTTAGAATAATTTTAAATAACAATACGGTTAAATAGTGAAATATATCGATAAATTAAGAAATTCTGGATTACGACCAACTAAACAAAGACTTCAAATATGTGAGGTTTTATTTGATACAGAAAAGACATTTCATTTCACGATTAATGAGCTAGATCAGAAAATTAAGAGGCAAAAAAATAACAAAATTTCATTAGCAACAATTTATAATACTGTTCATGCTTTTGAAAAAAAAGGATACCTTAAACAGATCCCGATTAATTCAAACCAAACTTATTTTGATACAAATGTTACTGATCACCATCATTTTTATGATTTAAAAGATGAAAAGTTGATTGATTTAGAAAATTCTGATGTAGGCCCAATAAACATCTTAAAAAAAATAAACGGTAAAAAGATTAAATCTGTCGAAGTTCTTGTTAAGCTAGAAGACTAATTATTGCTTTTACTTTAGCGTCATTTTAAACCAATTGACAGCTTTTTAGAATCATTATAAACTATAACCATTCTGAATTAATCTAAAGGAAAATAATGAGTACTGAAAATTTTAAAGATAAATCTTTTAAAGCAAATCAAATGAGCAAATGTCCTTTTACGGGGGCAGGAACACCTGCAAAGTTTTCTGCAGGACAGGGACAAACAGTGAGAGATTTTTGGCCTAATAGCCTAAATCTTAAAATTCTTAGTCAGCACTCAAATTTATCTAACCCTATGGATAAAAAATTTAGTTACGCTAAAGAGTTTAAAAAACTTAATTATAAAGCACTTAAAAAAGATTTAAAAAAATTAATGACTGATTCACAAGAGTGGTGGCCAGCTGATTACGGTCATTATGGACCACTCTTTATTAGGCTTGCTTGGCACGCTGCAGGAACTTACAGAACTGGTGACGGTAGAGGCGGAGCTGGAACAGGTAATCAGAGATTTGCTCCTCTTAATTCTTGGCCAGATAACGTGAATTTGGATAAAGCTAGATTACTTTTATGGCCAATTAAAAAGAAATATGGGAGAAAAATTTCATGGGCTGATTTATTTATACTCGTTGGAAACGTTGCTTTGGACTCAATGGGTTTTAAAACTTTTGGATTTGGAGCGGGTAGAACAGATATTTGGGAACCAGAGGATGATATCTATTGGGGCTCAGAAAAAGAAATGTTAGGTGTTGAAAGATATAGTGGAAAAAGAGATTTAGAACAACCATTAGGTGCTTCACATATGGGTTTAATTTATGTTAATCCACAAGGGCCTGATGCTAATCCAGATCCTAAACTTGCAGCACATGATATTAGAGAGACATTCGGAAGAATGGCAATGAATGATTATGAGACAGCTGCTTTAGTTGCTGGAGGACATACATTTGGAAAATCTCATGGTGCAGCATCTGAGTCGTTCAAAGGTCCTGATCCTGAGGCTTCAAAACTTCAAGACCAGTCAACTGGATGGAATAGTGGTTACAAATCTGGAAAAGGTGTTGATACAATAAGCAGTGGTATTGAGGGTGCTTGGACACAAAATCCTATAAAATGGGATATGGGTTATTTAGATTGTTTGTACGGGCATGAATGGGAGCTTACAAAAAGCCCTGCTGGTGCTCACCAATGGACGCCTAAGAAAAATGGTCAAGAAATTAAAATGGTTCCTGACGCACATAAGAAAGGTGTACTACACCCACCAATGATGCAAACAACTGATATCTCAATGAAAGTTGATCCAAGTTATGGCCCTATTACAAAACATTTTCATCAAAATCCAAAAGAGTTTCATGATGCTTTTGCAAGAGCTTGGTTTAAATTAACTCACAGAGATATGGGTCCTAGAGTTTGTTATCTTGGTAGTGAAGTTCCAAAAGAACAGTTAATTTGGCAAGACCCAATAGATAAACCAAAATATAAACTCAAGTCAAAAGATATTAAAGATTTGAAAAATAAAATTTCTAAATCAAAAATATCAATTTCAGATTTAGTATCAACCGCTTGGGCGTCAGCGTCAACTTTTAGAGGATCAGACAAAAGAGGTGGCGCTAATGGTGCAAGGATAATGTTAGAGCCCCAAAAAAATTGGAAGGTTAATAACCCTAAAAAGTTATCAAATGTGATTAAAGCCTTGAGTAAAATCAAAAGTAAATTTGACAGTAATAAAAAAAATGTTTCAATGGCCGACTTAATTGTACTAGCAGGGGGTGTTGGAATCGAAATGGCCGCAAAAAAAGCTGGTTATAAAGTTAAAGTTCCATTTTCAGCAGGAAGAGGAGATGCGAGACAAGACCAAACTGACATTAATTCATTTGGCCTTCTAGAACCACAAGCAGATGGCTTTAGAAATTACTTGAATGGTGGACCTTCAAATGTTGCTGCAGAAGAAAAATTAGTAGATAAGGCTCAGTTGATGGGTTTAACAGCGCCCGAAATGACAGCTCTAATAGGTGGAATGAGAGTTTTAGACACTAATTATGACAATTCAGAGCATGGTGTTTTTACAAAAAGACCTGGTTATCTTACAAATGATTATTTTATAAACCTACTAGATATGAATACAACTTGGAAAGAAGAAGATAAATCAGAGCAGACTTTTGTGGGTAAAGATAGAAAAACTCAAAAAATTAAATGGAAAGCGACAAGAGTTGATTTGATTTTTGGTTCAAATTCTCAATTAAGAGCATTAGCAGAAGTTTATGCATGCGAGGATTCAGGCGATAAATTTATTAAAGATTTTGTCGCTGCGTGGGTTAAAGTAATGAATTCAGACAGATTTGACTTGAAATTAAATTAATAAAAATTAAATGAATATTTTATGCCGTCAGTAACTTTTGATGATTTTTATGAGGTTCCAGACCTCAATTTTGATATCTCAAGATTAAGGGAAGATTTAGATAAAATTTTAAAAGCTAAAAAATTTAACTCTCCTGGAGTAACACACTTTGGTGCAATATCATTAAACCAAATTCCAAATGACAAAAGCTCTATTGAAGGAAATAATATTCGAGGTAAATATTGGACTATTGCAGATGAAACTGGAAAAGAAGTTTGTAGAGATGTTGATATAGATGAGTCTAAATATACTCAATTAATCCCTGAATTTGAGAATACTTATTTCAAAGAAGTTTATGACACGTTAAGTAAAAGATTTAAACTGGGTAGAGTAAGACTTTTGTTAAAAGAGCCAAGGTCAACACTCAGCTGGCATAAAGACCCAGAGTGTAGACTGCACGTACCAATTATTACTAACAAGGGTTGTTCGATGGTAATCGAGAATGTTGCAAAACATCTCCCTGCTGATGGTAAAGTTTGGATAACAAACAACACAAAATATCATAATTTCTTTAATGGTGGGGAACAGGCTAGAATTCACTTAGTAGCTTGCGTTCTAGAAAGCCCTTTTAAGGAACAAAATGGAAATAACTAACGGAATATTTAAAGCAGCAGGTAATATTTACCAAAATAATAAAGGTTCTATCCTTAGAACAATAATCTATACAATTGGACACTTTGCGATAGCTATAACTGTTTTAATGTTAGTCGCTGACGTTTCTTTTATGATTGCATTAACTGACGCGATTGTTGAACCAATAGCTAACTCCGTTTGGTATTTCATTTTAGATAAATGGTGGGCAAGCAAGTCGAAAAATTAAAATTTTTAAAAAATTATAATTCGTTTTTTAGATAATTCTTGATAATAATTATCATTATCAAAAAAAATGCGCTAATGATAATTATTCTCATAGATTTTTCTTGAAAGCTTTTTTCATAATATTACTTTATGGGTATGCAAACAGAAAACTATAACTGTAAAAAATGTGGACTTACGATTTCTTCAACATGTTCTAAATGTGATAAAGTTGTTGACGTTGAAATTCTAGATGACGGATGCATTGTGCAGAAAACAAAATGTGGCGATTGTGCTAATACACCTGTAATCAAAGATGTTTGTGCGCAACAAAAATAATTAGATATTTTAAAAATTATCTAATTTTTCCCCACACATGGGTGTTTTTAATCCATCCCTTAAATTTAGATGTTTTAATTTGACACCAGTTTTCATTACATCTTTTAACAATTAACATTCTACCTTTCTTAATTTTTGCTAAGGGTTTTGAAAATTTGGATGGTTTTTGGAATAAAATTTTATCTTTAAGTGTTATAATTGAATTTATCTGTTTTAACTGTGAAATGTGTATCCAGCCGCTATTGTTTTTTACATCAATAATCCTTCGAAAATTCTCATTTTTATCAATTTGTTTTATTGGGAGATTAATTTTTTTATAGACATATTTTATAGGAGATTCTAGGCTAGGTCCATATCTAACATTAACCTTATTTTTTTTTAAAGATAGAAAAACTTCATTTGCAAAACAGTTAGGCAAATAAAAGAATATTGAAACAAGTAATAATATTTTTTTTTGTAACATTATTTTGATATTCTTAATTTTTTTAATCTTACTTTTCTAAAATTTAGATTTAGTAAATCAAGTATAAGGATATATCCATTTAAATCCTTACCAATGTTTAGAATATTTTTTAATATTTCATTGGCTTGAATTGTACCGATTATACCCGCAACGGTTCCTAAAACACCACCATATTCACAATTTAAAATATCATCTGAGATTTCTTTTTCTTGAAAAAAGGATCTTATGCATGGTGTATTTTTATTTTTAAAATTAAAAGTAAAAACATGTCCATCAAATTTACTTATAGCTCCTACCACTAAAAATTTTTTTGTTTTTTTACAATAATCATTTACCAAAAATTTGGTTTTGAAGTTGTCAGATCCATCTATAATATAATCATATTTGTTTATTATATTTTGGATATTACCTTTATTGAGCCTAACTTTGTAACAATTAACTTTGGTACTTGAATTAATTTTACGCAATTTTTTTTTTGCCACTAAAACTTTTGATTTTTTTATATCTTTTACATCATATAGGCTTTGTCGATGGATATTAGTTATATCTACATTATCCAAGTCAATTATCCCCAGATTTCCTACGCCCGCTCTAGTGAGAAATTCTGCAACAGAACAACCTAAACCACCCATCCCAATGATAAGAACTTTAGATTTAATTATTTTTTTTTGACCTAAAATACCAATATTCTTTAAAATTATTTGTCTTGAGAATCTTGCTACCTGGCTTTTATTTAAATCTTGACTCATTTACCTGTTGAGCCAAATCCACCCTCTCCTCTTAAAGTTTTGGGTAATTCATTTGCTTCCTCTAATTCCATCTTTGCTATAGGGGTCAAAACTATTTGTGCAATTCTATCGTTATTATTAACCACAAAATCATTATTACTATGATTAAATATAATAATTTTTAATTCACCTCTATAATCACTGTCAATAGTTCCAGGAGTATTTAAAACACTAATGTTATTTTTAGCTGCTAGGCCAGAACGTGGCCTTATTTGTATTTCATAATCTTTAGAGAAGGCGACAGATAAACCTGTTGGAATTAAAGCTGAAGTTTGTGGTTTGATTACTGTTTTTTCCTTCAAGAAGGCCATTAGGTCCATACCCGAAGCTCCACTAGTCTTATAAGATGGAAGAGTAACCCTAGGATCAAGTTTTTTAATTAATACTCTGACCATTAATTCATCTGAGTAACAATTCTATCAACAATCTCCTCTGAGATTTCAGATTTCTTTTTGTATGAAAGTGTCTCTTTTTTATTTTTAAAATAATTATAATGAATTGTAACCTCGTTATAATCACTATCAAAACCAATGTTTTTTTTAGACACATCATTTGCAATGATCCAATCACAATTTTTATTTTTAAGTTTTTTGATAGCATTTGTGTCTAAATTTTTTGTCTCAGCTGCAAAACCAATGACTAGCTTTGGTCTCATTGAATTATGATTTGAAATATAATTCAAGATATCAACATTTCTCTCTAATTTGATATTTAGGTTTTCTTTTTTTTTTATTTTATTTTTACTTTTTATACCAATCTTAAAATCAGAAACTGCGGCTGAAAATACTGCAATATCCGTTGGTAAATTTTTTTGAGTAGCTTTAAACATTTCATCTGCTGTTTCAACTTTTATAAGTTTAATTTCTTGATCTATATCTAGATTAGTCGGACCTGATATTAAAGTTGTATCAAATCCTCTTTTATGCAGAGATTTTGCAATTTCATAACCTTGCTTACCACTTGATTTATTCGAAATAAATCTTACAGGGTCAATGTATTCATTAGTTGGGCCTGCGGTAACCAAAGCTTTAATTTTTTTATTTTCTTTCCTATTTTCAAAAAAATTTTTGATTTCATTAAATATTTGGATTGGTTCAGACATTTTGCCCTCACCATATTCTCCACATGCCATATTACCAGTAATAGGACCTATAACTTTATAACCATATTTCTTCAAAGTTTTCAGATTATCTTTAGTCGATTGATGTTCCCACATTCTTACATTCATTGCAGGAGCCAAGTAAACTTGTTTACTTGATGCTAGAATAACAGTTGAAGCTAAATCTTCAGCATTTCCAGAGGCAAGTTTTGAAATAGTATTTGCAGTTACAGGAGCAACAATAATTACATCAGCCCATCTTGATAAAGCAATGTGGTCCATTTCTAACTCATTTTCTATGCTGAAAAGGTCTTCGTAAACTTTCCCTTGTGATAATGAAGCGATCGACAAGGGAGTTACAAATTTTTTAGCACTCTTTGTTAAAATTGTTTTTATATCGGCTTTATTTTTCCTAAATAATCTTATTAATTCTAAACTTTTATATGCGGAGATTCCTCCACAAATTACAAATAAAATTTTTTTGTTAGCTAAATTTTTCATTTTGTGAATTAAAATACTAGAAGACCAAGAATTACAAGCAATAAAAAACCTATTATAGATTGATTTCTGAAAGCCACCATTTCAGATCTTTTGTCGCTCAATGCATTATAAGAATTTGAGTTTTGAGGAATTTGTCCACTAGCTAAAAAGGTAAGAGCCTGATTAGCTTTATCCATTATTTCTGGAAATTCTGGTAATCTTTTTATTACTTCTGACGTGCTATAAATTGTTTCATTAATTGTGGTCATAGGGTTTTTTGTCTCTTTCAACCAGTTTTCAAGAATAGGTTTAGATGTAGTCCAAATGTTTGTTTCAGGATTTAATTTTCTTGCCACTCCTTCAACTACTACCATTGTTTTTTGTAACATTAATAATTGTGGTTGTGTTTGCATATTAAATTTTTCTGTAACATCAAAAAGTTGTTTTAATAATTTTCCACCAGATATATCTTTAACTGCTTGACCAAAAATTGGTTCACCAATAGACCTTAAAGCTTGAGCAAGATCATTTATGGGGACATCTTTCGGCACTAAACCTGCAATTAAATGGACTTCAGCAACTTTTTTGTAGTCTCTTTGAATAAAACCAAAGAGTATTTCAGCTAAAAATCTTTTACTCATTTTATCCAGCCTGCCCATAATTCCAAAATCAATAGGAACAATATGGCCATCGTTGTCTATCAAAATGTTTCCTTGGTGCATATCAGCATGAAAAAAACCGTCTCGAACGGCATGTCTGAGAAAATTTTGAATAATATCTTCTGCTAATTTCTTTGTATTTACTTCCCTTTTTTTTAACTCTTCAGTTTCTCGAATTGAGATACCCTCTACCCAGTCTAGTGTCATTACATTTTCACTAGTATAATTCCAGTAAATTTTTGGAACATTAAAACCAATATCATTTTTTGTGTTTTCTGCGTATTCATTTGCAGCAGCTGCCTCAAATCTTAGGTCCATTTCAAGATTAGTAATTTCTTTGAGTAAAAAAACTACCTCTACAAGTTTCAATCTTTTTGTTTTTTTTATTAAAGACTCAATTAAGAATGCAAATAACATAATAGCATCAATTTCATCATTGAAAATTTTTTTAATATCAGGGCGCAAAATTTTTATTGCAACATCTTTTATTATTCCATTATCGTCTATTTTAGCTTTATGGACTTGAGCTATAGATGCGGCTGCAACAGGTTCGCTTAAATCAATAATTGAGTTGTAAGTATCAACTCCCAAATCATCATTAATAATTCTTTTTGCTTGATCTTGGGAAAAAGCGGGCAATCTATCTTGAAGATTTTCAAGTTCCTTCGATAAAGTTTCGCCAATAATGTCTGGTCTTGTTGCTAAGAATTGACCTAGTTTTATAAAAGTTGTACCCATTGACTCTAAAGATTTTGACAACCCTTTTCCTTCATTATTATTTACTCGTTCATTATTTTTAGATGAAAAAGAGAAAGATAAAATTTTAAATAAAATTCTTATAGACAAAGGTGGCTTTTGAAATTTTGAGGTTATATCTAAAATATCTGATTTTGCGACTTTTCTTCCGAGTTTAAATAATGTTATTAATTTTTTGATCATTATATCTTCCAACCACTATGAATTGAAACTATACCACCAGACAAATTTGTATAATCACACTTATCAAATTTGCTTTCGTGCATTAAGTCTATGAGCTCATATTGATTAACAAAATTTTCAATACTTTTAATCAAATATTGGTAAGGCTCTTTTTTTCCAACAACGATTTTTCCAATTTCTGGAATTAGCTTTGAATAATTTCTATAGAGTTTATTTAAATTAGTGTTTTGAATTTTTGAAAATTCTAGACATAAAAATCGGCCTCCTGGTTTTAAAACTCTGTATGCTTCTTTCAATGATTTTTTTATATTTTTTGTATTTCTTAATCCAAAGCTAATCGTATAAAAATCAAAAGAGTTACTTGAAACAGGTAATTTTTCTGCTGAGGATATATGCCATTTTAGATTTTTATATTTAGGTAATTTTTTTTTTGCAATATTTATCATTCCTTTATTTGGATCAATACAAGTTACATCAGCATTTTTTCCCACATTATCTAGATAAATTTTGGCTATATCTCCAGTTCCACAGGCAACATCTATTAACTTTTGGTTGATAGACGGATTCATCATATTTAATAAGTTTTTTTTCCATATTCTATGAATACCCAATGACATTAGGTCATTCATAAGATCATATTGATCATAAACTTGATTAAAGACACTTTGAACTAGTCCTTTTTTATTTTGAAGATCTTGTTGCATAAAATTTAAATATACAAATAATATAGTATGAAATGCCAGAATTACCAGAAGTAGAAATTATAAGACAATCATTAAATAAAAAGATAATACAAAAAACTATAAAAAAGGTAATAGTAAGGAATAGAAATCTAAGGATTAAAGTACCTCTAAATTTTGAAAAAATTTTAGAAAACCAAATAATTTTAGATGTTGATAGATTTTCGAAATATTTAATTCTTTTTTTATCTAGAAGAAATAAATTGTTAATTCATCTTGGTATGAGTGGCACAATTCATCTTTTAAAATATAATAAAAAAAATTTTTTAACTAATACAAGTTTTTATAATTCTCCAAAATTACCTGATAAACATAATCATATCGAAATTTTTTTCGATAAGTTTAAATTAGTATATAATGATCCTAGAAGATTTGGTTTTTTTGAAATTATAAAAGATCAATACTCTTTAGAAAAAAGATTTGAAAAATTAGGTCCTGAACCTTTTAACCCTATTTTTGATATAAGTTATATCCATGATAATTTAAGAAATAAAAAAAAAAATATTAAAAATCTCCTTTTAGATCAAAATTTTGTATCAGGAATTGGAAATATATATGCTAGTGAAATTCTTTATCTTAGCAAGATAAACCCTGTCAAAGAGGGAAAATCTATCAACAAAGTTGAGTGTAAAAAAATTCTTAAAAACACAAAATTGGTTCTTTTGAACGCTATAAAAAGAGGAGGGTCTTCAATAAGAGACTTTAAAGATATTACTGGAAACAAAGGATCTTTTCAAAAAAATTTTAAGGTTTATCAAAAAGAAGGGCTTAAATGT
The DNA here is from genome assembly GCA_902614355.1 of uncultured Pelagibacteraceae bacterium. Classification (GTDB taxonomy): domain Bacteria; phylum Pseudomonadota; class Alphaproteobacteria; order Pelagibacterales; family Pelagibacteraceae; genus Pelagibacter. Next base: position 183,926 of record CACMKP010000001.1, read on the forward strand.
AAAAGAGAAGATTGCAATGGTATTATTTTAAAAAAAAATATTTCAAACAGATCAACATTCTTTTGTAATTTATGTCAAAAATAAATGAATTATTTGATTGACCGATACTATTTCACAAGCTATACCCCCTTCAAAAATGGCTAATACTAAATCTGCAATTAAAAGAATAAGAAGAATATCAAAACAAACTTCTGTAAACAAAATTAGGAAAAGTAGGTATAAAAACGCAATAAAGAAGATGATTCTTCTAATAGAAAAAAAAAATAAGCCAGAAGCTTTGAAATTCTTACCCAAGTTGAATTCTGAATTAATGAAGATCGCCAAAACCGGGATAATTAAAAAACAAAATGCTTCAAGGAATATTTCAAGGATTACGAAAAAAATATCATCTATATAATTTATATTGTAAGTTGTTTAAAATATACAACCTCAGGATCTACAAAATCTATAACTAGAACTACATACTACACAATATTTAGATTTAGTAAATATTGCGAACTATTTTAATTCAATCACAAATTTTATTAATAAATTTTTAAAAAAAAAAAATTTTTTGTTAAAAAAAATTTTACACAATCCTAGATTTTAATTTTTCTTTTTTTAAATTTTTAACATTGCACAATCGTAGATTTTATTTTTTTTTGAATTTATAAAATATTTTGTTGAAATAATTTTTATTTTAGCTCTTACTAATGTCTCTTCACAAATATGGAAAATACCTACAAAAATCAAGATTTAAATAAATCGAAGTTAAATAAATTAGATTGGGAGCTAGTTCAAAATGATATGAGAAAGAAATTAGGGTCCGAGGTTTATGAAAGTTGGTTAAAAAAAATTGATTTTATTGAGGAATTTAGCAGCTATATATTAATATCGGTACCAACTAGATTTATAAGAGATTGGATAACTTCAAGATATTTAGATCAAATTTTACAAATCGTAAAAAGATTTAAAAAAGATTTAACTAGAATTGAATTCAGAATTATAGAAAAAAATAAAAATTCTGAAAAAGATAATGATAATAATATATTACCTAGAAAAAGTGAAAATATATCTTTTTTAAAGGACTCTCTTCTTCAATATAATCGTGTTGATTACAACAAAAGATTCGAAAATTTTATAACAGGCAGAAGCAATAAACTTGCTTACGAAGCTTCATTAAAAGTTACCGAAAATATCTCACAGTATAATCCATTATATATTTATGGCGGTGTCGGGATGGGTAAAACACACCTTTTGAATGCCATAGGTTTTGAATTAAAGAACAAGAAGAAGGTAATGTTTATTCCAGCTGAAAGATTTATGTACCAATTTATTAAATCCATTAAGGCAAATGATATGGTAAAATTCAAAGAATATTTTCGAAATACAGATATATTACTTATAGATGATATACAGTTTATGAACGGAAAAGAAGCCATGCAAGAAGAGTTTTTTCATACTTTTAACGCCTTATTAGAAAAAGGTAGTCAAATTATAGTATCTGCAGATAGACCTCCAAATAAATTATCTAGAATTCAAGAGAGGATAAAATCCAGATTTTCTGGTGGGTTAGTTGTTGATATTCAAAAACCTGATCTTGAATTAAGAAAAAATATAATCGAGAAAAAAATTGAGGAATTGAATAAATTCTATCCAGATAAAATAGATATTCCAAGGGAAATTAGAGATTTTATCAGTCTTGAAATTTCTAATAGTATACGGGAGTTAGTTGGGGCTATTAATCGCTTAATTTCTTTTTCAAGAATTTACAACAAATTACCCAATTTAGCAGAGGCAAAAGTTGTTTTAAAAGATTTGCTAAACATAAATGAGAATAAAGTTACAATTGATTTGATACAAACTTTAGTGTGCAAATTTTTTAAAATTAGTAAAAACGAAATGTTATCCTCAAGAAGATCAAGATATTTAGTAAGACCTAGACAAACAGCTATATATCTCACAAAAATATTAACGCCAAAATCTTTACCAGAGATAGGTCGAGAATTTTCAAATAGAGATCACACTACCATAATTCATTCTGTAAAAACTATTGAGAAACTAAAAGAAAGCGATAAAGAGATGGCTGAAAATATAGATAAGTTAAAAAACCAAATATTGTATAACAATAAAGAAAATGAAATTTAGTGTAAACCAACAGGATTTACAACAAGCTTTAAATTATTGCCAAGGAGTTATTGAGAAAAGAAGCACATTACCAATTTTATCTAATATTCTTTTAAGCGCACATAACTCAAAATTAATTTTGACTGCGACTGACTTAGATCTAATTTTTATTCATCATATCAATAACGTTGAGGTAGTTGAAGAAGGCAAAACTACCACTACATCATCAATTATGTATGATATAGTCAGAAAAATTTCATCTGGAAAAAAAATAAACTTAACACTAAATGATAAAAATAAACTCCACCTAGAATCGGATAAATCTATTTTTAATCTTAATTGTATAAGTCACTCTGAATATCCTGCCACAGATGAAAACTTTAATCATAACGAATTTTCAATAAAATCGAAACAATTTCTTAAGTTATTAAATAAATGTAAGTTTTCAGTTTCAAATGACGAAACAAGACATTATTTAAGTGGAATATATCTTCACCAAACCGAGGTTGATGAAAAAAATTATTTAACCGCAGTTGCAACTGATAGTCATAGAATGTCTATTTCTAAAATAAGGTTAGAAAAACAAATTGATTTTGAGCCTATTATTTTACCTAAAAAAACTATTTTTCAATTATGCACTATTCTAGATAATTATGATGGTGAAGTAAAAATTTCAAATATGAAATCAAAAATTAAATTTGAATTAAGTAATAGTATTCTTATTTCAAAGCTTATAGATGGAAAATTCCCAAATTATATACAAGTAATCCCAAAAAATAATCAAAAAAAATTAGAAATTGATTTAAAATTATTTTTAAACTCTGTTGATAGAGTTGCATCTGTGTCTCTTGATAAAAAAGACGGTGTAAAATTCAACTTATCAAAAGATACACTGAATTTATCAGTTAACAATACTAATAGTGGTGATGGTAACGAAACATTAGTAACAAAATTTGATTATGATTTAGAAATTAGTTTTAACTCAAGGTACTTGATAGATGTAGCATCGCAGCTAGAGGGTGAAAGAATTGAATTACATTTTAATGATACTGGTTCACCTGTTTTAATTAAAGATCCAGGTGATTTTGATAGTATTTTTATTGTAATGCCAATGAAAGGCTAGCGGACTAAGTCTAGTTCATCATAAATTTTTTTTTCAAGTAATTGTAAAAATTCCTCTTTTTGTAATCCAGGTTTAATTGGCTCGAGTATAGATATAGTGATTACTTTATTAGTTTTTTTAATACCGTTTTTAGGCCAGACATAACCTGAATTGATTGCAACTGGTTGACAGAAAATATTTAATTTTTCATAAATTCTTGATGCTCCTTTTTTAAAGGGCGGTCGATCATCTGGTAATACTCTTGTCCCCTGTGGAAAAATAACTATCGGTCTCTCAGAGTTTTGAATTGTTTCTGAAATATCTTCAAAAAAATTGAGATTAGCTTTTGTAATCTTCTCTCTTTTTATTGAGATTGAGCTTATCTTTTTTAAATACCATCCAAAAACAGGAATTTTTGTAAGTTCCTTTTTCAAAATAAAAACTGGAGAATTAAAAATCGTTTGAAGGAAAAAAGTTTCAAACATAGATTGATGTGAACAAGCGATAAAAAATTTTTTATCGTTTATCATATTATCTTCTCCTTTAACAACTATCTTGGTTGATAGAATGATTTTCAGACAATATTGGGACCAATAACCCATAAGTTTTCCACCAAATAGAGTAATTGTTTGCGGTAATAAAAGTGAGGGTAAAAAAATTATTGATATGAAGATAATTCCTGAGAAAAATAAAAATGAAAATAAAAAGCTTCTTATCATATTTTGATAACTTTATATTATTTCAATAAGTTTTTGTCTTTTTGAGATCACACTAGCTTTTGACTTTTTAATTAATATTTCCGCTGGCTTGGGTCTTAAATTATAATTTGAGCTTAAGGATATTCCATAAGCCCCAACATCACAAATAATGATTAAATCATTCTCTTTTAATTTTTGAAATTTTTTGTATGATCCAAATTTATCAGTGCTCTCACAAATTGGACCAACAAACTCATAAACTTTATTTGCATAGCTGTTTTTTTTTATAACTGGTTTGATCTGATGTTTTGCATTATATAGGGCTGGTCGCATAAGATCATTCATAGCTGCATCTAGTATTATAAAATTTTTTTTGTATCCTTCTTTATTGTAAATTACTTTTGATATTAAAACGCCTGTATTACCAATTATAGATCTACCTGGCTCTAGTATAATTTTAGATTTATTTTTTTTTAAAAATTTTTTTATACTATTGGAATATTTATCTAGATTTAAAGTTTTCTTCTCATTATTGTAACTAATTCCCATTCCACCACCTAAATCAATATATTCAAAATTGAACTTGGTTTTTTTTACAATTTTATCAAGTATCTTCAGCATTTTTTCATACGGTTTAGAGTCTAAGATTTGACTTCCTATATGGACACTTAAGCATCTCAAATTTAAGTTTTTTGATTTTTTCACATATTTAACAAGTGTCAGGAACACTTTTTCGGAAACCCCAAATTTATTCTCTTTTTTTCCTGTTGATATTTGGCTCAAAGTTTTTGCGTCAGTATTTGGATTTAGCCTTATGCCTATATTAACTCTAGTTTTGTGCCTCCTAGCAATTTTTTCTATTTGTAAAATTTCATTTTTAGACTCTGCATTTATAAGTAAAATTTTTTTTTTAATTGCATATTCAATTTCAATTTTAGTTTTACCAACTCCTGAAAAAACAATACTTTTTGGCTTTATACCAGCCTTAAGGGCTTTCATTAGTTCACCAATTGAAACAACATCAGCACCTAAACCTTGTTTGCTAATTTCGCTCAATAGATTTGTATTGGGATTAGATTTTACAGAAAAGCATATAATTGGGTCAATTTCTTTAAAATTATTTTTCAAATTCCTTATGTTATTTTTTAATTTTTTTAAGGAATAACAATAAAGTGGAGTTCCAAATTTCTTGGCTAAATAAGATGCCTTAATACCTTCAACAAAAAAATTTTTATTTACATATTTCATGAATATTTTGTTACGTAATAAGGTATTTTGGAATTTGGTTCTTTATAAGTAGGATCTCCCCGTTTTCCACAAGACATTACTAGTAGGCAAACTATTAATAAAAGATAAAATTTTTTTATCATAATTGTTTCTTATATTTTAATATCATTTTTTTAATATTATCAAAAGCAGTTCCTCCATATGATTTCTTTGAATTTACAGAATTTTTTAAATCGAATACTTTTAAAACATCTTTGGTCAAATTTGGTTCAACTTTTTTTAAATCATATAATGTTAACTCATCTAATTTCCTTTTTCCTTTCTCAGCCATATTTATGATAGCAGCCGTTTTTTGATAAGCTTCTCTAAAAGATTTAGAATGATTTTTAACAATATAGTCAGCTAAATCAGTCGCAGTAATATAACCATCGTAAGCCAAATCTAACATTTTTTTTTTATTTGGACTAAAATTGTTTAAAATTTCATCAAGAATTTTTAAACAATTGATTAAAGTATCATTAGTTTTAAAAATTATCTCTTTATCTTCCTGAAGATCTTTATAATAAGATAAAGGTAAACCTTTAAGCACAGTTAACATTGAAAATAAATTACCGTACACTCTTCCCGTCTTGCCTCTCAAAAATTCTAGCATATCTGGATTTTTTTTCTGAGGCATTATGGAAGATCCCGTAACAACTTTGTCTGATAAATTTATTAAATTAAAACCATCAGAGTTCCAAATTATTAATTCCTCAGCTATTCTGGATATATGCATTGCACATACAGAGCAACTATATAAAAAGTCTAAAACAAAATCTCTGTCCGATACCGTATCTACTGAATTTTTAGTAGGATTTTTAAAACCCAACTTTTTTGTTGTAAATTTTCTATCTATATTAAAGGAAGTTCCCGTTAATGCGCATACACCAAGGGGGTTTTCATTAAGACTTTCCAAATTATTTAAAAATCTTTTTCTATCTCTAGTAAACATTTCAACATAAGACATTAAGTAATGACCTAAAGATAAAGCTTGAGCATTTTTTAAGTGAGTAAAACCAGGCATGATGATTTTAATATTTTTTTCAGCAATCTTAAGATTAGTATTAATTAATTTTTTTAAAGTTAAGTCTATGTTTTGAGTGGCTGATTTCATCCATATCTTTAAATCTGTAATAACTTGATCATTTCTTGATCTAGCCGTATGAATGTAACCTGCATCGTCACCTATCAATTGTGTAAGTCTTTTTTCTATGTTCATATGAATGTCTTCAAATTCTTTATTAAATTCAAATTTATTATTCAATATTTCTCTTTCAATTTTGTTAAGTCCATAAATAATTTTGTTTTTAATTTTAAAAGAAATAATTTTTTGTTTAAAAAGCATTTCTACGTGAGCGATAGATCCGATTATATCTTCTTTAAAAAGTTTTTTATCAACGTTAATTGAGCTCCCATATTTTTTATAGAGTGCAGATGTCTTTATTTTTATTCGACTATTCCAAATTGCCTTATTGTTTTTATTTTTTACCATGTTAATTATTTATACCTTTTTAATATGAGATTTTTAGTAATATTTATATTTTTAATTTCAAATACGTTTGCAAATGAAACCCCAAATATTAAAAACCTTATAATTAATAAAGAATTAAAAGAATATACAAATTTAACCATCTTAGATGATCAAAATAATCAATTAAATTTAAGTAATTATAAGGGAAACATTTTATTACTAAATTTTTGGGCAACTTGGTGTGCTCCATGTAAAGAGGAAATGCCATCATTAGATTTACTGAAATCAAATAAAGATTTAGATAAACTTAAAATTTTCCCAGTAAATGTTGGACAGGATAATGTTAAAAAAGCTAAAAAATTTTTTGATGATTTGGATATTAAAAATTTAGATTTATATTTTGATGAAAATATAAATTTAACAAAAAAGTTTGCTTTAAGAGGAATTCCGACTTCAATTTTACTAAATAAAAATGGTAAAGAATTTGCTAGGGTTATTGGTTCAATAGATTTTAATGAAGAAAATTTTATTGAGTGGCTTAAACTTTACAATTAGTTTTTAAAAAAATACGCAAAACCTACTAGTACGATAATAGCAATAAATTGTAATATTACTCTCAACTGCATCAATTTATTTGAGTATTTTTTACTAGTCTCTCCTCCTTTAAACAAAGTTCCAATTCCAAGTATAAGGACTATTCCTACGACTATTAGTAGTGCTATTGATAGTACTTTTAAAATTATTCCAGAAATCATTTACTTATTGTAGGGTGTTTTTAAAATAAAAAAACATTAATCATAAACTATGACATTTTGTCTTGACGCAATAATATTGAAACCTGAGGAGGGTTTAGAAATTGAGAATGCAATAATTTTACTTCATGGGTATGGGGGTGATGGTCAAGATATTAGTATGCTATCTTTAGGCTGGAGACGTCATTTGCCTAATACAATTTTTATTTGTCCAAACGGTCATGAAAAATGTAAAATAAATCCTTCAGGTTATCAATGGTTTGATTTGTCAAGAGATGATCCAGAATATATTTTAAATGAGTCAAAAAAAGCAGAAACTAAATTAAATGAATTCATAAGTGAAATTAAAAATGAATATAGTTTGTCGAATGATAAAATTTGTTTATCAGGTTTTAGTCAAGGATGTATGATGTCATTAAATATAGGTTTGATTTCTGATCAAAGATACAGCTGTATAGTAGGTTTTTCTGGTAAAATAATTAATCAAGAATATCTAGCTCAAAGAAAAAATGTAGATGCAGATATTTTGATGATTCATGGTGACGCAGATGAAATAGTTACACCTAATTTTTTGCTTGAAGCTAAGGATTTCTTTATCAGGAATGCTGTTAATGTTCAAACAAGACTTATAAAAAATTGTGGACATCATATCCCAGTAGAAGCTTCAAGCATAGGATTAAATTATATTTTAGAAAAATTTAATAATCGCTAGTTATTGAAATAATTTTTCAATTAAGTTACTATTATTCGATGAATAATTTTGTTGAACAAAATGTTTCTTTAGAAAAATGTCCCGCATTAGTTCTTAATGCAGATTACAGACCACTAAGTTACTATCCTTTATCTTTGTGGTCTTGGCAAGACACTGTTAAATCAGTTTTCTTAGATAGAGTCGTAATCGTAAGTAGTTATGACAGAATTATTAGGAGTCCATCTTTTAACATGCAGCTACCGAGCGTTATTGCATTAAAAAATTATATTGTGCCCCAAACTAAACCAAGTTTTACAAGATTTAACGTTTTTTTAAGAGATAAATTTTCTTGTCAATATTGTGGTAGTGGTGAGGAGTTAACTTTTGATCACTTGTTGCCAAGATCTAAAGGGGGAGAAACTAATTGGGATAATGTTGTAACAGCTTGTTCTGAATGTAATGTTAAAAAGGGTGGCAAACTTTTAAAAACATCAGGAATGAAGTTAACTAAGTACCCTTATCAACCTACAACAGAAGATTTACATCGTAACGGAAAAAATTTTCCTCCAAATTATTTACATAAAAGTTGGATGGATTATTTATATTGGGATGTTGAGCTTGAGGCTTAATCTCTAAACTTTTTCTGAAATACGAATAGCTATTTTTGAACCTGTTTTAATTATTTTGTCCATAATTGAGTAAAAACCTTTTTTTGATGCACCCTCCTCATAGGCTATATCTTTATGGTCTAGCTCATCTTGTCTAAATTTAGTTATTTTTTTTTTCAACTCTTTTTCTTCTGGACCTAACTGATTAATTTGATCTAAATAATGTTTGTCTATTACTTCTTCAACTGATGCAGTACACAACATCGCTGCTTTTTTTCCTAATAAGGTTGATCCAAATCCTAAACCTACACCCATTAAGTCCCATAAAGGTAAAAATTTTGTAGGTTTAATATTTCTTTTTTTTATTTCATTTTCAAAAAATTGACAATGTTCTATCTCATGCTCTTTCATATCTTCAATTGTCTTTTTTAGACTTTCATTCTTAACAATTGTATTTAGAGCCAACAGCTGACCTTCATAAATTTTGACAGCCCCTCTCTCACCTGCATGATCAACTCTTATAAATTCTTCAACTTTATTACTTGTTTTTTTCATATTTAATAAAAATTTTTATAAAAGTTATAATAAATAATAAACTTATTACAATATTAATACTTGTCAGTGATAATCCTAAAATCCTAAATGTCACATCTTTACAGCTTATAGTTTTTTTACTCAACTCTCTAAGTAAATCTTCTTTGGTTATATTTTCTGTAAAATTTCTCGCATTACATACAGTTGATTCTTGAAAAAAACTTTGCTCAATTCCATAATGATAAACAGAAATCGTTAACGAAAAGATAAAGGTAAGAATTAGCAACAAAGTTAAAAATTTTTGATTTTTCTTTATGATAAAAATCATTGCGATTAAGATTATACTTATTCCATAAGGAATTCTCTCAATAATGCATAAATTACATGGTTGATGACCTAAAATATGTTCTACGAAATACGCAAAAATTAATGCAGTAAAGCTAATAATTAAAATAATTTTTAGATAGAATTCATTCTTTAAATCAAACATAAAATTTTATAATTAGGTAAATCAATAAGCCAATTATAACAATTATTAATCCAATTATTGTAAACCATTTTGACCCGTGCCTTTCCATAAATTCAGTAAATAAATTTCCAAATTTATAAGAGAGGTATGAGACTATAAAAAATCTCAATCCTCTTGAAACTAAACTAATAACTATAAATATAAAAAAATTAAAACTTATTAGGCCACTTGCAATGGTAAAAACTTTATAGGGAAGAGGTGTAAATCCTGCTAAAAAAAGTATACCTAACCAGGCATAAAAACCATCACTATTAACTAAATTTTCTTTGATACTCGATAATTTATTTTCATATCCATAAAAACTCATAATTTGTGATCCAAAATCAAAAAAGAAAGCTCCAATTAAATAACCTAACATACCACCCAAAACAGAAAAAATCGTAGTTATAAGAAAGATTTTGATAAAATCATTCTTTTTTGAGATCACCATTGGTATAATCATAACATCTGGAGGAATAGGAAAAAAAGAACTTTCAACAAAAGATACAATTGCCAAGTAGTACTTTGAACTTTTGTGTGCTGCTAAATCTAAACACTTTTTATAAAGATTATTAAACATTTTTTGGTTTTAATATAATTTTAGTTCTTATACTATTTAATAAATTATTAAACAATTATGGGCGAATGGCGGAACTGGTAGACGCGCACGACTCAAAATCGTGTTTCGCAAGAAGTGAGAGTTCGATTCTCTCTTCGCCCACCATTTTTTATGGAATTAAAAAATATCAATAGTCTTGTAGAACTTTTTTTTAAAACATCTGAAAAAAATATACCAAAAAAATTTAATATGAATGAGTCTGCTTTTTTGACAAATTTAAAATCAAGAGAACACGAGTTACCAGAATTAAGACAACCTACCAATTATTCATGGAGAGTAGTTGATGGACAAATTAGGATATTAACTACTTATTTAAAAAAGATAATATCTAGGGGAGATAGGTGTTTGTTGCTTTCAGAAAATCGACCTGAGTGGCTAATTTCTGATTTATCAATTATGAATGCTGGTGGAGTGACCGTTCCTTTATTTACAACTTATTCTGATAAGGATTATGAATATATAATTAAAGATTGTATGCCAAAAGTGTGTATTGTCTCTACTCAAGAACAATTCGATAAAATTAAAAGATATTTAACAAAAGACATTAATGTTATTTCTATGGATGGCTTTGATGAAGAATTAGATTTTTTTCAAAAAATTTTTACTGATTGGCAAACTGTAATGATTGATCAGAACTTTAAAATTCAACATCCTATAAACACCAATCTAAAAAGGAATGATCTTGCGTGTATTATTTATACTTCTGGTACAACTGGAAACCCAAAAGGAGTAATGTTGAGTCATGGAGGAATTTTATCTAATTGCGAGGGAGCATTAGATATTTTAGTACCTTTATTTAAAAATGAAAAACCAGTTTTTCTAACGTGGTTACCATTATCTCATTCATATGAACATGCAGTTCAATTTGTTCAAATTTCACTTGGAGCAAAAGTTTATTATGCTGAAAGTCTGGAAAAATTATTATCTAATATGTCGGTTGCAAAACCAACAATAATGACAGCAGTCCCTAGATTTTATCAAAATTTATACAGTAAAATTTATATGAATTTCACAAAACAAAAAGGTCTTAAGAGGAAGCTGATTTCATCTACCATCTCACTTGGGATTAAAAAACTAAATAAAGGTAAATTTAGTTTGAAAGAAAATTTCATTAATATTTTCTGTGAAAAATTGGTAAGAAGAAAAATTAAGAATCAATTTGGTGGCAAACTAAAGGCTTTTGTTTCTGGAGGGGGTGCTTTAGATCAAAAAATTGGTGAATTTTTGAATTCTATAGGATTACCAACTTTACAAGGATATGGATTAACTGAAGCCTCTCCTGTTGTTAGTTGTAATATTCCTGGAAAAATTAAGATTGAAACAGTGGGCCCTCCTTTCAAAACTAATCAAGTAAAAATTGCTGAAGATGGTGAAATCCTAGTTAAAGGTGAAAATATTATGCTAGGTTATTGGAATAAAAAAAAAGAAACAGATGAAGTAATTAAAGATGGCTGGTTACATACTGGAGACATAGGTGAAATTACAAAAGAGGGAAATTTAAAAATAACAGATAGAAAAAAAGAAATAATTGTCAATCTTGGTGGAGATAACATATCACCTTCCAAAATTGAAAACTTATTATGTTTAAATGAAAAAATTAAACAAAGTTTTGTATATGGAGACAAAAAAACATATCTGGTTGCATTGATCGTGAGTGAAAGTAATGAAAATAAAAAAGAAATTGAAATTTATTTAGAAGATTTGAATAAAACTTTATCAATAGTAGAAAAAGTAAAAAAATTTAAATTGATAAAAGAGGAATTTACAATTGAAAATGGAATGTTAACACCAACTTTGAAATTAAAAAGAAATAAAATTTTAGAAAAATATAAAGAAGATTTAGAAAAACTTTATTAATTATAGTAAAAAATTTGATTATTAAGCGCATAAACATTAACTTTTTTATACATTAAAATTATAAAAATATTTTTGAATTTAAAAAATTTTTATAAAAATTTTAACTTCAATTAAAGAATTGACATAACGTGTATAAAAAAATAAAAATAAGGAATTGCGAATCAATTTTGATTCGTTTAACTAAAAAGGGAGCTAAAGATGGCTAAAAGAAGAAAAAAAGCAAAGAAGGCTAAGAAAAAAGCTAAGAAAAAAGCTAAAAAAAGAAGAAGAAGATAATAACTTAGTATTCTTTATTAAAAACGCTTCTCATTACGTTATGTGTGAGAGGCGTTTTTTTTAGTCTTCAACAGGTTCTTCATTATCGCTTTCTGAAATTGGCTCTTCATCTTGTATTTCAGGTGCTGAACTTTTAATTGCTGTAGTTTCTTGTTTATTTTGGCCATCTAAGTTTCTTTTTAATGCTTTATCTAATTTTTTTTGGGTATCTTCTAAAGATAGATTTAATATTATTTTAAATTCAGATAAAATCCTTTCATAAGCTTTTTCAAAAAGTTGTCTTTCACTATAAGATTGGTCGACCATTAAATCGTCTCCTTTATTCAAATCTCTTACTACCTCTGCTAATTCATAAATTTTACCTGAGGAAATTTTAGCCTCATATTCTTGAGCTCTCCTACTCCACATTGATCTTTTAATTTTGGGTTTACTTTTTAAAATTGAAATACATTTGTTAACTTGATTGATTGTAGCTAATGGACGAAGATGAGATTGTTTATTGACTGGAACCATGCCATTAGCTTTATCTTTCTCAAATTTAATTACATATGTTTCAACGTCAATTCCACCAATACTAATTTTTTTAAATTCAGATATTTGTCCAACACCATGTTTAGGATAAACAACATAATCTTTTATTTTATACTCTCTTTTTTCAGTCGCTTGTTTATTTACCTTTTTAATTTCAGGTTTAATCTCAGCTCCCTTGGAAATCCTTAAATTTTCTGGTTTTAACTCTATATTTTTTTTAATACTCTTATTTTGTTTTTTTTGAACAGTTTTTTTAGATTTAAGTTTTACTGATTTTTTAGTTTTTTTGACTGGTTTTATACTTTTAGTAACTTTTGTTTTACTTAGCTTTTTTGTTTTTTTGGATTTATTTTTAAATGTTCTCTTTAAAATATTTTTCAAACTTATCTTGCTCATCTTTATATTCTTCGTGATCCGAAGGTGGATCTTTTTTTTCGCTTATATTTGGCCAGATTTCAGAATATTTTTTGTTGATCTCTAACCATTTGTCGCTCCCTGGCTCTGTGTCTGCTTGAATTGCATCCACTGGACATTCAGGTTCACAAACGCCACAATCTATACACTCATCGGGTTTAATTACAAGCATATTTTTACCTTCATAAAAGCAATCAACTGGGCAAACATCAACACAATCGGTTAGCTTACATTTAATACATTTATCATTAACCAAATATGTCATTATAAATTCTCACTTTTTATCTTTTCTTTAATGTCTCCCATTACTTTATTGTCAACATACAATAATCCTCCAAGCCTTCTCATTAAACTTGTCTCATAGATGTCTGCCTCTTTGTTAGAGTAAATAATTCTCCACAAAGCTTCAATAATTTGAATTTTATTTTCTTCATTCATATTTTTGACCTCTTTTGTGAAATTAAGAATTTGATTAGAATTATCTTCAATTTTTATTGCTTCGTTAAATAATTCGTCCAAATGATCTTTTTTTACTCCAATTTTTAGCATTGTTTGTTTAATAATTTTTTCCTCTTTTTCAGAGAAGTGTTCATCAATTTTTGCTGCATGAATTAAAAGAGCACATATTTCAATTAAATTACTATTAATGTCTACTTTTTCTTTTTTTTTAAAAAACATCTATCAGTTTAAATTAAGATTTTTAAGAACCATAAAAGGGCTTTCTTTATTAGGTTTTTTTATAAAAATCTTTTTGTTTTTTTTAGGGGGATTATATTTGAAAAAAAGTTCGCTATTTTTTTCAAAAATTTTATAGTTCATCATACTAATTAACCTTTTAAAATTTTCTTTACTACAACCTAGTAGATTAATCATCTCTGGGACCATTTTGATCATCTTTTTTTTCTCTTTATTATCTGAATTTAATATTTGTATAAACAATCTCTCAAGAATATCAATTCTAACAAAAAAGGTGTCAAATTTTTCAAATCCACATAACAGCATGAAATTTTTATTTTTAAAATCCTTATCATTTAAAAAATTCAAACCAAATGTCGGAGGGCGTAAATTGAAATATTTTTGATGATAATTTTTCCATAATAACGTTCTTAATGAAACAGCATCAGGTTTTATTAATTTATACAAAAACACGTGATATCTTCCAAATTTCACTCCTATATTGCGTAAAGTTTTTCTTTCATCTTGATCTAACTTTTGTAAATATTCCGAAACTTGTTCTCTTTTAATCACACCGTTATTTTCATAAAGTTGATACGCTAAAGCTTTTGTTGATGGATTTTTTTCTTTTATATTTTTTAAATCAATTAAACTTTTCAAAACTGTACTAATTTTGTTTTTTAACCATTTATTAATGAAATCTGATAATATTTGCTTTTGATTCTGTTCTAGAATATCATCAACTATTAATTCTAAATTAGGATTTAAATAATCTTTACCAGCAGTCAACCTTCCAATTGCTGAGTTATTCCAATAAATTTTAGAATCATTCCTAAGCTCAACAAGACCAGTATCAATTATAATTTTTATTCTTTTCTCGAGCTCAGGTCCTACAGATTGTCTAGCAGCTTTTTTTAAAGATTTAATGTCGGTTTCTAAGGCTCCTTTTTTTAAATCCAATTCTAGTTTGAGACCATTTATTTTACCGATAAACTGGTTGTCGATTATTACATCATTATTTTCTAAAATTTTTGTGTCAAACTCCATATCCTGCTTTAAACCTCTTGCCAAAATACTTGCACGTTTATCAATAAAAGTTTTTGTAAGTTCCTCATGTAACCTATCTGAGAGTCTGTCCTCTAATAACTTAGTTTTTTCTATCCAATAGTTATGATCTTCTACCCAATTATTTTTATTTGAAACATATGACCAAGTTCTTACATTTGCAATTCTATTTGACAAAGAATCTACATTTCCATCTAATTTATCAAGTTTCATCAGCTGTAATCGCAAATAATCGTTAGAAATTTTGCCTTTTTTACTGCTTAAATATTTGAATACGTTTCTAATTACCTCATAATGATTACCGTATGTCTTTTTAACAAAATCTGGTATTTGACAACATTCCCACAAAAGTCTTAATTTTTCTTGATTGGAATCGATATTTTCAAAACTTTTGTCTTTTAAAAAAAACTTTAAGGCTTTTTCATCTTCACATTCGTATATTTTTCTCAACCATTCTTTGTGGGGTTTTTCATCTAGTGATTTTATTAATGAAGTGGAGTTATTAAAATTTAAATTTGAATTTCTCCAAAATAAACAGCTAATCTCCTCAAATTTATGGTTTTCGAGTAATTCAACATTCTCAGGGCTAATCATTCCACATTGGCCAGTTATACCAAAACTTCCGTCATTCATATATCTTCCTGCTCTACCAGCAATTTGACCAATTTCGGATAAGTTTAATCGTCTTAATTTTTTTCCATCAAATTTTTTTAAATTTGAAAAATACACGTGATTGAGATCCATATTTATACCCATCCCAATTGCATCTGTTGCAACTAAAAAATCAACATCGCCAGATTGATATAATTCAACTTGAGCATTTCTAGTCTTTGGACTGAGAGACCCCATAACTATTGAGGCTCCCCCTTTCTGTCTTCTTATAAGTTCAGCAATTGCGTATACTTCTTCCGCAGAAAATGCAATTATAGCTGTTTTTCGATCTATTCTTGAAATTTTTTTATGGCCAGAATAAGAAAGTTTTGACAAACGATTTCTATCAATAAATTCTACATCGTCGTCTAATTTGGAAACAATATTCCTAATTGTATTTGAACCCATAAACATTGTTAATTTTTCACCTCTCATATTTAAAAGTCTATCCGTAAAAATATGACCTCGTTCATGATCTGAGCACATTTGAATTTCATCAACAGCAACAAAGTCCAATTGTTTATCAATTGGCATAGACTCAACAGTGCATAAAAAGTATTTAGCGTTTGATGGAATAATTTTTTCTTCACCAGTTATTAATGCTACCTTGTCAGTGTTTACCTTTTTTATTACTTTGTCGTAGACCTCACGTGCCAACAGTCTTAACGGAAAACCAATCATACCACTTTCAAAAGACAACATTGTCTCTATCGCAAGATGGGTTTTTCCAGTATTGGTTGGACCTAGAATTGCAGATATTTTATTTTTAGACATTCTATGTTTAGTATACTTTTTTTTTTACCTACCAGATATTGTTAGCACTAAAGAACAAAAATAGACTAAAACAAGACCGAATCGGAAGTTAAAAAGTTCTCATTTCAAAAATAAGCAGTTTTATTTTAGCACATATATAAAATTTATATAACAATTAATATTTATTCTTTAGGTATATTTCATCTTTAACTAATTAGCCAAGTACACACTAGATATTAATGGGTTTATTTTTTAAGATTTTCCAAATACCGTTTGCGGCAGTAATTATTTCATCGTTACACTTAAGCTCACAAAATAAAAACACGAGTGTTTTGGTTTTTTTTAAAATTCTAACATGACCTATAATTTCATCTCCAACTTTAGATGTACCAATAAATTTTAAATCCAATGAAATTGTTACACATGGTGAAGGTTTAGCTGATCTGTGAGCAGCTGAACCAGCACCAGCATCAATTAAAGCCGCAAGGTAACCACCGTGAGTGATACCAGCTGAATTTAGATGGTTTTTTGTTATTGTAGATTTAAACTCATAATGATTTTCAGAAATTTGTCTAAATAAAACTCCGCCATTGTGTTTCATAAATCCTGTTTTTAGACTAATTTGTTCAAATTTATCTGTCATAGATTTTTTATAATATAAAAGTTAAAATTAATAAAATAATAAAGATTATTATGAAAAAATAAATTACAGACATTTGCAGGGAAGATTTAAGAAGCCAATCAAACATTTATATTTTTTGGTGCGCCTGCTAGGAGTCGAACCCAGAACCTCCTGGTCCGTAGCCAAGCGCTCTATCCAGTTGAGCTACAGGCGCATTTATAATTTTATTTAAATACATTATATTAATTTTTAGTATATTTTAATTATAAGATAAATTTAAAAATTAATGACAGATAAATCAAAAGAAGTAGTGATTGTTAGTGCTGTTAGGACACCTATAGGATCTTATAGAGGTTCATTAAAAAAAATGAGATCTGATCAGCTTGGATCTTTAGTGATCAAAGAAGCTTTAAAACGAACTAAATTTAGTTCAGATGAGGTAGATGAAGTAATAATGGGCCAAGTATTGACTGCTGGCGCTGGACAGAACCCTGCTAGACAAGCTGCAATAAATGCTGGAATACCAATTTCAAAACCAGCACATATAATTAATCAAGTTTGTGGGTCTGGATTAAGAGCAGTAATATCGGGATATCAATCTATCAAATTAGGCGAGGCATTAAATATTATTTCTGGGGGACAAGAGAATATGTCAATAGCACCACATTCAATTTTTTTTAGAGATGAAAGAAAAATTTTAGAAGATAAACTAACAGATACAATGATTAATGATGGATTGATGGATGCTTTTAATAATTATCACATGGGCGTTACAGCAGAAAATATTGCAAAAAAATTTGACATATCTAAAAAGGAACAAGATGAGTTTGCTCTAAATTCTCAAAAAAAAACAGAAGAGGCAATCAAAAATAGCAAATTTGATGATGAGTTAGTTAAGATTAACCAAGGTAATAACCTGCTAAACTTAGATGAGCATCCACGAATAGGTCTAAAAATTTCTGATCTAGAAAAACTTAAAACAGTTTTTAAAGAAAATGGAACAGTCACACCCGGAAATTCTTCTGGGATAAATGATGGTGCTGCGGCTTTATTTTTAACCACCATTGAAGAAGCAGAAAAAAAATCTATCAATCCGCTTGTAAAAATAGTGTCATGGGCATCAGTTGGAGTAGATCCAACTTTAATGGGTCTAGGGCCAATAGAAGCTGTTCGCAAGGCAATTAATATAGCTGGATGGAATTTAGATGAGGTTGATTTATTTGAAATTAATGAAGCTTTTGCAGCTCAAAGCATAGCTGTAATTCGTGAGTTGAGTGTTGACCCAAACAAAGTTAATGTAAATGGTGGTGCAATCGCGTTAGGTCATCCTATTGGTGCATCAGGAGCAAGAATACTTGTAACTTTAATACATGAAATGAAGAGACAAAAAAAAAGCAAGGGTTGTGCAACTCTCTGTATTGGAGGTGGAATGGGTATAGCTTTATGTGTTGAAAGAATTTAGGAATTTATCTTTCCGTATTTCCCCTCTAGTAATATTTTTTGTATCCACATTTTAGCGTCCACGTGTGTATTATCATTTGAATGAATAAGTAATTTTAGTATCTTTTTAAACATTTTTGCATTTAAGAGTAAAAGAGTGTCAAAAAATAGGACAGAATGTGTTAAAATTTTCAATTCACTAAATTTTTATAGTGTATAAAACATAAAAAATGACTGAAAAATTACTAGTTCCTGACATTGGCGATTTTGAAAATGTTGAGGTAATTGAATTACTTGTCGAAGAGGGTCAAGAAATTAAAAAAAATGATCCAGTGGTCACTATTGAAAGTGATAAATCTAGTGTTGAAATTCCATCAACTTTTTCAGGCAAAGTTGAAAACATAGAAGTAAAAGTTGGTGATAAAGTTTCAAAAGGGGACTTGCTTCTCAGTATATCAGGCCCTGATGAAAAATTATCTAAATCAGAAGAGGTTCCAAAAAATACTGAAAATTTAATTATAGAGGCAGAAAATTCTTTAAAAAAAAATAAAGAACAAGAAAAGCAAATTCCAAAATTTGAGAAAGAAAAACCCAGCAAAATTGAAGTTGTAAATGAAGGTGATATTGATCCTTTAGAGACACGTGAATGGTTAGAGTCTCTCTCAGATGTTATTGAAAAAGATGGTAATCATAGAGCTCACTATTTGATTAAGGAATTAATCAATAAAGCTTATATGGAGGGAGCCAATATCCCATACACACAAAATACTCCCTATATAAATACAATTCCTGTAAGTGAAGAAAAGAAATCGAGTGGTGATCAGAATATAGAAAGAAGAATTAGATCATTAATTAGATGGAATGCCGCTGCAATGGTAGTAAGGGCAAATAAAAAATTTCCTGAACTTGGAGGTCATATTGGAACCTTTGCATCTGCTGCAACTTTATATGATGTTGGAATGAATCATTTTTGGAGGGCAAAAAATAATAAATTCGGAGGAGATCTTGTTTATTTTCAAGGCCACAGTGCACCTGGTATGTACGCTAGAGCATTTCTTGAGGGAAGACTTAATGAAAAACAATTGGATAGTTTTAGACAGGAAGTTAAACCTGGTGGTTTATCTTCATATCCACATCCTTGGTTAATGCCAAACTTTTGGCAATTTCCAACAGTCTCTATGGGTTTAGGACCAATGTTAGCGATTTATCAAGCAAGATATATGAAATATTTGATTAATAGAGGACTAATTAAGGATGAAGGTAGAAAAGTTTGGGCATTTTTAGGTGATGGCGAAATGGACGAGCCTGAGTCTTTAGGAGCAATTGGTTTAGCCGCTAGAGAGAATTTAGATAATCTAATATTTGTTATAAATTGTAACCTTCAAAGATTAGATGGTCCCGTGCGAGGTAATGGAAAAATTATACAAGAATTAGAGGGAATTTTTAGAGGAGCCGGATGGAATGTTATTAAAGTAATTTGGGGTTCATATTGGGATTCACTGTTAGCCAACGACAAAACAGGCCACCTTATCAAGACAATGAATGAAACAGTTGATGGAGAATATCAAGCAATGAAAGCAAGAGATGGAGCTTACGTTAGAGCAAAATTTTTTGGAAAATATCCAGAAACTTCAGAACTTGTCTCAAGTCTTTCAGATAAGGATATTTGGAGATTAAATAGAGGTGGACATGATCCTCACAAAGTTTTTGCAGCATATGACAAAGCATCTAAAAATGTCGGTAGTCCCACTGTAGTAATTGCTAAGACTATAAAGGGTTATGGTATGGGTAAAAGTGGTGAGAGCGTAAATACAACCCATCAGACTAAAAAATTAGATGTTGAAGACCTAATGTATTATAGAGATAGATTTGATGTTCCATTAACAGACCAGCAGGTCAAAAATATTGAGTATTACAAGCCAGATCAAAATTCTCCTGAAATAAAATACATTAAAGAAAGAAGACTTCAGTTGGGTGGCTTTATTCCTGAGAGAACTACTTATGCAAAGCCTATTAAAGCACCTCCAAAAGATATTTTCGATAATATGAAGGTTTCTACAGGTGAAAAAGAAATGTCGACCACAATGGCATTAGTTAGAATGTTGACAAATCTTTTGAGAGATAAAAATGTTGCACCGAGACTGGTCCCAATCATTCCTGATGAAGCTAGAACATTTGGAATGGAAGGTTTTTTCCAAAAGATAGGAATTTATGCACATGAGGGACAAAAATATGAGCCAGAGGACTCTGCTCAACTAAGTTCGTATAAAGAGGAAAAGAGCGGTCAAGTTTTAGAAGAAGGAATTAATGAAGCTGGAGCAATGTCATCTTGGATAGCTGCAGGAACCTCATATACCAACCATGATATAGAAATGATCCCAATTTATCTTTTCTACTCAATGTTTGGTTTTCAGAGAATTGGAGATCTTGCTTGGGCAGGTGCAGATAGTCAGTCCAGAGGATTTTTAATTGGAGCTACTGCTGGAAGAACAACTCTTGCTGGAGAAGGTTTACAACATCAAGATGGTCATAGCCACATAATGGCTTCGACTATTCCTAATTGCAGATCATATGATCCAACATTTCACTATGAGCTCGCAGTCATTTTTCGAGAAGGTTTAAGAAGAATGCATGAGAAAAAAGAAAATATTTTTTATTATATTACAACCATGAATGAAAATTATCCTCATCCAGAAATGCCAAAAGATAAATCATGTGAAGAGGGTATTTTAAAAGGAATGTACAAAATAAAGGAGTTTAATAAGTATAAAAAAACTAAAATTCAATTTCTTGGATCTGGCACAATATTAAGAGAAATGATAGCTGGTGCAGAAATATTACAAAATGAATATCAAATCGATAGTGAAATTTGGAGTGTAACAAGCTTTAACGAATTAAGAAGGGACGGTCTTGAGGTAGAGAGATATAATCTTCTAAACCCTGATAAAGAACCTAAAAAAAGCTATGTAGAAAAATGTTTTGGTAACACTGAAGGGCCAATTTTAGCAGCCTCTGATTATATGAGAATGAACTCCGATCAGATAAGACCTTATGTAAACAAAAGTTTTTATTCACTAGGAACAGATGGATTTGGACGAAGTGATACAAGAAAAGAGTTAAGAAAATTTTTTGAGGTTGATAAGGAACATATCACAACATATGGGTTGAGCATTTTAGCTAAGGAACAGCTTATTGCATCAAAATATGCTAAAGAAGCAATTAAAAAGTATAAGATTGATACTGATAAACCTATGCCAACAAAACTATAGAATGTCAAAAAAAGATATAAAAGTTCCAAACATTGGTGAATTCAAAGATGTAGAAGTTATTGAAATTTTAATCAAAAAAGGTCAAGAGATTAAAAAAAATGATCCTTTAATCACAATTGAAAGTGATAAATCGAGTGTTGAAATTCCCTCATTACATGATGGATTAGTTACAGAATTAAACTTAAAAGTTGGTGATAAGGTTTCTGAGGGTAGTAAGATTTTAGAAATTGAATTAAAAGACAACAAAGTAGAAACTAAAGAAATACAATCAACTAAAAAAGAAAACATCAAAGAAAAAAAAATAGAAATTGAAAAAGAAGTTGGACCAAAAAATATCATCGTAAAAGATTTTTCAAAAAAAACTTCAGCCTCACCAAAAGTTAGAAAATTTGCTAGAGAACTCGGTATCGATATTAGTAAAGTTGAAGGCAGTGAAAGATTAGGAAGAGTAACCGAAAGTGATATCAAGTCATTTGTTGCAAGAACGCCTGAGAGAAATATTGAAAAAGAATTCAAGAAAGATGAAACAATAGAACTAGAGTATTCTCACTCTGAATTTGGAAAAACGGAAATAAAGGATATTCCAAGAGTAAAAAGACTTTCATCTAAATATCTTATGAATTCTTGGTCCAATATTCCTCATGTGACCAATCATGACGAGGCAGATATAACAGAATTAGAAGAGTTTAGAACTTCTCTTAAAGATATTTACACAGGAGAAAAAAAAAAAATTACTCCTTTAGCTTTTATTGTTAAAGCTTTAACTGCATCACTAAAAAAATTTCCAAATTTTAATTCATCTATTGATAAAATTGATAAAGGAAAAATGACTCAAAAAAAGTATTATCACATTGGAATAGCTGTGGATACGAAGCATGGGCTTATGGTACCAAAACTAAGAAATGCTGATAACAAGAACATAACTTTAATAGGTACTGAGCTTAAAAAATTAAGTGATCAATGCAGAAATCTTAAAATTGACAAAAAAGAATTATTTGGTGGTTCCATGACTATAACGAGTCTGGGAGGTATTGGTGGTTCTTTTTTTACACCTATTATTAATTATCCTGAAGTCGCAATCTTAGGAGTTGGTAAATCTCAAAAAAAACAAATTTTTATTGATGGAAAGTTTATGACGCGAACAATTCTACCTTTATCTTTATCATATGATCATAGAATAATAGATGGAGCCGAAGCCGCTCGATTTAACAACGATCTAAAAGATAATCTTGGAAAAAATTTTGCTTATAAATTAGCTGTATAAAAAATATGTCAAAAACTCTCTCATTATTTAGTGCATTATTATGCACTTTCATTTGGGGGACTACATTTATTGCACAGGATACAGGTATGGATGACATCGGTCCATTCACTTTTAATTCTGTAAGATTTTTTGTGGGTTTTCTAGCAATTATTCCATTAGCATTATTATTTGAAGCAAAAAAACTAAAAAAGGAATTTAGATTTGATACGAAAACATTCATTATTCTGTCCTTTTTAATTGGAGTGTCATTATTTTTAGGCTCAGCATTACAACAGGTTGCGTTACTTTACACCGATGTAGCAAATGCTGCTTTTTTTACGATTTTTTATGTACCAATGGTCCCCATAATTATTTTCATCTTTAAAAAAGATTTTTTACATTGGAGTGTATGGCCATCAGTAATTTTATGTTTGATTGGTGGATATTTGTTAACAAATTTTCAAGATGCAACTGTAAGACTGGGTGACACTCTTGTGATATTGGGAGCTTTATTTTGGAGTACACATATTATTTTTACTGGCATGATTATTAAAAAGTACAATCTACCATTAATGATCGGTGCAATTCAAACTTTACTAGTTGCACTATTTTCATTTATTATAGGTTTATTTTCTGAAGAATTTGTAATTGAAAATATTTTGAACGAAATAGATTCAATTTTATATGCTGGAATTCTATCGGGTGGTTTTGCATTTGTTTTGCAAATTTATGCCCAAAGAAACATAACACCAGCACCAGCAGCAATAATTTTTTCCTTGGAAGGTGTATTTGCAACGATCGCTGCTTGGTTTCTTTTAAATCAAATATTAGGAATTAATAATCTACTTGGTTGCTTTTTCATATTAAGTGGGGTCTTATTATCCCAATTAGTTCCATTAATTAAGAAAACAAGCTAAGTATATATTATTAAAAATAAAATTAAGCCAAGAATTATTCGATATACTACAAATATGTTAAAAGAAATTTTATTAATAAATTTAAGAAAATATTTAATTGTAAAAAATGAAAACATAAAGGATAAGAAGGCAGCAATTAATAATAAATAATTTATTTCTATTGATTGTTCAAAAGCTTCTCTTAAACCTAGAAAGCTTGCACCTGCCAAAGCAGGTATAGATAATAAAAAAGAAATTTTGCTAGAGTCAATTCTATTAAAGTTTAAAAATCTTGCTGCCGTAATTGTTATTCCAGCTCTACTAACTCCTGGTATTAATGCTAAAATTTGAAATAAACCTATCAATAAAACTGATTTAATATTCAAATCTGATGAGATAGATCTATCAGTTTTTCTTTGATCAGCAAAAAAAAGTATAAATCCAAAAAACAATGTTGTCGATGCAATTACTTTTGTGTTTCTTAGAAGATGAATAAATTCTGTTGTGTACAAAATATATCCGAATAGTATTAAAGGCAAAGAGCCAATAATTATTAAACTTAATAATCTGTTATTATTTCTTAGATTAAATAGTTCTTTTCTAAAAAAAAAAATTACCGCAATTAATGAGCCTAAATGTAAACTTATATCTATCAACAAAGAACTTGTCTCTAAATCATAAAAATTTGATACTAATATTAAATGGGCTGATGAGCTTATGGGTAAAAATTCAGAGATTCCCTGAATCGAAGAAAGAATTAAAATTTCTATAAAATCTCGAAACATATAAGTGTCGTAACTTAAAAAATATTCATTTTAAACAATTCGATTTAATCATATTAGATATGCAAAAATCAGATTAAGTAGGTTTTAAGCTAAATATTGTTAAAATTAGGTCAAAGTAACTGACCTATATATTTCTTTTACTAATAAAAACAATGTATATCTTGCCTTAAATTTAAAAAAATATGACTGATAAAATGCTAAAATTCATCAAAATAGGTCAACAAACTCCACCTAAAAGAGGAGTAGATAATAGAAAAGATGATTTCAATGAAATCTATGACGAATTTATAACTCAAAAAGCACAAGAGCAGTCAAGTAGATGCTCTCAATGTGGTGTTCCCTTTTGCCAAGTCCATTGTCCGTTAAGTAACAATATTCCAGACTGGCTCAAATTGACTGCTGAAGGCAGATTAAGGGAAGCTTACGAATTATCTCAAAGCACAAATAATATGCCTGAGGTTTGTGGTAGAATATGCCCACAAGACAGATTGTGTGAGGGTAACTGCGTTATTGAGCAGTCAGGCCATGGCACTGTTACAATTGGATCAGTCGAAAAATATATTACAGATAGTGCATGGGAGAATGGATGGGTAAAACCAATTTCAGTCAAACATGAAAAAGATCAAAGTGTTGGAATAATTGGTGCTGGACCTGCTGGACTTGCAGCCGCTGAACAACTTAGGAAAAATGGATATCAAATCACTGTTTATGATAGATATGACAGAGCAGGTGGCTTGTTAATTTATGGTATACCAAATTTTAAACTAGAAAAACATGTAGTCGAGAGAAGAACCAAATTGTTGAAAGATGGTGGAATTAAATTTGAACAAAATTTTGAAGTTGGTAAGGATGCAACTTTAGAGCAACTAAGAAAAAGACATGATGCAATTTTAATTGCTACTGGGGTTTATAAACCAAGAGAGATTAATCTGCCAGGGAACGACTTAGATAATATTTTTCCTGCTATGGAGTTTTTGACTGCATCAAATAAAAAAGGATTGGGAGACAAAGTTGATTTATTCGATAAAGGTATATTAAATGCTGAAGGTAAAGATGTTGTAGTTATTGGAGGTGGGGACACAGCAATGGATTGTGTACGAACTTCAGTAAGACAAAAAGCTAACTCGGTTAAATGCCTGTATAGAAGAGATAAAGATAATATGCCTGGATCTGCAAGAGAAGTAGCTAACGCAGAAGAAGAAGGTGTTGAATTTGTTTGGTTGTCTAGTCCCAAAGAATTTAAAGGAAAAAATAAAATCGAAAAATTAATTGTAGATCAAATCCAACTTGGAGATCCAGACGACTCAGGTAGAAGAAGACCAGAAATTAAACAAGGATCTGAATTTGAAATTAAAGCAGATATGGTAATAAAAGCTTTAGGATTTGATCCTGAAAACTTGCCATTATTATTTGAAGCACAAGAGTTACAAGTTACAAAATGGGGAACAATAAAAGCTGATTTTGATACCATGGAAACAAATATCAAAGGTGTTTTTGCTGCTGGAGATATTGTAAGAGGTGCATCTTTAGTGGTATGGGCAATAAAAGATGGAAGAGACGCTGCGTCATCAATTAAGTCTTATCTTGAGAATATAGAATTAAAAAAATCACAAGTTGCATAATGAGTACTTATAAAAAAAATATAGATTTACTCACTAAAAATAATGTTTACTCTAAAGAAATGGAACATGATGCATGTGGTGTAGGGTTAATTGCATCGACAGAGGGAAAAAAATCAAGAGAAGTTGTAGAATATGGAATTGAAGCTTTAAAAGCTGTTTGGCATCGAGGTGCTGTTGATGCTGATGGAAAAACGGGTGATGGGGCAGGAATACATTTAGAAATACCTAAAAATTTTTTTGTAGAAAAAATAGAAGTTACAGGTCACATACACGATGGTTCTGATATTTGTGTTGGGATGATTTTTTTACCCAGGAATGATTATGCTTCACAGGAAAGCTGTAAAACCATTGTAGAAAGTGAGTTAACCAAAAATGATTTTAGTATTTATGGTTGGAGGCAGGTGCCTGTTAATCCAAAAGTTTTAGGGGAAAAGGCTTTTCAAACTATGCCAGAGATAATTCAAGTGCTTTTCAAAGCAAATAATAAAAATCTACTTGATAAAGATCTTGAGAGAAAAATTTATGAAACAAGAAAAAAAATTGAGAATAAAGCATTCAATTTATCATTAAATAACTTTTATATTTGTTCAATAAGCGCTAAATCAATTATCTATAAAGGCATGTTTTTAGCTGAGGCTATTTCAGATTTTTTCTTGGATTTAAAGGATGAGAGATTTATTTCAAGATTTGCAATTTTTCATCAGAGATTTTCAACTAACACCGCTCCGAGCTGGAGTTTGGCTCAACCGTTTAGAGCAGTCGCCCATAATGGTGAAATTAATACTTACAAAGGAAATAAAAACTGGATGAGAGTTCATGAACAAGAGATGAGTAGTCCTTTTTTTGAAAATATTGAAAATTTAAAGCCAGTTATACAAAAAGGAGTTTCAGATTCTGCAGCCCTAGATAATGTTTTTGAGTTATTAAATAAATCAGGTCAACCTGCGCCTTTAGCAAAATTAATGATGATCCCTGATGCTTGGTCAAAAAGAAATAAAACTCTTCCAAAAAACCATCAACAACTGTTTAATTTTTTAAATAGCACTATGGAACCTTGGGATGGTCCTGCAGCAATTGCTGCAACAGATAATGAATGGGTTATTGCAGCAAATGACCGTAATGGTTTAAGACCCTTAAGGTACGCAATAACAAAAGATAAATTTCTATTTGCTGGATCTGAAACTGGAATGATTGAATTAAATGAAAAAAGAATTTTATCAAAAGGTAGACTAGGTCCGGGTGAGATAATTGGGGTTAGAATTGAAAAAGGTAAATTATTTACCAATAACCAAATTAAAGACTATTTGGCAAAAGAATATAAACATTTTAATTCTCAGATAATAGATTTAGATGAAAAATTGTCCATTTCAAACGAGAAACATAATTTTGATGGCGAAGATCTAAGGAGACGACAACACACTTTTGGAATAAGCTTAGAAGACTTAGAGCTAATTTTACATCCAATGGCAGAAGACGCTAAAGAAGCGACAGGTTCTATGGGTGATGATACGCCTCTAGCAGTTTTATCAGATAAATACAGACCGCTTTATCATTTTTTTAGACAAAACTTTAGCCAAGTGACTAACCCACCGATTGATTCTCTAAGAGAAAATAAAGTAATGAGTTTGAAAACTAGATTTGGTAATCTTGGGAATATTTTAGATTTTGATACCTTAACGAAAGAAAATATTTATGTTTTGAATAGCCCAGTATTATCGAATTCACAATTTAATAAATTTATTAATTTTTTTGGCAAAAATTCTGTTTCTATAGATTGTACTTTTTCGAATGAGAAAAATTTATTTGACTCTATTAAAAGGATCCAAAAAGAGTCAGAAATTGCTGTCAGACAGGGTGTGACACAATTAGTTTTAAGTGACAAAGATATTTCGGATAAGAGAATGCCTATGCCAATGTTGTTATGCGTTGGAGCGATTAATACTTTTTTAATTGAGAAAAAATTGAGGGGATATGTTTCAATTAATGTTCAATCTGGTGAGGCGTTAGACACCCACTCTTTTGCAACATTGATAGGAGTTGGAGCAACTACAGTTAATCCATATATAGCTTTTGATAGTTTATATCAAAGACATGAGAAAAAGTTATTTGGTCAGTATAGTTTTGATGAATGTGTTGAAAGGTACATCAAATCAGTGAATGCAGGATTATTAAAAATCATGTCAAAAATGGGTATCTCTGTTTTAAGTTCTTATAGGGGTGGATGTAATTTTGAGACTGTTGGTCTAAGCAGATCAATAGTTGATGATTATTTTCCAGGAGTTACCTCAAAAATTTCTGGTATTGGATTGTCAGGAATTGAAAAAAAAATACGTGCAATACATAAAGAAGCATTTGAGAGTACTGATACGGTTTTGCCTATTGGTGGTATTTATAGATACAGAAAAAATGGAGAAACTCACCAATATCAAGGTAGATTAATCCACTTATTACAGAGTGCAGTGGGGTCAAATTCTTATTCAGCATATAAAAAATATGCTGAGGGAATATATAACTTGCCACCAATTAATTTAAGGGATTTGATTGATTTTAGAAAAAAAAAATTAGGCCCATCTATTCAAATTTCTGAGGTTGAACCGATAGAAAAAATATTAAAGAGATTTGGTAGTGGAAGTATGTCTCATGGAGCATTATCTAAGGAGGCACATGAAACTTTGGCTATTGGGATGAATAGGATTAAAGGTGCATCCTGTAGCGGAGAAGGTGGTGAAGATGCAAATAGATTCAAAATCATGGACACTGGTGATAGTGCGAATTCGAGAGTGAAGCAAATCGCATCTGCAAGATTTGGTGTAACTATAAATTATTTAAACAATTGTAATGAAATTGAGATTAAAATTGCTCAAGGTGCAAAACCTGGTGAGGGTGGTCAATTACCAGGATTTAAAGTAACAGATGAAATTGCTAAGCTAAGACATTCAACACCAGGCGTAACATTAATTTCTCCACCTCCACATCATGATATTTATTCAATTGAAGATTTAGCCCAGCTTATTTATGATTTAAAACAAATTAACCCAAAGGCACGAATTGGAGTTAAATTAGTTGCGTCATCAGGCGTAGGTACCATTGCGGCTGGAGTGGCCAAAGCTAAAGCTGATATAATTTTAATTTCAGGACATAATGGAGGAACTGGAGCTACACCACAAACGAGTGTAAAATATGTAGGCATTCCTTGGGAAATGGGACTTACAGAGGCAAATCAAGTTTTGACATTAAATAATCTAAGACACAAAGTTACTTTAAGAACTGATGGAGGCATTAAAACGGGAAGAGACGTTGTTATTGCAGCTATGATGGGTGCAGAGGAATATGGTGTAGCAACTACAGCTTTAGTGGCGATGGGTTGCATTATGGTAAGGCAATGTCATTCAAATACTTGTCCTGTAGGAGTATGTACACAAGATGAAAAACTAAGAGAAAAATTTACTGGGACTCCTGATAAAGTAGTAAATTTGTTTACGTTTATCGCTACAGAGGTAAGAGAAATTTTAGCTTCACTTGGTTTTAAATCCTTAAATGAAGTTATCGGTCGAACAGATTTATTGATGCAAGTAAGTAAAGCCTCGCCCAATCTAGATGATTTAGATCTTAATCCATTATTTGTACAAGCAGACCCTGGTAATAACAAGAGGTACTGTGAGATATCAGAAATTAACGAAGTTCCAGATACGCTGGATCAAGAGATTTGGCCTCAAATAGAAAAGGCTTTAGATAACTCTGAGAAAATAAATAATGAGTTTTTAATTCAAAATACGAATAGAGCTGTGGGTACTAGAATTTCACATCACTTGTATAAAAAATATGGCTATGAAAAATTAGAGGAAAATTTTTTAACTCTTGATTTTAAAGGTTCAGCTGGACAATCTTTTGGGGCATTTACAGCTAAAGGACTTAAACTTAATTTAAAAGGTGATGCAAATGATTACGTTGGTAAAGGTTTATCAGGAGCCACCATTTCAATAAAACTTCCTGATGAAAGTAATTTGATATCAAATGAGAATACTATTATTGGTAACACAGTTCTTTATGGTGCAACGTCAGGAAAACTCTTTGCAGCCGGTCAAGCCGGGGATAGATTTGCAGTAAGAAATTCTGGTGCAATAACTGTTATCGAAGGTTGTGACTCAAATGGTTGTGAATATATGACAGGTGGAACGGCAGTAATTCTTGGAGATGTTGGAGATAATTTTGCAGCTGGTATGACAGGGGGTATGGCTTTTATTTATGATAAATCAAAAGAATTCGAAAAAAAAGTAAACCCCGACTCAGTTGTATGGCAAAATGTAGAGACTGAATATTGGTCAAAATTTTTAAAAGAATTAGTACTCGAACATAGTAATGAAACTGGATCTAATTTGTCAAAAAAAATAATTGATGATTTTGAGAACGAGTTAAAGAATTTTGTACAGGTTTGCCCAAAAGAAATGATAGATAAACTTAAAAACCCAATTTCTACAAAAACAAAAATACAAAAAGTTAGCTAATTATTAATTTTAATTCTCTTTTCAATATTTTAAGCCATTTGGGTGAAGACAAACTATGATCACCGTTTTTTACAATTACTAATTTCTTTTTTTTCGATTTAAACATTTTCAGAATTTTTTTTGAGTAAATTACAGGAACAGACTCATCTTTACTCCCATGAACCATTGTTACATTTACATTTTGATTTATTTTTTTGTTTAAAACTTTATTCTTTTTTCCATCTTTTATTAATTGTTGGGTAATTAGATAAGTGTAGTCACCATATTTAAGAGGATATATGCCATTTTTGATGATTTCCAATTTAATTTTTTTTGTAAATTTCTTCCACATTAAGTGTTCTAGAAATTCGGGCGCAGACCCAATTCCTAAAAAACCTACGATTTGTTTCTTAAAATATTTAAATTGATTTAATGAAATCCAAGAACCCATGCTTGACCCAATTAATATTATGTTATTTTTTTTAACAATTTTTCTAATTAGTTGATAAGTTTCATTTGTCCATTTGGTTATATTCCCATCAATAAATTTTCCTGATGATTTTCCATGGCCAGAATATTCTAAAGCTAAAAAACCTAAATTATTTTTCTTTGCAAATCTTAAAAAGGTTTTGGGTTTTTGACCCTCTAGGTCTGATTTAAAACCATGAAGAAAAACAAGATAAGTGTTTTTCTTCTTAAAATTCGTCAAATATCTTATTCTTTTAGTTTTTGTTAGTTTTAAGTATTTAAACTTAGTCATAAAAGTTTATTAGTTATTTCGATTATTATATAATTAATTCTAATGTCATTTAATTTAAAAGTTTTACAAGTTATCCCCAAACTAGGCTACGGGGGAGCTGAAACCGGTTGTTATGATATTGCTCATTATCTCCCAGAAAATAACTGCAATTCTTTCATAGTTACAAGTGGTGGCGAGTTAACAAAATTTATAGATAGGAAAAAAGTAAAGTTGATCAGATTACCTGTTCATAGCAAAAATCCTTTTTTAATTTTATTAAACTCAATAATTTTAGTTTTTATTATTTTATTTTACAATATATCTATAGTTCATGCTCGAAGTAGAGCGCCAGCTTGGTCTTGTTTAATTGCAACTAAATTAACGGGAAGAAAATTCGTAACAACTTTCCATGGAACATATAATTTCAATGGGAAAATCAAAAAATTTTATAATTCGGTTATGGTTAGGTCAGATCTTGTTATAGCTGGATCTAATTTTATTTTTTCCCATATCAAAGAAAAATACTCAAATCTCATTGATGTAAAAAAAAAATTACTTGTAATATTTAGAGGAATTAATGTTGATTATTTTGACTCCAGTACATTGTTAGAAAAGGATGAAAAAAAATTATTGAACGAATGGGGTATATTAGAAAATAAAAAGATTATTTTGTTACCTGGTAGATTAACATCCTGGAAAGGTCAGGAACTATTTATTGAAGCGATAAATTTGGTTAACATTGAATTAGGTTACGAAGCATTTTATGCGGTTATCTTAGGTAATGATCAAGGACGTGATGCGTATAAAAAAAAGTTACATCATCTTCGTGAACAATTCAAAATTTCTAACCAAATAAAATTTATTGACTCATGTGAAAATATGGCTTTGGCTTATAAAGTTTCAGATATAATTGTTTCAGCATCAATTGAACCGGAGGCATTTGGACGAGTTGCGGTAGAAGCCCAATCAATGGAAAAGCTGATAATTGCTAGTAATATCGGTGGATCAAATGAAACCGTGATTAATGAAAAAACAGGTTTATTGTTTGAGTCAGGAGATCCAAAATCTTTAAGTAAAAAAATAATGCAAGCTTTAAATATGGATGAAAGCTTATTGAAAACTATGGGTATTGAAGGTAGAAAAAACGTTGTAAAAAAATTTAATGTTGAAAAAATGTGCTTTTCTACTTATTCAGAATATAAAAAATTAGTTAATTAAATGCTTACAATAAAATTACCAGATGGAAATAATCTTAAGTTTCCAAAAGAGGTCACAGGTTTAGAAATTGCAGAAAAAATAAGCAAATCTCTTTATAAAGAAGCCTTGATAATGAGTGTAAATGGTGAGCTCAAGGATTTATACTTTTCGATCAAAGAAGACTCTTTAGTAAAAATTTTTACTGCAAAAGATCCAGAGGGATTAGAAGTCATTAGACACGATGCTGCTCACATTATGGCTATGGCTGTTCAAGAACTATATCCTGGAACTCAAGTTACAATTGGACCAGTGATAGAGAATGGATTTTATTATGATTTTGCAAGAAAAGATCCATTTACTGATGAAGATCTTAAAAAAATTGAGAAAAGAATGTCAGAAATAATAGACAAAGACGTAAAAACAAGAAGAGAGGTTTGGGAAAGAGATAAAGCAATAAGCCATTTTAAAAAAATTGGTGAAAAATATAAGGCAGAAATCATCGAAAGTATTCCCGAAAGTGAGGAGCTTTCAATTTACCATCACGGTGATACGTGGCATGATTTATGCAGAGGTCCTCATTTAGTATCGTCTGGCAAAATTGGTAAAGCATTTAAACTAACAAAAGTTTCGGGAGCCTATTGGCGTGGCGACTCTAATAATGAAATGCTTCAAAGAATCTATGGAACTGGTTGGGCAACCAAAAAAGACCTAGATGAATATTTAAGAAGAATTGAAGAAGCAGAAAAAAGAGATCATAGAAAATTGGGAAAAGAAATGGATTTATTTCATTTTAGAGAGGAAAGTCCAGGCTCGGTTTTTTGGCACGAAAAAGGTTGGACCTTATTTCAAAAATTAATCGATTATATGAGAATGAAACAAAATATTGCTGGTTATAAAGAGATAAATACTCCAGAAGTTTTAGACAGAAGTTTATGGGAAAAATCTGGACACTGGGAAAAATTTGGAGCAAATATGTACACCACAACTACTCCAGATGAAAAAATTTTTGCTGTAAAACCTATGAACTGCCCGGGTTGCATTGAAGTTTTTAATCAAGGCCTTAAGAGCTATAAAGATTTACCTTTAAAGATGTCAGAATTTGGAAAAGTTCACCGTTATGAGCCTTCAGGGGCATTGCATGGTTTGTTAAGGGTAAGAGCTTTCACTCAAGACGATGCTCATATATTTTGTACCGAAGATCAAATTACTCAAGAGTGCTTGATAGTAACAAATCTTATTTTAGAAATTTATAAAGATTTAGGTTTTGAAAATGTCATTTTAAAATATTCTGATAGACCTGAATTAAGAGTTGGAGATGATAGTGTATGGGATAAAGCAGAATCTGCTTTATTAGAAGCAGTTAAAGCAACTAAATTAGAATATAGTATAAATAAGGGTGAAGGTGCGTTCTATGGACCTAAAATCGAATTTGTTTTGAGAGATGCTATTGGAAGAGATTGGCAATGTGGAACTTTACAGGTCGACTTTAATTTGCCAGGTAGACTAGGTGCCTCATACGTAGATAGGGATGGAGCAAAAAAAGTGCCGGTTATGATTCATAGAGCTTTGTTTGGCTCCTTAGAGAGATTTATAGGTATATTAATTGAAAATTATGCAGGAAAGTTTCCTTTCTGGATATCTCCGTCACAAACAATGGTGATTCCTATATCTGAGGAATTCAACAACTATGCTATTAAAGTTTGTGAAAAAATTAAAAATTCAGGCATCAGTTCTTCAGTAGATTTAAAAAATAACAATCTAAATTATAAAATTAGAGAACATTCTTTAGCAAAAATACCAATTCTACTGATTTGTGGTAAAAAAGAAGTTGACAGTAAGAGTGTAACCATTAGAAAATTGGATTCTAATAAACAAGAAAATATGAAATTAGACAAATTTTTAAAAACTTTTTCTGCACTAAACAAAGTATCTTAAAATTTAGTGGCAGACATCAAACAAAATTATTTTCAAAAAAGAACTAAAGATCGTGGTCCGAGGTCTAATAATAGAATTTCTTCACCCGAAGTTCAGGTTATTGCAAATGATGGAAATAATTTAGGAATTTTGAGTACTAATGAGGCAATTACAATCGCTAAGAGAGAGGGATTAGATCTTATAGAAATATCTCCCAATGCTAATCCACCTGTCTGTAAAATTATGGATATGGGAAAATTTAAATATGATGCTCAAAAAAAAGCAAACCTTGCAAAGAAAAAGCAAAAAATAGTCTCATTGAAAGAAATAAAGATGCGACCTGTTACAGAGACCCATGATTATGAATTCAAAGTAAAGAATGCAAAAAAATTTATTGCCAAAGGTGATAAAGTAAAATTTACAATAAGATTTAAAGGTAGAGAACTTCAACACTCTCACCTTGGGAACGAGCTTATGGCTAAAATTAAAGAAGATATGAAAGATATTGGCAAAATAGAATTACATCCAAAGTTTGATGGTAAGCAAATGATTATGGTAATCCAGCCTTTATAAGCCTTAATATAGGTTGTAAATTTATTTCTTTGTATGTATAACCTCGCTCAATTATGCCAAAATTAAAAACCAAAAGCTCAGCAAAAAAAAGATTTAAGATATCGGCCAGAGGGAAAGTTATTATGGCCCAGGCTGGTAAAAGGCATGGAATGATCAAAAGAACTAATTCACAAATAAGAAAATTAAGAGGCACTACCACAATGTCAAAACAAGATGGAAAAATTGTTAAGTCGTATATGCCTTATAGTTTAAGAGGTTAAAATGGCTAGAGTAAAAAGAGGTGTTACAAGTAGAGCAAAACATAAAAAAGTTTTAAAAGCAGTTAAAGGTCAGTGGGGTCGAAGAAAAAATACTATTAGAGCTGCAAAACAAGCCATGGAAAAGGCAATGCAATATGCTTATAGAGATAGAAGAAATAAAAAAAGAGATTTTAAATCTTTGTGGATTCAAAGAATTAATGCAGGTGTAAGAGCTGAAGGATTAACTTATTCCAAATTTATTAATGGCCTAAATAAATGTGGAATTAAAATTGATAGAAAAATACTTGCTGAGATAGCATATGATAGTCCAGAAGCCTTCAAAACTATTGTCCAAAAAGCACAATCTGCACTAAATTAATCTTCACTATTGTTTTATTTCACTGAAGAAATAATCTGTAAAAATGTCAGATCTTAAAAAAATAAAAAATGAACTTCTTTTGAAACTGAAAAGTAAATTAAACTTGTCAGAGGTAAATCAAATGAAATCTGATTTATTTGGTAAGAATGGATTAGTTTCATCACAATTTAAAAAGATAGGAACCATAGCAGAAACCGAGAGAAAAAAATTTGCCTCAGAACTGAATATTATTAAAGATGAATTACAAGATTTAATTAATTTGAAAATAAAGGAAATTGAAAATGAGGAAATTAGAGAGAAACTACAAAAAGAAAAAATTGATATTACTCTGCCTGAGAGACCATTTGTAAGAGGCAAAATTCATCCTGTGTCACAAACAATAGATGAAATATCCTCGATTTTTTCTGAAATTGGTTTTAGCGTTGAAGAAGGTCCAGATGTTGAAAGTGAATATAATAATTTTACTGCACTTAATACGCCGGAAAATCATCCAGCTAGAGATATGCATGACACATTTTATCTTGATGAAAAAAAAGAAAGATTATTACGCACTCATACTTCTCCAGTTCAAATTAGAACAATGTTAAAAGACAAACCACCGTTTAAAATAATAGCTCCTGGCAGAACATATAGGTCAGATAGCGATCAGACACACGCACCTATGTTTCATCAGGTTGAAGGTCTTCATATAGACAAAGATATTAATATGGGACATTTAAAAGGATGTCTAAATTATTTTATTAAGGAATTTTTTGAATTGGATAAAATTAAAATGAGATTTAGACCAAGTCATTTTCCTTTCACAGAGCCGTCTGCTGAAGTTGATATAGGATACGAGATGAAGGATGGCGAAATAGTAATTGGTGAAGGCGATCAATGGCTAGAGATTTTGGGGTGTGGGATGGTACATCCAAATGTTTTAAGAAATGTTAAAGTAGATCCAATAAAGTTTCAAGGATATGCATTTGGGATGGGTATTGATAGGTTGGCTATGTTAAAGTATGGAATTAACGATTTAAGAGCTTTTTTTGATTGTGACTATAGATGGTTAAATCATTTTGGATTTGATCCTTTGGATGTACCAACAAATTATAGAGGCTTGAGTAGATGAAAATCACATTTGACTGGCTTAAAGATCATTTAAAAACAAATTTAAAAGAAAAAAATCTTTTAGAGCAACTTACCAATGTTGGATTAGAGGTAGAGGGAGTACAAAATCTTTCTTCAGATAAAGAACTTTTTACAGTGGCTAAAATTATTAAAACAATAAAGCACCCAAACGCAGATCGGCTAAAAGTTTGCGATGTTGATGTCGGAGAAAAAGAATTTAAAAAAGTTGTATGTGGGGCTGCTAATGCAGTTGAGGGACTAATTACAGTATATGCACCTCCGGGATCAATTATCCCAAAAACTAAAACAAAATTAGTTGTGGCTAAAATAAGAGGAGTTACCTCTTATGGAATGCTTTGTTCAGAGTCTGAATTAAATTTATCTGACGAGAGTGATGGTATAATTGAACTATCATCGGGATACAAAAAAATTATTGGCAAGAGTTATTTTTCAAAATCAAAATCTAACTTGATTGATTTATCTATAACACCTAATAGACCAGATTGTCTTGGCATAAGAGGAATTGCAAGAGATCTTGCTGCTTCAGGCTTCGGAAAATTGATTGATTTTAAGAAAAAAAAAATTAAATCAAATAATAGACATTCTTTAAAAGTAAAAATTAAAAAAGAAAAAAATCAGGGATGTAGCATATTTGGTAGTTGCCTTATTACTGATGTAAAGAATACTGAAAGTCCTCAATGGCTTAAAGACAAATTGATTTCAATAGGCCAAAAACCAATTTCTGCAATAGTTGATATTACAAATTATGTAATGTTCGATCTCAATCGTCCATTGCATGCTTATGATGCTGATAAAATCGAAAAGGGTATTATTGTTCGTAATTCAAAATCAGGAGAGAAATTTACTGCTTTAGATAACAAGGATTATAAGCTTGAAGATGGAATGTGTGTAATCAGTGATCATAAAGGTGTTTTAGGACTGGGCGGAATTATTGGTGGAACAAGATCAGGAACAGAATTAGATACAAAGAATATATTATTAGAGTCAGCTTATTTTAAACCTGGATCAATAAGAACCACGGCAAAAAAATTGAATCTTGATACTGATGCAAAGTTTAGATTTGAAAGAGGCATTGATCCATTATCAATTGAGGATGGCTTAAATAAAGCCGCAATATTAATTAAAGAAATCTGTGGTGGTAAAATCAGTAAAATTGATGTTAAAAAAATTGAAACTCATAAAACAAAAAAAATTAAATTTGACATAAATTTAGTTGAAAAAGTAGCAGGTTTTAAAATTTCTACTAAAGAAATTTTTAAAATTTTAGAAAATCTTGGTTTCAAATTTAAAAAGAAAAAATTTTTTTTTGAATTAACCGTTCCATCATGGAGACCTGATATCACGCAAGAAATAGATATTGTTGAAGAATTGGTTAGAATAAGTGGTTATGATAAAATAAGTATTATAGATCCAATCAAGAAAAGAAAGAAGTCTACTTTAAATAAATCCCAAAAATTATTTCATTTTTTACAGAGATCAATTGCTTCTAAAGGTTATCTAGAAGCAATAACTTGGTCATTTACAGACTCAAATTACAATAATTATTTCAGAGACACTAAAAAAGAAATTAAGATTGTAAATCCAATAAGTACGGAATTAGATGTTTTAAGAAATTCAATATTCTCAAACTTGATAATATATATGAATAAAAATCTTGATAGAGGTTTTAAGGATTTATCGATTTATGAAATTGGTCCAACTTTCACTGGTTCTAGGCCAGGTGAACAAAATACTGTGGTATGTGGTTTGTCATCAGGAAAAAAATCAAGATTATCTTGGATTGAAAAAGAGAGAAATGTTGATGTCTTTGATGTCAAAAAAGATGTAGTCCAAACTTTAATTGAGGCAGGGTATAAATCAGAAGAATTTTTTATAGACAACAAAACTCCAAATTATTATCATCCTGGTAAATCTGGTAGATTATTTTTAAAAAAAAACGAAAACTTAGTAGCAGCTTATTTTGGAGAAATTCATCCAAATATAATTAAAAAGATTGATATGAAAACAGAATCTCTAGTAGGTTTTGAAATTTTTTTAGACAATTTGAAATTATCAGTAAAAACCTTAAATGACCAAAAAAATAAATTTAATGTTTCAGATTATCAAAAGTCTGAAAGAGATTTTGCATTTATCATAAACAAAGATGTTAATGCACAAGACTTAATTAATGCCATTGCAAGTGTAGACAAGAATTTGATAAGTAATATTAAAGTTTTTGATGTTTATGAAGGTGACAATATTCCTGAGAGTCAAAAATCGATAGCAATAAGTGTTACTATACAATCTATAGAGAAAACATTAAATGACAATGAATTAGAAAGTATTACTAAATTAATTATTGAAACAGTAGAAAATAAAACTGGCGCAAAGATCCGTTCTTAATAAAAATGACCACAATTGATCATATAAGAAATTTTGCAATAATTGCACATATAGACCATGGCAAATCTACAATAGCAGATAGAATAATTCACAAATGTGGAGGATTGACCGAAAGAGAGATGAAAGCTCAAGTTTTAGATTCAATGGAGATTGAGCGAGAAAGAGGAATTACTATCAAAGCTCAAACGGTGAAACTTAATTACAAATCTAAAAACGGTAAAGAATATATTTTGAATATAATAGATACACCTGGTCATGTAGACTTTAGTTATGAGGTTAGTAGATCCCTCTATGCTTGCGAGGGTTCTATACTGATTGTGGATAGTACACAGGGTGTAGAGGCTCAAACATTAGCAAATGTCTATCAAGCTATGGATATAAACCATAAGATTATACCTGTTTTAAATAAGATTGATTTACCAGCATCAGACCTAGATAGAACAAAAAAACAAATTGAAGATGTAATTGGTATTGAGACTGAAGATGCCATTCCATGTTCGGGAAAAACTGGAGAGGGTATAGACAGTATTTTAGAACAAATAGTTAATCAGTTACCTGGTCCAAAAGGTAATTTAGATCAAGACTTGAAATGTTTATTAGTAGACAGTTGGTATGACTCATATTTAGGAGTGGTTATTTTAGTAAGAGTTATAAATGGAAAAATTACAAAAAATATGAAAATAAAAATGCTTTCAACTAATCAAGATTATATTGTTGAAAAAGTGGGTTTATTTACACCCAAACCTAAAGATGTAAATGAACTTAATTCTGGAGAGATAGGATTCATAACCACTGGAATTAAAGTTTTATCAGATACAAAAGTTGGAGATACAATTTGTGACGCCTCAAAACCAATAGTTGAGGCCTTACCGGGCTTCAAGCCCAGTAAACCAGTTGTTTTCTGCGGTTTGTTTCCAGTAGATAGTTCCGAATATCAGAAATTAAAAGATGGATTGGCAAAGTTACAACTTAATGATGCGAGCTTTTCTTATGAAGCTGAGTCTTCTTCAGCTCTAGGTTTAGGTTTTAGATGTGGTTTTTTAGGATTATTACATCTTGAAATTATTACTGAAAGATTAGAGAGAGAATTCGACGTTAATTTATTAACAACCACACCCGG
Source organism: uncultured Pelagibacteraceae bacterium (assembly GCA_902614355.1). Taxonomy (GTDB): domain Bacteria; phylum Pseudomonadota; class Alphaproteobacteria; order Pelagibacterales; family Pelagibacteraceae; genus Pelagibacter. The sequence continues at coordinate 224,538 of CACMKP010000001.1, forward strand.
TGTTGTTTATAAAGTAAAACTTAATAATGGAGAGATTAAAGATTTACAAAATCCTTCAAGTTTACCTGATCCAACATTGACTCAATCAATAGAAGAACCATGGATTAATGCAACTATAATTACCCCAGATAATTACTTGGGTTCTATAATAAAATTATGCCAAGATAAAAGAGGAATTCAAAAAAATCTTAGTTATTCAGGTAATAGAGCTGTAATTTCTTATGAGCTACCATTAAATGAAGTAGTCTTTGATTTTAATGATCGAATTAAATCTATGACAAGTGGATATGCAAGTTTTGATTATGAAATAATTGAACATAGAGAGGGTGATCTAGTTAAACTTGGCATTTTAGTCAACGGTGAGCCAGTTGATGCACTAGCAATGATGATACATAAAGATTTTGCGCAAAAAACTGGAAGAGAAGTTTGTGAAAAATTAAAAGATTTAATTCCAAGACATAATTTTATGATACCTATTCAAGCAGCAATAGGAGGAAAAATTATAGCAAGAGAAACAATAAAAGGCTTCAAAAAGGATGTACTTACTAAAATACATGGTGGTGGTGCGACTGATAGGAAAAGAAAACTTTTGGAAAAACAAAAAAAAGGAAAAGCAAGATCAAAACAGTTTGGTAGAGTAGAAATACCTCAAGAAGCGTTTATAGGAGTGCTTAAAATTTCAAAAGAGAAGTGATGATAAATAAATATGATAATAAATTTTTGTACTTTTTTTATAAGTTACAAAAATTATATAAGAATAAATCTCCTAATTCACATTTTGCTGAGTTTGCTGAAGATGTAATGGTAAATAGAATTTTTAAAAATCAAGATAAGGGAACATATATAGATATTGGTGCATATCATCCATTTAAAGGTTCTTTGACCTACACACTTTTTAAAAAAGGCTGGAAAGGTACAAATGTAGATCTAAGTAAAACTTCTATAGATTTATTCAAAATAGCGAGACCTAATGATATGAATATTTGTTGTGCGATTAGCAATAAAACTGAAAAAAAAATTTATTTTGAAAATTCCCCAATTAATCAACAAAACTCTCTAGTCAAACAAAATAATGAACAGAGAGAAATAGAGATACAAGCTTACACTTTAGATGACTTATTAATTTCAAGAAATATAGAAAATCCTGATTATCTGAATATTGATACAGAAGGTAATGAGATGGATGTTTTGGAGGGAGTAAATTTTGATAAAATTAATCCGAAGTTAATTACTATCGAGGAAAATAATTTTGCCAAAATCTCAAATTCAAATAACGAAAAAACAAATTACATGTATGAAAGAAATTATATTTTAATAAATATAATTGGTGTTACGATGTTTTTTTATCAAAAATTTCTTTTAGATAAAATTTCTGATGAGATTAAAATTTAAGTAATGATAAGCTATTCTGATTTAACTTTTATAATTGTTACATTTAAAAGTGAACATATCATCGATGATTGTTTAAAAGATATCCCTGAAGAATGTAAAAAAATCATAGTAGAAAATTCTAGTAGTAATGAATTTTATAAAAATCTTGAAAATAAAATTCCAAATTTAAAAGTTTTTGTAATGAATGGCAATTGTGGTTTTGGTAAAGCTAATAATTTTGGAATTTTAAATTCTGATACCGATTATCTTTTTCTTATAAATCCAGATGCAAAAATATATAAATCGGAAATTGATAAAATAATCACAATTATTCAAAATGTTGATTTTGCTATTGCAGCACCCCAAATAATTGAAAAATTTAAGATTTATAAACAAAACAAAGAAAATAAAGATTATGTTATTGTAAATGAGGTACCCGGAATGGCGATGATACTGAATAAAAAAAAATTCTCTAATAATTTTTTTGATGAGAATTTTTTTCTGTATTTGGAGGAAACTGATCTTTGTAAAAGGGTAAAAGAAAGTGGTGAAAAAATAATTGAAATTAACGCAGAAGTTTCACACTTAGGAAATCAATCTCACAAACATCACGATAGTTTTGAAATTGAAAAGTCAAGAAATTGGCATTGGATGTGGTCTAAATTTTACTTCAGTAAAAAACACAAAGGTTATATTCTAAGTATAATTGTTTTTTTCCCAATATTAATTAAACTTTTAATGAAATTGATATTTTATTTTCTATTAAGAAATAATAAGAAATTCGTTATTTCAAAAAAAAGATTTGCAGGTTTATTAAACTCCATTGTTGGCAAAGGTTCTGATTATAGGCCGAAAATTTGATACAGTATAATTAGCCTTGTACCATCCATATTTAGAGTGTTATTTTATTAAAAGTATTATCTAATATATACTCAAATACGGGAGAGATGGCCGAGTGGTTTAAGGCGCACGCTTGGAAAGCGTGTAAAGAAGTAATTCTTTCATGGGTTCGAATCCCATTCTCTCCGCCATCAAAAAAGCCAATATTTTCAACCTTAATTTCACAACTTTTAATGATTGAGCGAACGATAAGTAAACAAATATTTTAAAAAAATGTTATAATAAATTTTTCCAAATATGAAAAAAAATGACTAATAAAAATAATTATCAAGCAGACTCAATCAAAGTTCTCAAAGGTCTAGAAGCTGTAAGAAAAAGACCCGGGATGTATATTGGTGATACTGATGATGGAACTGGTTTACATCATATGGTTTACGAAGTTGTCGATAACTCAATTGATGAAGCTTTAGCAGGTTTTTGTAAAAATATAGATGTAAAAATTAATTCTGATGGTACTGTCACAGTTCGTGACGATGGTAGAGGTATTCCTGTCGATATTCATAAAGGAGAAAAAAAATCTGCCGCAGAAGTAATCATGACACAATTACATGCAGGCGGTAAATTCGATCACAACTCGTATAAAGTTTCGGGAGGACTTCATGGCGTCGGTGTTTCAGTTGTTAATGCATTGTCAGAAAATCTTAAACTTGAAATTTACAGAGATGGTAAAATATATTATATCGAATTTCAGAATGGAGAGTCAAAAGCACCATTAAAAGTTACTGGTAACTCAAAAGAAACTGGCACAAAAATAACCTTCAAACCCTCAAAAGATATTTTTTCATCGATAAAATTTAGTGAAAAGATACTTATTAAGCGAATGAGGGAATTAGCTTTTCTTAACAAAGGCATAAAAATTACATTTATTGATGCTAGTCTAAAAAAAGAAAAATTAACAGAATTTAGATTTGATGGCGGTATTATTGAGTTTGTAGATTTTTTGGATCAAAAAAGAGATAAATTAAAGAATAAGAATGGAAATGATTTATTTAAAAAACCTATTTATATAGAAGGTCAAAATGGTAATATCGAAATCGGATGTTCATTAAAGTGGAATGCATCTTATTCTGAAGAAGTATTTTCTTACACAAATAATATATTTCAGAAAGATGGAGGAACCCATTTATTGGGTTTTAGAAGTGCGTTAACAAGAGTTGTAAATAAATATGCGAATGAAAATAATCTTCTTAAAAAAAATAAATTTACAATTTCAGGAGATGATATCAAAGAAGGCCTAACATGTGTATTATCTATTAAAATTCCAGATCCTAAATTTTCCTCTCAAACAAAAGATAAGCTTGTTTCCTCGGAAGTAAGAATGATAGTTGAAAATGTTATTAATGAAAAATTATCTATATGGTTTGATCAGAACCCTTCTGTAGCTAAGGTCATTTTATCAAAAGTAATTCAAGCGGCAATGGCTAGAGATGTAGCAAGAAAAGCAAGAGAAAATGTAAGAAGAAAAGGAGCCCTTGAATTGAGTGGCCTTCCTGGAAAATTAGCCGATTGTCAAATAGGAAAACAAGAGGATACCGAGCTATTTATTGTTGAGGGAGACTCTGCAGGTGGTTCAGCAAAACAAGGGAGAAATAGATTAAATCAAGCTGTCTTACCCTTAAGAGGAAAAATTTTAAACACTTACGTTGAGGACATTAAAATAAAAAAAAATGGAAGCGGAAACGGAAATGGATCTGATCAAAGAACCAAAGCTTTATCTAAAATGATTTCTTCAAATGAAATTGTAACTTTAATAAATGCACTTGGACTTGACCCAAAAGCTCAGGAAATAGATTTAAAAGATTTAAGATACAGCAAAATAATAATTATGACAGATGCGGATGTAGATGGATCACACATAAGAGCATTATTATTAACTTTTTTCAATAATAAACCATTCAATAAGCTTATTGAAAATGGACATGTTTATTTAGCTCAACCACCTTTATTTAAAATAAACAAAGGAAGTAAAGGCATTTATATTAGAGATGAGAAGGAGTTAGAAAATTTTATAATTAAAAATAGTAAAGAATTAAAAAATATAAAAAAAGGTTCTAAAGAATACTTAAAAAAAATAGAATTAGAGAAATCAAAAATGAATATTCAAAGATTTAAAGGATTGGGTGAAATGAATCCAGAAGAGCTCTGGAGTACAACTCTTAATCCTGAAACAAGAAATTTACTACAAGTTCAATATTCAAAAGATTTAAAAAAAGATCAAAATCTAATACATACATTGATGGGAAATGACGTTGCTTTGAGAAAAGATTTTATTGTGTCAAATGCAATTAATGTTCAAAATTTAGACATTTAAAAATGAAGTTCTTTGAGGATTCAAAGTATTATTCTCTTAAAAAATCTACATATATAAATCTAAGATGGATTGGAATTATTGGTCAATTAATCTCCGTTTACTTAGTTTATCTTTATTTTGATTTTAAATTTAACTTTTTTCTTACCAATTTAGTAATTTTTTTTGGTGTGTTAAGTAATTTATATTTAATCTTTATTTATAAAAAAACTCAACTATCGGATAGATTAGCTTTACTATTTCTTCTTATAGATATAACCCAATTAACTGTTTTAATCTATTTAACCGGAGGCGCTAAAAATCCATTTATAATCTTTATAATTATACCAAGTATTTTTGCCTCAACTAATCTTGGAATAAAAACTAATTTATCTATAGTTTTTATAACTTGTGTTGCAATTATTTATCTCACGTTTTATTCAAGTGATTTGCCTTATCCACTAGCAAATCACTTTCACATAAGTAACTATATTTATTATTCAATACCCATTTCTTTGATTATAGCATTAATTTTTCTAAATTATTTTGCAATAGTATTTGGACGAGAATCAAGACTAAGAAAAGAAGCTTTAAACAAAATGGAAGAAATTATGGCAAAGGAACATGAAATGTTATCTTTAGGGGGTCAAGCCGCCGCCGCCGCTCATTCTCTTGGAACACCTCTCTCAACAATCAAAATAATTTCACAAGAATTGACTAAACAATTAAAAAATCAAAAAGATGTAATTCAGGACATTGAATTACTCTCAAGTCAGGTTGAAAGATGTAATCAAATTTTAAGGAAGCTATCACTTAATCCTGATGTAGAAGATAATTTTATTGACGAAGATCTGACTATGAGAGATTATTTAAAAGAAATAATATCTTCTTTTAAAGAAACTAGCAAAAATCAGTTTAATTTCAATTTTGAGCAAGACGCGTATTCAAAAAAAATAACTAAATCAATCGAAATAGTTTACGGTCTTAGAAATTTCGTGGGTAATGCAAATAAATTTTGCAAAAGTAAAATTTATATTAATTTAAGATCAAATACCGAAACTACTATTGTGACCATTGAGGATGATGGCGAGGGATACCCGAATGATATTATCTCAAAAATAGGAGAACCTTATCTAAAATCATCTGTTAAAAATAGTGGATTAGGTTTAGGATTATTTATAGGAAAGACTTTATTAGAAAAAAATTTTGCAACTGTTAATTGTTGGAATTCTCAAACAAGAAGTGGAGCTGAAGTGACGATAAAGTGGAAAAATAAAGATTTGTTCAATCTTTAATGTAAATTTTTTTTACTTTTAAAAAGTTCACTCAATTGAGAAATCATGACATCTCCCAATTCATTGACATCTGTAATCTTTATTGCTCGATTATAGTATCTTGATACATCATGGCCTATTCCAATCGCTAAAATTTCAGTTTCAGTTTTTTCTTCGATAAATTTCACAATTTTTTTTAAATGTTTTTCAAGAAAATCTCCTGAATTGACTGACAGAGTTGAGTCATCAACGGGTGCACCATCAGAGATAATCATTAATATTTTTCTTTCTTCTTTTCTTTTTTTTAATCGATTAAATGCCCAAGAAATTGCTTCACCATCAATATTTTCTTTTAATAATCCTTCTTTTAACATTAAACCAAGATTATTTTTACATTGTCGCCAATGTGTATCAGCCCCTTTATAAATTATGTGTCTTAAATCATTTAATCTACCTGGTGTTTTTGGTTTACCTTCTTTATTCCAAAACTCTCTACTTTTTCCACCTTTCCAATTTTTAGTTGTGAAACCTAATATTTCAACTTTAACAGAACATCTTTCCAAGGTTCTTGATAAAATATCAGCACAAATTGCAGCAATTGTAATTGGACGTCCTCTCATAGACCCTGAATTATCTATTAAAAGAGTAACGACAGTGTCTTTAAAATCTAAATCTTTTTCTTTTTTAAAAGATAAAGAATTATAAGGGTCCATTATTACTCTTGGTAATTTTGAACTATCCAATAACCCTTCTTCTAAATCAAACTCCCAGGCTCTATTTTGTTTTGCCAACAGCTGTCTTTGAAGTTTATTCGCAAGTTTAGTGATAACGTCCTGGAAACCTATTAACTGCTGATCTAAGGTTTTTCTTAATTTTGAAGCTTCATTGGAGTTTTCTAAGTTTTCTGCCTTCGTAATTTCATCAAATTTGGTAGTAAAAATTTTATAGTCTGTATTTAAATCATTAATTGTTTTTTTTTGAATAATTTGTTCTTTATTTTGTTGATCGTACTCACTATCAATTAGTTGCTCATCAAGTTTGTATTCGTCTATTTCATATTCAGAGTCTAAACTAGCTTCTGTTTGTTCGTTGTTGTTTTCATCTCTAGAGTCATCAGAATTACTGTCTTGATCATCATTGGATGGATTATTTTGACCATCATCTTGGTTTTCTTCCCTGGTTTCCTCATTGTCTTCATTTTTAAGTATATCCATTTCTTGTAATATTTCTGAAAACTTTGAAGAATATTCATTTTGATATTCTAAATTTTCTTTTAAAAATTCAATGTGTTTGTTTATTACTTTATCGAAGTCTTTCTCCCAAAAATTTAACATATTACTGGTTAAGGTATTTAACTTGACGTTTAGAAATTTCTTTAACATATACAATTCAAAAGCCTCTACTACCGGTACATCTTCTTTTGAATTTAATTGGTCTTTTCTTCTTAATTGGATTATTTGATCATAATTTTCTTTAAGATTTTTTTCTACACCTTTCAACATTTTTGAGCCCAGGCATTCATACCTTACTTTTTCTGCGATAGAATAAAGAGACTTATATGAAGAATTTAAAGGTAAATTCTTTTTATAAATTTCATCATTTGAGAATTTTTTTTTTAAAGCGGATGAGTCAGATTCTGCTCTAGCTTTAATGAAATCTCCTTTTGAGTTAAAATTTTCAATATTTACAAAATTCAAATCTTTTTTATTTTTTTCATCAATATTTTTAAGACTAATATCATCAGAAATCACTCTTGCTGTTGAAGTTAAAGCTTGCTTAAGTTTTTCTCTTAAGTTTTCAGCCTTATTATTTTTCATTTAAATTTGAATATTTGCTAGTGACTCTGGTAGTTCTTCTCCAAAACATCTTTGGTAGTATTCAGCAATTGTATTTTTTTCAATTTCATCACATTTATTTAGAAAAGTGACTCTAAATGCGTATCCTAAATCATTAAATATTTCTGCATTTTCAGCCCAATGCAGTACTGTTCTTGGACTCATTACAGTACTTATATCTCCTGCAGTAAATCCTTTTCGAGTTAAGGATGCAACTTTTATCATATTTGAGACTTTCTCTTTTCCTTTAGGATTATTTAAAGATTTATTTTTAGCTAATATGATGTCCATTTCTTTATCTAAACTTAAGTAGTTAAGAGTTGTTACAATATTCCACCTATCCATTTGACCTTGATTTATTTGTTGAGTGCCATGGTAAAGCCCGCTGGTATCACCAAGTCCTACAGTATTAGAAGTTGCAAATAATCTAAAATATTTATTTTGTTTTAAAACTTTATTTTTATCGAGAAGTGTAAAATTCCCTTCTGACTCAAGCACTCTTTGAATTACGAACATTACATCTGGTCTTCCAGCATCGTATTCATCAAAAACTAGAGCTACAGGGTTCTGTATCGACCAAGGAAGAATCCCCTCTTTAAATTCAGTAATTTGCTTATTATCTTTTAATACAATTGCGTCTTTTCCTATTAAATCAATCCTACTTATGTGACTATCAAGATTTACTCTGATGCATGGCCAGTTTAATCTAGCAGCGATTTGCTCTATGTGAGTAGATTTACCAGTGCCATGGTATCCTTGAACAAGGACTCTTTTGTTGTATGCAAAACCTGAAATTATAGCTAATGTTGTATCTCTATCAAATTTATAATTTTTATCTATATCAGGCACATAATCATTTTTTTTTGAAAATGCATTGACCTCCATTTCAGATTCTATTCCGAAAGTCTGTTTTATTGAAACTTTTATGTCAGGTTGCTTGTCTATGTTAGGTGTCAATTTTTTCTCTATAAGTTTTTTTTAGCTGGGTATAAGCTAATGTAATTAATTTTAGTTTTTCTTCATATTTTTTATTTCCTGAATTCATATCAGGGTGAAATTTTTTGACAAGTGTTTTGAATTTTTCTTGTACTTTTATCCATTTCATACCAACTGTTAATCCAAGTATTTCAAAAGCTTTAATATCTTTATGATCAAATTTAAATTGACGCATATGATCATACTCGTTTCTAATTTTCATTTTATCAGATTCATCTTTTAAGGTGTTGTTCCAAAGTATCTTAAAAAAATTATCTGAAGAGCTAAAACTTTGTGTTGGTTTGTGCCAAGTCATGTCTGATTTAAGAAAATTCATTATTTGATTGTCATTCATGCCTGAAAAATAATTCCAATTTTTATTGAATTCTTTTACATGTTTTAAGCATAACATTTTGAATTTTTTACTATTATCTTTTTCAACTGGTGCTTTATATTCACCTAGCTCTTTACAATTATCCCAATCACAAATATTTTTCATGATATAATAAATACATAATGGATATAAATGACTTAATTGCAATTGTAAAAAAAAAATTAAAAAATAAAATCATTATAGAAAGTATTAAGATTGAGGATAAATCATTTCTTCATTCAAAACATAAAGGTAACGATAAAAAAAAATTTCATTTAAAGATTTTAATAAGTTCAAAAGAACTTTCAAAAATGAACAGAGTTCAAAGTAATAAAAAAATTTTTAAAATTTTAGATAAAGAACTTAAAAATAATATTCACTCAATACAAATTTTAATTCATTAATTCTTTACTTAAAAATATTTTTAATTTTTTCTTATCAAATCTTTTATTAATCAAAGGTAGTCCAATTTTTTTTAACAAAATTAAATTTATTTTATTTGTATTATTTTTCTTATCATTGCTCATAAATGACACAATTTTTTTTATATCCCTTAAAGAAAAGTACTTTTTTATATCATTAGGCAAATTAAAACTTTTTATATGATTTGTAATAATTTTAAATTCCTTTAGCGGTAAAAGATTATTTGATTTGCTAAATTTAAGAGCTGTAGTTATTCCTAAGATAACAGCCTCACCGTGATTTAATTTTTTAGAAAAACCTAGGCTTGCTTCATAAGCATGTGCAAAAGTGTGACCAAAGTTTAAAATTTTCCTAACATTTTTCTCTTTCTCATCTTTTTCGACTACTTTTTTCTTTATCTTACAACTTTCATAAATAGTTCTTTCAATATATGGGGATTTAAACTTCAAAATTTGTTCAAAATTTTTGTTTAAAAATTGAAAAAAATCTTTATTTGAAATTAAAGAATGTTTCAAGATTTCTCCATAGCCACATATAATTTCTCTTTTGGGGAGAGTGTCTAAAAAATCAACATCACTTATCACTAATTTGGGTTGGTAAAAACTTCCTATGAGGTTTTTTCCGTGTTTTGTATTTACTCCAGTCTTGCCACCTATTGATGAGTCTACTTGTGCCAAAAGAGTTGTAGCAATGTTAATAAATTTTAAACCTCTTTTAAAGAGACTTGCAGCATATCCAGTAATGTCACCGGTTATACCACCCCCAACACTTATTAAAATATCTTCTCTTGAAAAATTTTTTTTTAATAAAATTTCTAAAATTTCATTAGTAGTTTTTTGATTTTTGTTTTTTTCACTCGCTTTTATAAAGTGCGTATAAACTTTTTTATTATTTAGCTCTTTTTTTATTATATTGATTTTTTTTTTTGAAATATTTTTGTCAATGACAATTAAACATTTCATATAGTTTATTGATTCTTTTTTGATAATTTTCTTTAAATTTGAGATGAGTCCTGACCCAATAAATATAGGGTAATTTTGCTGATTTGTATTAACCAAAAGTTTTTTTGTTTTCATATATATATATAATTTTATTTACTATCTCATTTTTAGATAATTGTTCACAATTAATTTTAAATTTTGATCTAGAATAGATTATTGACCTTTTTTTAATTAAATCTATTAACTCATTTGTATTAGCTTTCGAAGCTATAGGTCTTTTCTTATTATTTTGAATTCTCTGGATTAAAGTTTTTGAATTCCAGTTTAACCAAAAGGAAAAATGATTTTTTAAAATTTCATCTCTTATTTTCTTATTAATAAACGCACCGCCACCTAATGATACAACGATTTTTTTCTTTTTTAAAATCTTCAGTGTAGTTTTCTCCTCAATATCTCTAAAAAACATCTCTCCTTTTTTTTCGAAAATATCTGAAATACTCATTCTTAGCTCTTTTTCAATAATTTGATCAACATCATAAAACTGTAAATTAAGTTTTTTTGAAGTTAATTTACCAATGCTTGTTTTACCAGATCCCATCATACCTAAAAAAACAATATTTTCTTTTGATTCCATAAGTTTCTTTATTGAAAAAACACAAATATGTCTTAATTTGAAAATACTTAAAGTTATATGCAATTTTATAAAAAAACAAGTTCAAGAAAAAGTTTAATTGGAGTAACAATTAAATTAACTTTAATTTTACTATTTATTCTTGGAATTGTTTTCTTTTTAAATAAAATTGAATTTCCAGCACCAAAAAAAGATATACAAAAAGTAATTCCAAATGAAAAATTTAAGATTGTTAAGTAAAAAATTTTTACTAATTATTTTCATTTTATTAACCTCTTTTAAGTCTCATTCTTCTGATAAACCGATTGATATTTGGAATTTGAATGAAGAAAATAAAGATCAAAATTCTGAGTCTATTTCACTAATTGACCAAAACAATAATTCGATAACCGAAACAAGTATCTATAAAAATGTTTCTAACAATGAAAATTTAGGCGTTGTTCAAGATACATTTTTGAGTTCGGAGAAGATAGAAATTACTGGGTTATATGATCCACAAGATTTTGATTTAGATATTAATATGTGGAGCAATTCAGATGGCGATCAATTAAAAAATCTATTTGGTAGAATCGCAAAACTAAATCTTTCTGAGGATGCTTCTGAGTTGATGAATATATCAATTTTAACAAACGCTCATTACCCAAATAAAAATATAACTGAGAAAGAATTCTTACTACTTAGATCTGATTGGTTAATTAAAAATTCAAATTTTGATTTAATTGAAGATTATATAAATCAAAATAAATCTCTAAATGATAACCCTAAGCTTTCTAGACATTTTATAGATCACTATTTATCTGAGTTTAATTTAGAAAAAGCTTGCGATATATTCTCGGAGAACTCAAAACCCATAACAGATGAGTACCTCTCGAAATTAAATATATATTGCTTAATAAATTTAGGAAAAACTGAGGAGGCTCAATTAATTTTAGATTTAAAAAAGGAGTTAGGTTTCAAGGATAAATATTTTGAAAAAAAAATAGATTTTCTGCTTGGCTATACCTCAAAAATCGATGACACAGTATCTGATAAATCAATATTAGATTTTCACCTTGCACATAAAACAAATCCAAATTTCCAATTTGAACCTAACGAAAAAACTTCCAAAATCATTTGGAAATATTTATCGTCTGCAAATTTGTTATCTTCTTTTAAAGAAATTGATGTAACAGAAATCGACAAGATTTTAAATATCGAAAAAGCTGTTCATAATAAGAATTATTCAGAAAAAGATTTGTTTGAAATTTATATGAGATTTCAATTTAATATTAATCAACTCTTAAATGTTAAAGAGTCTTTTAAAACTTTATCTGGTGTTGAAGCAAGAGCTTTACTTTATCAGAAAATTTTACTTGAGTCAGAGATGATAGAAAAATTAAAATTGTTAGAAATTTTGAAAAACTCTTTTAAAAAAGATAACATAAATAATGCATTTGATATTGAGTTAAAAAAATTTTTAAAAAAAATTGATCCTACAGAAATTCCAGATAATTTAACAAGTTTTTATTATACAAATATTGATTTAGATAATAATTCACCGGATGAAATAAAATACAATAATGATGTCATGTATCAATCAAAACTAATCAATTATTTTAATGGTGATTATGCAAAGTCAAAAATAGAAAAAGACGTTAATAATTTTCTTAAAAAAATTAAAAAAAATAAAAAATATTCTTTTTCCAAAAAAGATGTAATATTTCTAGAGGCTCTTAAAGCAGATGGTATTAAGATCTCTGATAAGTTTGATGATCTATACGTCATAAGCGAAAATGAAATGCCAACAGATATGCAAGTGATGATAAACAACAATGAGTCTGGTGCTACTTTATTGAGAATTATTGAAGTTATTGGTCAGGATAGACTTGATAGAATGGATGAAGATACAATTTATTTTATCATTAGTGCTTTAAACCAATTAAAAATAGATTCTATAAGAAATAAAATTTTATTTAAAGTTCTTCCTTTAAAAGTATAAAAATTAGTTTAATTATTTATTTGATGAGTATTAAAGAAATTATTACTGTACCGGATGAAATTTTAAAAAAAATTTCTGAACCAATAGAGAAAATTGGCAACAATGAAAAAAAATTGATTGATGATTTATTTGACACAATGTACAATTCAAATGGCATTGGTCTTGCTGCTGTTCAAGTTGGTATTCTTAAGAGAATTTTAGTTGTCGATGTTTCAACTGAAAATGAGAAGAGTCAACCGATAGCATTAATCAATCCAGTAATCATAAACTTAAGTAATGATACGTCAGTTTATGAGGAGGGGTGTCTCTCAATACCTGAAACTTTTATTGAAATTGAAAGGCCAAAAATTTGTGAAGTTGAGTATATTGATAAAAAAGGCTTAAAAAAAAATCTTAAATGTGACGGACTTTTATCAACTTGTATCCAACATGAAATTAATCATCTAGATGGAAAACTAATAATTGACCATTTATCAAAATTAAAAAAAGATTTTATAATAAAAAAAATCTCAAAAATTAAAAGAAATCCAGACAGAATTGTAGTTTGAAGATGACAAATAAGATTATCTTTATGGGTACTCCATTATTTTGTGTCCCTATTCTAAAATCTCTACATCAAAATGGTTACAATATTGCTGCAGTATATACCCAACCGCCACAAAAATCTCATAGAGGTCAAAAAATAAATAAAAGCCCTATTCAGATCGTCTCAGAAACTTTAAATATAGAACACAGAACTCCGAAGTCTCTTAAAGATAACAATGAGGAATATAAATTAATAAAAAAGCTTGATGCTGATCTTGCCATAGTCTGTGCTTATGGACAAATTATCCCTAAAAACTTTTTAAATTTAGTTAAAAAGGGTTTTATTAATATTCACTCTTCAATACTTCCCAAATGGCGAGGAGCAGCACCAATTCAAAGATCAATTATGAATTTAGATCCTGAAACAGGTATAAGTATTATGAAAATAAATGAGGAGTTAGATAGTGGACCAGTTAGCAACATATATAAAATTAAGATTGATCCAAGTAAAAATGCTGAAGAAATTTCAGAAATACTATCTAATTTAGCTGCTGAAAAAATCTTAGATAATATTAATGATATACTTGCAGATAAAGCAAAGTTTATCGATCAAGATCATTCAAAAGCAACTTATGCAAAAAAAATTCGTAAAGAGGAGTCACAAATTGATTGGAATGATGATGCTTCAAAAATTATTGGTAAAATTAACGGTTTGTCTCCATCTCCGGGTGTTTTTTTTAGTTTTGATGGTGAAAGATATAAAATTTTGAGAGCTGAAATTAGCAATGGCTCGGGTCAAGTAGGAGAGGTAATTTCAAATCAGCTAGAAATTGCATGTAATAATAATAAATCTATTAAGATTCTTGAAATTCAAAGACAAGGAAAAAGATCACAAAAAATCAATGAATTTATGTTGGGTTCGAAAATTAAAAAAGGTTTAAATTTACTGAATGTTTAGATATCAAATATTAATTGAATACGTGGGTACCAATTTTAAAGGATGGCAAATTCAAAAAAAAGGAAAAACAGTTCAAGGAATATTACAAAATAAAATTTCAAAATTATTAAAAGAAAAAATTACAATATATGGAGCTGGAAGATTAGATGTAGGTGTCCATGCCAAAGAACAATCAGCACATTTTGATTGTAAAAATAAGATTACTGAATTAGATAAATTTTTAAAATCAATAAATCATTTTTTGAATAAAAATGGAGTAGCAATACTTAAGATTAAAAAAAGAGGTAAAAATTTTCATGCCAGATTTTCAGCTAAAATGAGAGTTTATAATTACGTGATTATAAATAGGATCAGTGGACCAGTGTTAGATGAAAATAGGGGTTGGCATATTATGAAAGATCTTGATTTAAAATTAATGAGAAAAAGTGCAAAAAAATTAATAGGAACTATGGATTTTAGTGCTTTTAGAAAATCTAGTTGTAGAGCTAAAAGTCCAATAAAAACTATGAAATTAATTAAAATCAAATCTAAAAAAAATAAGATAGAGATAGAATTCAGATCCCAATCTTTTTTACAACAGCAGGTTAGGTCTATGGTTGGATGTTTAAAATATGTTGGGGAAAAAAAATGGACTTTAAAAAAATTTGTTGATGTAGTGGAGTCAAAAAAAAGAAAATTATGTGCACCACCCGCGCCATCACAAGGCCTCTATTTAACGAGAGTTATTTATTAAATTTTTTTTATTACTCATCGAAAATTTACGATGAATTCTCCAACGGCTTTCCTCACGAATTATAAAACCACAACAATTTTTTGATTTGCATTTACAAGGAAATTGTTTGTAATCTTTATCAAAACTGAAACCATAATCACAAGTAATCTCTTCACCTTTTTTAATGTCTCTATCAGCTGTTATCCAAATCTTTAAACCCTTACCATCATAACGTGCGTTTGCATCACAACTATGATTAACTAATCCAGCAATATTAAATGAGAAATCGCCATCCAAAGTATATTTTTTATTTAGAGTAAAAAGATAAATAGGTTTTTTATTGTCATATTTATCTGACTCCTCAACCTCTTTATTTGTAATTATTTTTCCTAAGTAATTAATAATTTTTGTACCTTCTGTAATATCTTTAGAGGCATAGAGACCACGACCTTTATTATCAATTTTAGATTTTCTTATTTTATATAATTTCATGGTGGTGATTATAATGAATTAGATATTTATCAATTGAATTCTACTAATGCATTAACATGTTCGTTGGCGCTTTCTGCTAAGGCATTTAAATCATATCCACCCTCGAGTATAGAAACAACTTTGCCTCTAGTAAACTTATTGGTAGCTTTTAATGTTTTTTTAGTTATCTCATAAAAATCCTTTGAACTTAATTGAAATTGAGCTAATGGATCATCTTTATGTGCATCAAAACCTGCTGAAAATAAAAGAAAATCCGGTTTATATTGAACTAATCTTTCTAACACTCTATCAAAAGCGTTAAAGTATTCTTCTGAGTTTGTACCAGCTGGTAAAGGGATATTTAATGAATTATTAAAATCTCCTTTATCTTTATCCGTCCCACCTCCAGGATAAAAAGGATATTGGTGTGTAGAAATATATAATGAATTTTTATTATCACGCATAACATCGTAATTTCCATTACCCCAGTGGACGTCGAAATCTACACAGGCAATTTTTTTGTATTTATATTTATTGACTAAATAGTTCGTTGCTACCCCTGCGTTTGATATACAACAAAATCCCATTGCTTTATTTTTTTCAGCATGGTGCCCGGGTGGCCTAGCCAAGCAAAATGCGTTTTGAAATTCATTATTTTCTATTCCATCTATTGCTCTTATTGTTGCACCTGCAGCATCAAAAACTGCCCTTTTACTTTCTGGTGATACAATTGTATCACCATCTAAAAATTTAAAGCCTTTTTGGGGAAAAGAATTTTTTAAATTATTTATATAGTCCTTTGAATGTGTCATAGACAATATAGCATCAGGAACTTTTTCTGGTTTATCCCAGATAAGATCTTTTCTTTTTTTTAATTTTTCTTTTATAGCAATTACTCTTTTGGGCTGC
>CACMKP010000002.1 GCA_902614355.1 uncultured Pelagibacteraceae bacterium
AAGCTCTTGCTTTATTTAAAAGCTAAACACAAAGGAGAAAAATGAAAAACTATATGGTAACTCACACTTTCAAATCTAAAGAAATGAAAGATAAATTTAGCGAAACAGTAGCCTCAATGAAAATGGAGGATATTATTAAATCAATGACCAGTGATAAAGCTGCGTGTCAAATGACTTGGAACACACCTGGTGATACGATGCAAATGTTTTGCTGGTGGAAAGCTAATAGTGAGGCAGATATTAATAATCAATTAGGTCAAATGAACGACTTCTTTGAACCTCATAAATTTACTGAGTGCACTGACCAAGTAATGGATTATAACGCTTAAGAGGAGGATTTATTAAGCAATCTTTATATTAATTTAATAAAAGAGAAAATTATGAGCAAAGGATATTTGGTAGCACATCTTAAAGAACACGACAAAGAAGGTATGGAAAAGTTTAAACAAATGTCCGGACCAACTATTGGAGAGTACGGTGGCAAAGTTCTTGTTCGTGAACCCAGTCCTGACGTAAGAGAAGGTGAAAATTTAGGTACTGTTGTATTAATTGAATTTGAAAGCATTGATGCTGCTCGTAAATTCTATGAGTCAGAAAAATATCAAGCGGCTAAAGCGGTTAGAGAATTAGCGGCCAAAGCTCATCTAGTTTTAGTTGAGGGGAATTAAAACTCAGCTAGTTAAAAAAGGAGTAAAAATGAAAGCAATCTACACAAGAACTATCGGTGTTTATGATGATAAACTTGGTGAGGCCATGGAAATTTCTAAAGGTTTAGCTGAAGTTAGAAAAAAACATTATCCTGATCATGAAGTTTATTTTTCTTTTCAAATTGGTGGAAATCCGAGAACAGTTAGAGAAACTTTAGTTGGAGAACAATTTACTGACAAAGCTTTTGAAAATGATCAGAATATGTCTGCTGATCCTAAATTTATTGAACTTCAAAAAAAAATGAAGGGTGTTTTTAAAGAAGGTACAATACAAGATGAAATGAGAATGGTATTCAACGATTAAGGAGACAAAATGATAGAAAAATTTAATGGGATATTTTATTTAATAATTTATTTGGTTCATTTTATTGGCGTTGGTGTTTACGCTTTTCAAACCATTTTTGGTACTAAAAACTTTATGGAAAAATTTGGCATAGATCCCAGTGGAGCAATAATGATTAGAATGGCTGGGGCATTCATGCTTGCTGTCTTTTTGATGTCTATATATGTGGGTTTTATAAGACCTGGTGGTTTAGAAAATACATGGGGATTCTTAAATTTAGTTTTCATAAATAATTTATGTATTTTTTTATGTAATTTTTATTCAATTAAAATAAATAAAACTGGAGTAAATGAGAAAACTACAAACGAAGGTATTATTGCACCATTTGTATTCACATTGATGAGTGCAATTTTAATTTACGGTTTATCTGATAAGATATATATTTAATGTCTGGGTTCGCGATATTCAATATAGAAATAAAGAAACCCGAGCAGTACAAAGAATACATAGAAAAAGTAAAACCGATCGTTAAGATGTATGGTGGAGAATATGTTGTCAAAGCTGGTGAAACTAAGATAATTGAAGGCACTTGGACTTATCCTAGAACAGTTGTTATTAAATTTCCAAGTTACGAAAAAGCTTTAGAGTGGTATAACTCTGAGAAATATAAACCAATAAAACAAATCCGTTTAGAGAACTCAATAGGCAACGGAATAATTATTAAAGGAGTATAAGATGTCGATATTAAAAAAATATACTGATGCAATAGACAAAAAAGATGAAACTACCATGAATGAACTTTTGCATGATGATTTCAAATTTACGATGCATAAATCAGGAAACACCATAGGTAAAGCTGATGTGATAAAATGGGCAATGAGTGGTGATATAAACCAAGATAAAGCTAGAGTGGTCTATGAAAATGATGAAATTGGAGTTCACCATTCAATAGTAAGATTTAATGATGGAAATGTAGAAGCAGTAATGGCAGTTTATAAATACAAAGATGGAAAAATTATAAGTTTAGAGACTGGCGCCACTCCAATGCCAAAATAGGTGAGTCAATTACTTTTTATTTGTATAGCTATAACTGCACTTGATGTTTTTTTAATCATCTACGCGTTGACTATCCCACTTTATCCAAAAAAATGGCGAAAAGAGGTAAATAAAAAATACAAAAATGAGACAGCTACCGGAGTAACTATAATTTTTGTAACGATGGCAGCTTGTTTTTTATGGGTAATTTATTTTTATTTCTTAATTTTTGATTTATAATTTTCTATGTTTCCAAAAAAATATTCAAAATTAATATTTATATTTTTTATGGGTCTTGGCATGAGTTTGATCATGACACTTATAATAACGTATATTAATACAGGTTATGATGAACTCTATTATAAGAGATTTTTTAAAGCTTGGTCAGTAAGTTTGCCAGTTGCATTAGTTGCCACAACAATTGTAGCTCCTATAGTTGAAAAATTTGTGGATAAAATAACTAAATAGACATAACTTAAGTTATGAGTAATTTATCTGGATATATATTTCTTCTATTGGCAATTATCTTAGGCATAACTTCGAATGGTTTTTTAAAATCAACTAATGGATTTACGAATATTAGCCCAACAATTTTTTGTGTAATATCAATAGTTGCTTGTATTTTTTGTTTATCTAAAGCAATGAATATTATTCCAGTTGGTTTCACTTATGCAACTTATGGCGGATTAACTATTACTGCAGTAACTTTATTTGGCGTGTTTAAATACAATCAAATCCCAAATCTCTATGGAATTATAGGAATAATATTAATTATTATTGGTGTAATTTTACTCAACACACTTGGCAAGGCTACTTAGCCACAGGTTTTAATATTTTCACTATTCTTTTATGAAGTTTTTTGTTCGGCGCACAAATAATGTTTCCTGCTTTTTTTGGATCCTCATTTTTCCACGTGGTAACTATTCCTTCGGCTGCTCTTATTATGGGAATTAAAGCATGGATATCCCAAATTTTATTTCCACATTGAATTACAATATCTATTTTTCCCTCTGCAAAATGTGAATAACTTAAAGCATCAGCACACGGAAATTGCATTCGTTTTAATATTTGTGGTATTTTTTTTTGTTGGTTTAAAGATAAGCTGCCATGAAATGCAGCCGACAATTTCATATTTTTGAAAATTACTTTTTTATTCACTTTTAATCTTTTTTTAATTCCATTTTCACACACAAAAGCAACTTTATCTGTTTCGTTAAAATAATATTTTTTTAAAATTGGAAAATTAGCAAGACCTAAAATTGGTATTCCTCTGAAATTTAGTGAAATGAGATTACTCCAGGTTGGGTTACCTATAACGAAAGATCTTGTACCATCAATTGGGTCAATAACCCAAGAAAAATCACTCTTGGTTTTTTTATTTTTAAATTCCTCACCTATAATTTGATGAGTGGGAAATTTATTACTAATCTCTTTTCTTATAAATTTTTCAAAAGCTATATCTGCGTTAGTAACAGGGTCATAACCTGTGCCCTTTAACTTATTTGAAACTTTAAATGGCTTGTTTAATTTTAAGAAATAAAATCTAGTAAGTTTATTTGCTAAATTATTAAGAAATTTAGAGTATTTTTTATATTCTGAAGATTTTAATTTAATCACAAGAGACTATTACAATTTAATTTGTATTGATTAAAGTAAAATTTTAAATAATCATGAGAATCATTATGAAAATTGAACTTTCAGATAATAAAGTTTTTTTTGAAAATCAAGGATCAAAAAAAGAAATACACCCATTCTGGTTGAGAGAAAGAGTGAACGGTATAGATTTTGTTGATAAAGGTACCAAACAAAGATTGTTTGATCCAACAACGCTCAATCAAAATATTAAAATAAATAAAGTAAATTTGACTGATAAATTTTTAGAGATTTCTTTTAATGACGGAGTTGAAACAAAAATATCAATTCAAAGTATCTTTGAAGAATATTCTGGTATTAATGATATAAAATTTATCAAAAAAACTAAATGGGACTCTTCTTTAAAAAATCTAAATAATTTTCAGTTCAGTGAAAATATATTTGAAGAAAAAATAATGTATGAAGCTTTAATAAGTTTCTATAAATATGGTTTCATTATTTTCAAAAATGTGCCGAGAGAAAACAATTTTCTAGTAAAATTCGCAAATTCTATAGGTAGTATAAGGAGAACGAATTTTGGTGAATTCTTTAATGTAAAATCAAAACCCAATCCTAATGATCTAGCTTATACATCTTTACCTTTAGCACCTCATACTGATAATCCTTATAGAAATCCAGTTCCATGTATTCAAATATTGCATTGTATTGAAAATGCAGTTGAAGGTGGATATTCTACTTTGGTAGATGGCTTTACAGTTACAGAGGAATTAAAAGAAAAATATCCTGAATATTATAAAATTTTAACTGAGGTGAAGGTAAAATATCAATTTATAGATAAGGATGTAATATTAGAAAATTGGGCTGAGATGATTGAATTAGATGAAAATAAAAATTTTAAACAAGTTAGATTCAGCCCAAGGTTAGATTTTGTTCCATTAATTGATAAAAATAAATTAGATGTTTACTATAAGGCAAGAAAAAAAATTTCTGAATTGTATAATTCGAGCAAATATAGAATTGAGTTTAAACTTCTTCCGGGAGATCTATTAATGATGGACAATTATCGACTTCTTCATGGAAGGACATCCTTTAATGCTAATGAGGGTAATAGATTTCTTCAAGGTTGTTATATAGATTATGATAGTACTGAAGGAAAAATTAAGCATTTAAAAAGAAAATTTAATATATAAATTATTTATTAAAACAATTATTCACTAATATTGCCATTAATATCCAAATGACAAAAGTTTCACCATGGGTGAAAGAATAATCCGCTCCAGCAAATCCAGCAACTATATTAATTGCATAAATAATTATGGTTGAGGCTAATAAACTTAAGAATAATTTTACTATTCCATTAATATATTTCACATTAAAATTTTAACTATTCTCAATATTTATGCAAATGAAAATTTTCTATTAATAAGTGAAATTATTTTAGATGCCGGAATATTATAAAATACCTAGGTTGTATTCAAGAAATATATTTTCAGAAAATTTAAATAAATTTATTGATTACAACCTAGTCAAAATTTAGTCTTTAATTAAGGAGGTAGCTTTAATGAATCAAACACCACCTGATACTTAGCTGGGTATTCTCATACTTCATAAAAACGTAAATAAAAAATATAAAGTCCATTCGGACTTAAATGCCAGAACGGCAAATTAGGGGCTGCTCTTTTGGTTAATTAACTAAAGAGCAAACCCCTAAATTATTTTCTTAATTTATCTATTCAAAACTAGACAAATCAATTTATCTTGAAAAGATATTTGTTTTTTATACTTTTTCTTTATTTCATTTAAACCACTAGATATTAACTTATGGCTCATCCCCAACAACACCGATATATATTTACTCTTTACCATTTCCATATATTTTTTCTTTGAAATTTTAACTTTGTAACTAAAACCTCTAACGAGTTTTCCTTTGAATGAATATGAAATTGATTTAATAATTTTCTTGTCTCTTATTAAGGCTTTTTTCAGTTTTTTTCTCATAACCGAAAATGTTGGAATTTCATTATTAATGGGGTCTAGAGTAAAAATAATAATTTTACCGTTTGGATTTAGTAATGTCTTCGACAATTTAAGTATAGTCTTAATATCTTTAATTTTAAAAAGATGAATAGTTTGTTTTAATAAAATTAGATCAAATCTTTTTTTATTCTTTTTTAAAAATTTAAGTGCATCAATTTTTTTAAAAATTATTCTTTTATCCCTATCTTTATGATTTTCTATATCTATACCTGTAGATTTTCTCTTTAAGCTTAACTTTGATGACAAGCTTCCTAGTATCTTACCCCTGCCACAACCAATATCTAAAATCTGACTGTGTTTACTTAATTTAACTTGTTTTAATAAAAAATTATTAAAAGATTTAATATAAGACGGTGATGAAAGCCAAGTTTTGTTGTCCCAATTTTTTAATGACACGCAATATTAAATTTTTTTAGTCTCCAATAATTATAAGGCCAAGGTGTTAAGAACCCAACTAAGAGCATAATTGGAACTACCCACCAAGTAAGAATTGCACCACCTGTTAAAAAGTAATCAGTCAAATTCATCATGATCTCCATACTTATCATTGATATAAAACTCATTCCCATTGCTGTTTTTAATGCTTTAGAAAAATCAAAACTTTGTCGCATTAAGATTATTGTCTCTAAAATAATACTTGTAATTAGTCCGTTTATGATAGCTAAAGTCATTATTCCTATAACTGGGAATGGAATCTTAGTTAGTTGGAAAAATAAAATAGTACCAAAATCACCAATTGCACAACCCAATAAACACCAACCAGTGTTTTTTGCACTTCTTTTCCATGTATGTTTACACGACCAATTAAAATTGGCGTTGACTGCATTGTCCATTAAATTAGTTTATATCAACTTTAGCGATCATTCCAACTTGATAATGACCTGGCACGTTGCATGCAATTTCAATATTTACGGCATTATCAAATTTCCAAATGATATCTTCCTTTTCTTTTGGTGCTAACAAAACACTATTACTATGTGAATGACCCATAGCTTTATCCATTTTTGCCATTTTTTTCATTTTATCTCTATCAATTGAATCAGCTAAAAGTATTTCATTTTCAACCATTCTTTCCATTTCAGGCTGATGCTTCATGTGCATCATTTTATTTGCTATATTAAATTCGTGGACTAACTCACCTACATTTTCAACTTCAAACTTTATTGTTTCACCTGCTTTAATTTGAAAAAAATTGGGCTCATAGTAATTATCATACATCTTTACTTTTATGATTCGGTTCACATCGCTTTCTTTTCCTTTCGAACCAATTTTCATGTTTTTGTCTGCAAAAGATGGAAAACAATATAGTATTATAACAATTAATGATAAAATTTGTTTCATGTAGTTTAAATAATAATTTTAAATAATATTATCAATGGGTCAATTTGTGCTTATATGATAATGTAAATTAATGATTTTTAAACAATTATTCGACAATAGATCATCAACATATACATATCTGATTTCTTCTGGGGAAGGTAGAGAGGCTTTAATTATTGATCCTGTAATAGAAAATGTAAATAAATACGTAAATTTATTAAAAGAACTTAATTTAAAACTTGTCAAAGTTATTGATACTCATATACATGCGGATCATGTAACTGGTGCCTCAAAATTGAAAGACATTACAAAATGCTCTAGAATAATGGGCGATCATACTCCCGCTGATACGGTTGAAATCAGAGTTAAAGATGATGAGTATATTAATTTAGATGACATCAAATTAAGAGCTATGTATACACCTGGACATACTTCAGATAGCTATAGTTTTCTGATGGATAACTATCTATTTTCTGGTGACACTCTGCTGATAAATGGGACAGGTAGAACAGATTTTCAAAATGGAAATGCTATAGATTCTTATAATTCCATATTTAATAAACTCCTAAAATTACCGGACGAAACTCTTCTTTACCCAGCTCATGACTATAAAGGTGAAAAATTTAGCACAATTGGAAAAGAAAGAAAAAATAACCCTAGATTACAAGTTAATAGCAAAGATCAGTATATCGAAATCATGAATAATTTAGGTCTAAAAAAACCAGATCAACTTGAGGCAAATGTTTCAAGAAATATTAAACTGGGTGCTTAAATTAAATTGAGGATTTAAGAGCTTTGTAAATTGCTTCTTTTTTAATTTCTCCAATACTTCTATAAACTTCTTTATTATTTTTGAAAATTAGAAGAGTTGTTTGATATTGCACATTAAACATATCTGAAATTTCTCTATTTGTTACATCAAATGCAAAATATTCAATGTTATCAAAATCATTCTTTGCTTTTTCCAAAACTTTCATTTGACTTGCGCATGAGGGACAATATTTAATCCAAGAGCTCACTACTACAACCTTGCCTTCAGATTGTGCTTTATTGAATAATTCTTTTTTAAAAGTTGTTTCTTTTTCAATAGCATTAACATTGAATGCCAATATAAGAAAACAGAAAGATAAAAATTTTTTCATAAATTTTTATACAACAAATATTAAAAACCAATAAGATGCTAATCCTGAAAATATTGTCGCAATTATACTTCTAGAGAAAATACCGATAAACATTGCAATTATTGCAGCCAATATCTTTGGATTATCATCTATTTCGAATAACCCTCTTTCATTAATAAAAATAGTTGGAAAGATTATTGCAGGAAATATTGCAGATGGCACAAATGATAATATCTCTCTAATTCTATCATTGAACATTTCCTTTTTAATTAAAGCTATCATGGAAAACCTTGTTAAATAAGTAATCAATCCACAATATAAAATTAATGCCCAGTTGCTCATGCTTTTTTATTTTTCCTTGTTAATATCATTGCAGTGAATAATCCTGCTAGAGCTGCAACAATAACGTAAGCTTTAAAAGGAATATAATTATATCCAAAAGTCGCTACCAAACCTGAAATAATTATTACAATCACATTTATAAATTTTCTAAAGTCATTAACCAATAAAGCTAAAAAAGTTAAAGGAACTGCAAAACTTAATCCAAGTTTTTCTGGAATTGCTGCTCCAAGTATAATCCCTAAAAATGTTGTCGATTGCCAAATTACCCAACAAGTAGCCCCTCCACCTACTAAGTGAAAGTATCTATTATGGTCCTTATTCTTTTTTAAATATTCATTTGAAATTGCAAATGCCTGATCGATTAAAAAATAGGATATAATAATCTTCCAAATAAATTTCAAATCTGACAAATGTTCTGATACCACAGCTCCGTAAAGCAAATGTCTGGAGTTCACTGCACCAACCGAACTGATTATTACTAAAGAAGATGCACCACCAGAAAATAATTGCAATAAAACTATCTGAGAAGCGCCACCAAAAATAATTAAAGACATTGCCATTGTTTCAATTGGAGTAAATCCAACATCAATAGCGAGAACTCCAAAAATTAAACCAAAGGGAATAACCGGAATCATCAGTGGGCTTACATCAATAATTCCCTTTAAAAAAACTTTTAAGTTACTTTTCATTTTTCTTAAAGGTTTTTATTAGAAGCAAACTATATGATCAATATGAATTGGTCTTTTAATCCCAAATTTTTCACTAACTTCATGTTGATGAATATGATGAGAGTGAACAAATACCGGAATTAATCTATTGCTGGGTGTCTTTAAAGTATAAATAAAGTTTGTTCCTCTAAATTTTCTATCAACAACTTCTAATTTTAAATTACTTTGATCATCATGATGCAAGTCTTCTGGTTGAACTAATAACTGAACATTTGAACCAATTGGAAAAGGTTTAATAAAATTTCCTGTAATAGTTCCAAGATCTTTATTTTCTAAACTTTTGGGGCTTGTTACTTCTGCTGGAATCAAAACACCTCTATTTAAAAAATTCACCACTTCTATTGAATTTGGAAGGTGATACAGTTTGTAAGGGTCATCAAACTGTCTAAGTTCTTGATCAAAAATAATTCCACATTTTGAGCCTAAATAAAAAGCCTCGTAGGAATCATGAGTCACAATTATTGTTGAGATTTTTAAAGTTTTTAGAATTTTTTTTAACCTAATTTGAATTTCCTCTTTAAAACTTTGATCAACATTAGACAAAGGTTCATCAAGCAATAGTAGATCGGGTTGGGTGAGCAAAGTTCTTGCTAAAGATGCTCTCTGGGCCTCGCCAGCACTAATTTGGTGAGGGTACTGTTTTAATATATTAGAAAGATCTAATAAATCTAAAATTTCCTTTAAATCAATTTGCTTTTCTTTTTTTCCTTTATTTTTTTCTAAACCCAATAAAATATTTTTTTCTACTGTATAATGTGGAAACAAACTATTCTCTTGGAAAGCTAAAGAAATATTTCTATCCTCAGGCTCAACATTCACATCGCTAGAGGATATTGTTTTACCTTTAAGCTCAATAGATCCATTTTTAATTTTTTGTAAACCGGCTATTGTTCTTAATATAGTTGTTTTGCCTATTCCCGAAGGACCAAGTAGACATATAACATCACCCTCATTTTCAATTGCAAAAGACATGTTTCTTACTTTTGTTTTACCTCCAGCAACAAAATCAACATTTTTTACCTCAAAGAAATTATTATTCATTGTTTTCTCTTAAAATATATTTGGATGCAATTATAATAAAAAAAGATGCAATTAAAATTAAAAATAATGATGGCACAGCTGCAGCTTCAAGTAAATCTTCTGAAGCAGAAATATAAGCAGTCGTCGCAAAAGTTTCAAAATTAAATGGTCTTAAAATCAATGTTATTGGTAATTCTCTTATAATTTCAAGTGAGACTAAAATAATAATGAATAACAAAGAATTTCTCAAAAAAGGAACGTGAATATTCATAAATGTTTTTCTTTTAGAGTAACCCAGTAAGTACGCACTTTCATCAACTGCGATATTAATTTTTTCATACCCTGACTTTATTCCATTGTATGCAAGTGAATAGAATCTAACAAAATAAACTAGCACTAATCCAATTATTGATCCTATGAATATTTTTTTTATTGAAAAGAAACCAAGACTTTTAATTACATTTTCATCAAACCAAGCAATGAAAGTAATGTATGCAACTGCTAATATTACACCTGGGATTGCATAACCTGAAATAGATAGAGTAGACAAGACATTTAAAACTTTATTTTTAGTTACTCTATTTCCATAATTAGAAATTAGTGCGAAAAATATCAAAACTAAACTAGATAAAGAAACCAAATATAAGGTATTTTTTAATAGATCTAAAATTTGAAGTTCAAATAAATTTTCAGGGAATTTTAGTGTCCAATACATCATTTGACTTAAAGGGAATAAAAAACTTAAGAAGAATACAGAAAAACAAAATAAGAAAGCTAAAAAGGATTTTTTTCCTTCGAGTTTTATTTTCTGCTTTTGCTTAAATCCACCCCTCGAATTGAAGTGGTATTTTGCCTTTTTTCTCGAAAAATTTTCTATAATGAAGAGTGCAAAGATAAAAAGTAGCAAAAAAAATGATAATCTGTTTGCAAAAGCTAAATCATCGAAGGCTATCCAAGAATTATATATTCCTGTTGTTAAGGTATTTATTGAAAAAAAATCAACTGCACCAAATTCTGCTAGAGTTTCCATTGCTACCAATGATAAGCCTGCAATGATAGCTGGTCGTGCTGATGGTAAAATAATTGAATATAATGTTTTTAATTTTGTAAATCCTAGGTTTTTACCTAATTCTATTATATTTTGTGATTGATACAAAAAAGATGCTCTGGCTAAAATATAAACATAAGCATATAAAGAAAAAGAAATAGATAAGATAACACCAAATAAACCATCAAATTTAGGTATATTTTGATTGTAATTACCATCACCAAACAAATTTTTTAAAATAGTATATGCAGTTCCATAATTTTCAAAAAAAGCTGTTAAAGAATAGGCGTAAATATATGGGGGGACTGCAAAAGATAATATTAAACCCCATTTAAAAAAATTACTTAGTGGAAATTCGTAAAAAGAAACTAAATAAGCTGACCCAGTACCAATTAAAAAAGTTAGTAATAAAACAGAAAATAATAAAAAAATTGAGTTAAATATATATTCTACTAAAAAAGTGTCTTTTAAAACTTGATAATAATTTGAAGTATCCTCAAAAAAACTCGAAAAGACGGTAAGTATTGGGATTATTACAAAAAGTGAAATTAAAAAAGAAGATATATGCCAAAAACTAATTCTCATAATTTATAATCCGCCTTATAAACATGAAAGTATTTGTGCCCATACTAAGAGGAAGGAGACATCTTCTCAGTCAAAGTATGAGCACTTCAGAAAATTTAAAGATCAAATACTTTTAGGATATGCGGAACCTCCTTAGCACTTAATTCTGAAAGTTTTCTATTATTTACTCTTTTATCGATTTTTTTACACTCTAAATTACATGGTGAACATGCCTTAGAAGATTTATTATAATCAATATCAGATATAAATTTCTTTCTTTCTTTCATTGTTACTTCCAACCAGCAGCCGTCATTACTTCCACTGCAGTAGCTTGATTTTTTCCATAAGAAGCGAGATTAGTTTTCATATCTTGTTTGAAATCTAACCCTAAGTTATTAACTACTAATGGACTTGGCGAAACACCATCAATCATCGGAAACTCAAAAGTATTATTTGTAAAATGCTCTTGAGACTCTGGAGTTAATAAAAACTCTACGAGTTTAATAGCGTTGCCTTTGTTAGGAGCACCTTTTACTAGAGCTGCACAACTTACGTTCATGTGTGTTCCTCTGTCATTTTGATTAGGAAAGTACGCTTTAACTTTTTTTGCAGCCTCTTGTTGTTCTGCACCCTTTTTACCTGATAACATTAAAGCTAAGTAGTATGTGTTAGCTACAGCAATATCAGCCTCACCAGCTGCTACTGCCATTATTTGTGCTCTATCATTACCTGTCGGTGTTCTTGCCATATTGGCAACTACTCCTTCCGCCCATGCGGCTGTTGCAGCTTTTCCATTATTTTTAATCAATGAAGCAACAAGGGATTTATTATAAATGTTACTTGATTTTCTTATTACCAGCCTACCTTTCCACTTGGGATCAGCTAAACCCTCATAGGTCATTCCAGATAATTCTGCACCAGTAACTCTTTCAGGTGAGTAATAAATTATCCGAGCTCTTTTTGCGATTCCAACCCACTTGTTTGTTCTAAAACTTTTTGGAACGGCATCTTTAATAGCTTTAGACGTTAGGCCACCTTGAAGTGTACCTTTTGTATCCATGGCACCACATCTACCTGCATCTGCCGTAATGTAAAGATCAGCAGAAGAGTCTGCACCCTCGCTTATTATTCTTTTTTCTAAAGCACCCGATTTTCCGTTTATCAAATTGACTTTAATTCCAGTCTTATTTGTAAATTTTGAGTAAAGTTCAGAGTCTGCTTTATAGTGTCTTGCGTTAAAAACATTAACCTCGTCTGCAATTGCAAATGATGATGCAATTATCGAGAGGACTAACGTAAATGTTGATATAATATACCTCATATATTCTCAGTTTTTTCTGTTTTTCCGCATGATTTCTGATGAGAATGAGAACTATTCTCATTGATAATGATTATCAATCGCAATAGTGTCGCAGTCTAAGAAGATTTCCAGTCGCCTATTTTGCTGAATAAAAAATTTCTAAAAGCTTGAACTCTTGCAGTATTTTTTAGTGATTGGGGATATACGAAATGAGCTTCTGTTATTGGGCCCTCAGATTTAGGTAAAACTTTAATTACCTTATTCGAATCACTTACTAAATATTCTGGTAAAGCGGCTAATCCAACACCCGTTTCAACAGCGAGTAATAAACCCATTACACTGTTGACCTTCATAATCGGTTTTCTTTTTTTGCCTTCAGGCATACCTAATTTTAATACCCAATCTGGATTATAAACTGGAGAAGGAGCGCCTCTTCCAAAAGAGATGAATTTATGCTTGTTTAAGTCATTTATTGACTTAGGCATGCCGTTTTTCTCTAAATACTTATTAGAACCATAAATATAGTATTTCAAATCTACCAATTTTTTTTGAATATAGTTTAATTGTTTTGGTCTTCGCATAAAGATGCCAATATCTGCTTGTCTAGTGCTTAAATCTAGTTCTTTATCCTCAAAAATAAGCTCAATCTCTATATCAGGATTTAATCTCATAAATTCTTGAATTCTTGGTGTCAGCCAATGAGTACCAAAACTTCTTACCGTCGTAATGGTCAATTTTCCAGTTGGCTTATTTTTTTGATCCCCTAAAGTAGTTTCTACTTCTTTTAATTTACTAATGACTTCATGAGCTGTTTTAAAAACATACTCACCATTTTCTGTAAGAGTAAGTCCTCTCGCATGTCTTTCGAATAATTGAACTTGTAAATCTTGCTCTAGTGATTGGATTTGCCGACTTATAGCAGATTGACTTAAGTTTAAATTGACTGTTGCATTTGTGAAGCTTCCAGCCTCAGCCACTGCATGAAATATCTTTAATTTGTCCCAATCCATTATTTATTCAAATCTACTAAAACTCTTCCTGAAATTTCACCTTTTAATATCTTCGGATAAGTTTCAATTAACTCCTCCAAGTTTACAGTTTGAATAGAATTTTCTAATAAATCAAAATCAATTAATTTTGAAGCTTCTCCCCAAATAAATTCTCTTCTTCGAATACTACAATTAGCAGAGTCCATACCCCAAAGTTTTATTCCTCTTAACATAAATGGGATTACATTAGTATTAAGTTCATTTGTACTTGCATTACCACACACCGCAATAATTCCATTAGAATTTGTTTGTACAATCGCATTAGCTAAAATTTTTCCACCAACTGTATCAACAACTCCATCCCATAAACCTTTATCAATCAGTTTTGGATCTTTATCAAATTCTCCCCTATTTATAACGTTTTTAGCACCTAATGATTTCAAGTAGTCACCCTTAGACTCTTTTCCAGATACAGCAGTAACCTCGTACCCCATTTTATTTAATATCATTACAGCAATACTGCCCACTCCTCCAGATGCTCCTGTTACCAAAACATTTTTTACTTTTTCGCCTAATAGAATTTCTTCTCTTGCCTTGATTGCAAATGCTGCCATTAGAGATGTAAAACCTGCAGTGCCCAATATCATTGCTTGCTTTGTCGTTAAACCAGTTGGTTTTTTAACCAAAAAATCTCCGTTAACTTTTGCAATTTGAGAATAACCACCATAAAAAATCTCCCCAACTCTAAAACCAGTCAAAATTACTTCGTCACCTGATTTAAATTTTGAGTTTTCACTTTCTAAAACAGTGCCTGAAAAATCAATTCCAGGAATATGAGGAAATTCTTTCACTAATCTTCCTCCATTTTTAAGGATCATTCCATCTTTAAAATTTAAGTCTGAGTAATCTACTTTGATAGTTACATCGCCATGTTTTAAAAAACTTTTATCAATTAATTTTACATCCCTTGTGAACTTGTCACTTTCTTGATTTAGTATTAATGCTTTAAATTGGTCAGCCACTTTAGTCTTTTTGCGTGCTTATAAATCTTAAATACCTATTTTGATAACTTAGATCTTCTTTAAACTGACCTAAGTAATAATTCGTTACTGTTGAGGCTTGTTCTTTTTTAATTCCTCTCATTGTCATACACTGATGAGTTGAATCAATAGTTACAGCTACACCTTTTGCATCTAAAGATTTCATAAGTGTATTCGCAATCTGCATAGTTAATCTTTCTTGTGTTTGTAATCTTTTTGAAAAAACTTCTACCACTCTTGCTAATTTACTTAATCCTACCACTCTGTCTCTTGGAATGTAAGCTACATGGGCTTTTCCAATTATTGGTGCCATATGATGTTCGCAATGACTTTGAACAGATATATTTTTTTGAACAACCATATCATCATAGCCCTCAACATCTCCAAAAGTTTTATCTAATACTAAGTTTGGATCTTCTCTATATCCTTTAAAATATTCCTTAAAAGCTTTAACTACTCTTTTAGGTGTTTCCAGTAAGCCTTCTCTTTTAGGATCTTCACCTATCCATTTCAAAATTGTTTTAAAAGCTTCTTCAGCATCCTTATCGGATACAATTTTAGTTTTTTGTTCTTCGTTATTATTTTTTACAAGTTTCATTGCGGTTTTTATACCTATAAATTTATATTTTTAAAATATTTAATATATCTAGATATATGCTACATAATTACCTTGTATGTTCAAAAAAAGAGAAAATGTCCATGAAATTGAGGAAGGTGATCTTCTTTCTCCAAAATTTGACAATGATGGTTTAATTCCTGTAATTACAATGTGTGATAAGACCAAGGATATTCTTATGCATGGTTATATGAATGTCGAAGCTTTAAAAAAAACTATTGAAACTAAAGAAGCTCATTATTTTAGTAGATCAAGAAAATCTATTTGGCACAAAGGTAAAACTAGTGGATTTGTTCAAAAAGTAAAAGAAATTCGAATTGATGATGATCAAGACTCTATTTGGTTAACTGTTGATATTGGTGAGGGAGCAAGCTGTCATGTTGGATATAGATCTTGTTTTTATAGATCTATACCTCTAGGAGTAATTCATAACGGTAGAGAGGTTAAAATGAAATTTTTAGAAAAAGAAAAAAAATTTGATCCAGAAGAAATATACAAGGATCAACCCAACCCTACAAAAATTTAAACTATGGAAAATAATTATGGTTTAATTAAAGCTTTTGGCCCCTCCATATTTAAAGCTAAGATTCCAGAAGAACTGTTAAGTAAACTCAATAAATTTATTGATGATACAATTAATGATGAAGAGCAATCAAAAAAACTAGATGTTGGTAAAGGTCTTGTAGGAGATGTAAAACAGGAATTTAAATTAGACAAAAAAACTGTACAAGAAAGTGGATGGTTAAAATTTTTGGGTGATTCAGTTGCACAATGGATTTATAAAGATACCGGAAATAAAATTTCAGAATTTAGATTAATTGAGTCGTGGGTAGTAAGACAATTTGAAAATGAATATAACCCGATACATTGGCATTCAGGCCATATATCTGGTGCAGGGTTTTTAAAATTACCTGAAACTTTTGGAAAGCCCTATCAAGATAATAAGCAAGACTACAGAGGTGGAAACTTAGAATTAATTCATGGTAACAGAATGTTTTTGTCTCAATGTAGATATCCTATAAAACCAAAAGTAGGGGATTTTTATTTTTTCCCTCATTATTTGATGCATACGGTTTATCCTTTTAAAGGAACAAAAGAAGAGAGGCGTTCAATTTCATTTAATGGACTTATAGATAGTAAAATTTTTAACATATTTGGATAAATCAATGCAAAAAAATGTTTTGGGTGAAAATTTAGAAAGTTGTTCATTGGATCCACTTACTGGATGGTATAGAGATGGCTGTTGTAACACTGATGAAAATGATAGAGGTTTACACACCGTTTGTGCAAAAGTAACAACCGAATTTTTAGAGTGGTGTAAAGAAGCTGGTAACGATTTAATTACGCCACATCCGGAATACGGTTTTCCTGGTTTAAAGGATGGAGATGGATGGTGTGTATGTGCCACCTGGTATGCAAGAGCTGTCGAAGCTGGTAAAGGTTGTCCAATTTATTTAAAAAGCACACATGAAAATACTCTGAAAATTCTACCTATCGAAACATTAAAAAAATTTGCGATAGATCTATCTTAATTACATATTCCCGTATTTAGGGCCGCCTCCACCTTCAGGTGTTACCCAAGTGATATTTTGAGAGGGTTCTTTTATGTCACAAGTTTTACAATGAATACAATTTTGAGAATTAATAACAAATCTGTTGGATCCATTCTCCTTTTGAACTTCATATACCCCTGCTGGACAATACCTTTGCGCGGGTTCATCGTACTCATTTAATGTATAGTTAATTGGTAATGATGGATCTTTAAGTTTTAAATGAACAGGTTGATTGTCTACATGGTTTGTTCCAGTTAGATAAACTGAACTCGTTTTATCAAAAGTAATAACATTATCTGGCTTAGGATAATCAATTTTAGGCATTTTATTTGCTGGTTTTAATGTTTGATGGTCAGCATGTTTGTGTTTTAATGTAAATGGTAATTTACCTCGAAACAAAATTTGATCAATTCCAGTAAAAATAATTCCCAAAATTAAGCCCCAACTAAAACTAGGTTTAACATTTCTTGCTTCGTAAAGCTCCTTGTATAACCAGCTTCTTTTTAATTTTTCCTCAAAAATTGATAACTCTTTATTATCTTTAATATGTTCATTAATTGCCTCTGCTGCAATTATCCCACTTTTCATTGCAGTATGCGAACCTTTTATCTTAGGCATATTTAAAGTACCTGCATCACATCCAATCAATAATGCACCAGGCATAAACATTTTTGGCAAACTTTGAAAGCCTCCTTCTATTAAAGCCCTAGCACCATAGGAAATTCTTTTACCACCTTCAATAATTTTTCTAATTGCAGGATGTGTCTTAAATCTTTGAAATTCATCGAATGGTGACAAATGTGGATTTTGATAATCTAAACCGATTACGTAACCTAAAAATATTTGTTTATTTTCTGCGTGATAGATAAAACTTCCTCCATAGGTACTATTATCTAACGGCCAGCCAGCAGTATGCATGACTAAACCTTCTTGGTGATTTTTTTCATCCACTTCCCATATCTCTTTAAATCCTATTCCATATTGTTGTGGATCTTTATCTTTATCAAGTTCAAATCTTTTAATTAATTGTTTTCCTAAATGACCTCTGCACCCCTCTGCAAAAACAGTCACCTTTCCCAATAAATCAATACCTGGCTCAAAACTATCTTTTTTGTTTCCCTCTTTATCAATACCCATATCTTGAGTTGCTACACCTTTTACAGAACCATCATCATTAAATAAAATTTCACTTGCTGGAAATCCTGGGAAAATTTCAACACCAAGCGCTTCTGCTTGTTCTGCAAGCCATCTGCATAAGTTGGCAAGGCTTATAATATAATTCTTATGATTTTTTTGAACTGCTGGTAATAACCATGTTGGCCAGCTTAATGATTTATTTTTTCCTAAAAATAAAAATTTTTCTTTAGTAACTTTCGTTTTAATGGGTGAATTTAATTCTCTCCAGTTAGGAATTAATTCATCTAAAGCTCTTGTTTCAAATACATTTCCACTTAAAATATGAGCACCGATTTCTGATGCTTTTTCTAACAAGCAAATATTTAATTCTGAATTTAATTGTTTTAACTTTATAGCTGTAGCTAATCCTGATGGACCGCCACCTACAATTACAACATCATATTCCATTGTCTCTCTGGACATAAGTTAATTTTTTACAGATTATATTATTTTTGTATAGTGTTTAATTTGTTCAATTCCTCTAGGAATTGAGGAACTGCCTCAAAAAGATCGGCTTCAAGACCATAGTCCGCAACACTAAAAATCGGTGCTTCTCCATCTTTATTTATTGCCACTATTACTTTACTTTCTTTCATTCCTGCTAAGTGCTGAATAGCACCTGAAATACCCACAGCGATATACAAATCAGGAACGACAACTTTACCTGTTTGACCAACTTGGTGATCGTTACTTATATATCCAGCATCAACTGCTGCTCTAGATGCTCCTATTGCTGCATTTAATTTAT
The DNA here is from genome assembly GCA_902614355.1 of uncultured Pelagibacteraceae bacterium. Lineage (GTDB taxonomy): Bacteria > Pseudomonadota > Alphaproteobacteria > Pelagibacterales > Pelagibacteraceae > Pelagibacter. The sequence continues at coordinate 19,221 of CACMKP010000002.1, forward strand.
CAGCTAAAGAGGTAATAAGTTTAAAATTATCTCCACTCTGCATTCCTCTTCCACCTGATACAACAACTCTAGCAGTGCCAAGTTCTGGTCTATCCGATTTTACCTCTTCTCTTTTGACAAACTTTGTTTTTGAAAATTCCTCACTGGCTTCAACTTTTTCTATTTGCGCTGATCCACCAGAACTTTCACAAGGGTCAAAAGATGTTGGTCTTATAGTTACACATTTTTTTGTGTCTTTGCTTTTTACTGTTGCAAAAGCATTTCCTGCATAAATTGGGCGCAAAAAGGTATCAGGAGCAATAACTTTAGTTATATCGCTGATTTGAGATGTATCTAGGGCGGCAGCAATTCTTGGCATTAAATTTTTACCAAAAGTGTTTGCTGAACTTATTATGTGTGAATAGTTACTGGCTAATTTTACAATTACTGGTGCAAAATTTTCAGCAACAAAATTCTCGTAGTAAGCTGCTTCGACTTGGATAACTTTCTTAACAAATTCTAATTTTGATAATGCTTTTGCTGCTTCTTCACATTTATGTCCAATAATTACGGCATGAACATCATTGTCAATCTGTGAGGCTGCGGTTGCTGCATTAAGTGTAAATGGCCTCAATTCTTTATTGTTATGTTCTGCAATTAATAAAACTGACATTTAAATTACCTTAGCCTCATTTTTTAATTTTTGAACCAACTCAGATACACTTGATACCTTTATACCAGCTTTTCTTTTAGGTGGCTCTTCAACTTTAATTTGTTCGATTCTTGGGCTTATATCCACTCCTAAATCTGACGCATTTAATTGCTCAATAGGTTTTTTTTTGGCTTTCATTATATTTGGTAATGAAGCATATCTTGGTTCATTTAACCTTAGATCACATGTTACTATTGCTGGAACATTTATTTCTATTGTTTCTAAACCCTCATCTATTTCTCTTGTTACCTCTAACTTACCATCTTTGATCTCAATTTTAGATGCAAAGGTAGCTTGAGGCCAATTGAGAAGTGCGCTTAACATTTGACCTGTCTGATTACAATCATCATCGATTGCCTGTTTACCCATAAAGACTAAATCTGGTTTTTCTTTTTCAACAATTTTTTGTAATAATTTTGAAACAGAAAGAGGTTCAACAACACCTTCTGTTTTAACAAGTATTCCTCTATCAGCTCCAACCGCTAATGCTTTACGAACTGTTTCTTGTGCTTTCTCTTCCCCAATACTTACTGCTACTACCTCTGTAGCTTTACCAGCTTCTTTAATCTTTACCGCCTCTTCAATTGCATTATCATCTGGTGGATTAGTCGACATTTTGACATTGTCAGTCACTACACCTGAGTTGTCCTCTTTCACTCTGATTTGAACGTTGTAATCAATAACCCTTTTTACTGCTACTAAAATTTTCATTAAGCTCTCAATAATTTATTCTCAGAGTCATATGGACTCTCTTCAAGAATTGTAGCTTCATACATCTTACCAAGAATATCAACTTTTAGTTTCTCCCCAACATTAGCTAGATCTGGTTTAACCATGGCTAATGCGATTGATTTATCAATTCTAAACCCATATTCACCTCCAGTTGCCCTTCCAACAACTTTGTCATCTTTATAAATTGGATTATTTCCTAATACGTCAGAGTCTGTTGTGTTGTGAACTTCAAGAGTAACCAATTTATTATCAAAACCTTTTTCTCTCCATTTGTTCAAAGCATCTAGGCCGATAAAATTCCCTTTATTTGGATGAACAAATCTATCTAAACCAGACTCATAAGGAGAATACTCAATTGATAATTCAGTTCCTACAAGCTTATAAGATTTTTCAATTCTTAAACTATTCATCGCTCTAATACCAAATGGTTTAATCCCTAAATCTTTACCTGCTTCCATTAGTTTATCAAAAATATGGTTTTGGTATTCAATTGGGTGATGTAGTTCCCATCCCAATTCTCCAACAAAATTTACTCTCATGGCATTAACTGGTGCATATCCAACATTAACATTTTTTGCAGTTAACCATTTAAAATTCTCATTTGAAAAATCATCTGTTGAAACTTTTTTCATTAACTCTCTTGCTTTAGGACCCGCAATAACCAGAACCCCTGTACTATTAGTTAGATCTTCAAATATCACAGAGCCGTCGGTTGGCATCCATTTTTGTATCCAGTCATGATCTAATCTTAAGTTTGCTCCAGCAGAAACAAGATAATAACTATTTTCCGCCTCTTTCATAATTGTGAACTCTGAATGAACACCACCCTTAGTGTTAAGGGCATGGCATAAATTAATTCTTCCAATTTTTTTTGGAAGTTTATTAGCAACTAAGTAGTCAAGAAATTCCTCAGCTTTTGGTCCTTTAATTCTACATTTTGCAAATGCAGTCATATCTAAAAGTCCAACATTTTTTTTCACATTCTCACATTCTTTTTTTATTGCATCAAACCATTTTGATCTTCTAAAAGACCAGTCGTCTTTTTGTTCCATGCCATCAGTTGCAAAAAAGTTAGGACGTTCCCATCCAAATTTTTGTCCAAATACAGCTCCTAAGGCTTTCATTCTTTCATAACACGGTGCAGTTCTTAAAGGTCTTGCTGCAGGTCTTTCTTCATCAGGATAATGAACTATAAAAACATGGCTATAAGCTTCCTCATTTTTAGCTTTCAAATAAGACTTAGTGGCATAATTTCCATATCGTCTTGGTTCTACACCTAACATGTCTATAGTTGGCTCTCCATCTACAATCCATTCTGCCAGTTGCCACCCTGCACCACCTGCAGCGGTTATTCCAAAGCTATGTCCTTCATTAATCCAAAAATTTTTTAGTCCCCAGGCAGGGCCAACTATTGGATTACCATCTGGAGTATAACAGATTGCTCCATTATAAACTTTTTTAACTCCTACTTCTCCAAATGCAGGCACACGATGTATAGCACCTTCAATATGTGGAGCAAGTCTATCTAAATCTTCCTGAAATAATTCATACTCTGAATTTTTTGAAGGTCCTTCGACATAACAAGCAGGAGCACCATCCTCATATGGACCTAAGATCAATCCACCAGCTTCTTCTCTCATGTACCATCTGCTGTCACTATCTCTTAAAACTCCCATCTCTGGAAGGCCTTCTTTTTTTCTTTTTTGAATCTCTGGATGTGGCTCCGTTACAATGTATTGGTGTTCAACAGGTATGACTGGAATATCTAATCCAACCATTTCTCCTGTTTGTCGTGCAAAATTACCTGAGCAAGAAATCACATGTTCACATTCAATTGAACCTTTATCGGTTTCAACTACCCATCCGTCTTTAGTTTGTTTCATAGATAAAACAGTTGTGTTTCGATAAATTTCAGCTCCTCTGTTTCTTGCTCCTGTCGCAAGGGCCTGGGTTAAATCTGCTGGCTGAATATATCCATCTTCAGGGTGTTGAATTGCTCCAACCAAATCATCTGTATGACATAAAGGCCAAATTTCTTTTACTTGTTTAGGTGTTAAAAATTTTACATCAACTCCTATAGTTTTTGCTACTCCTGCATATTGATGATATTCATCCATTCTATCTTTTGTGCTAGCTAAACGAATATTAGAAACTACACTAAAGCCAACATTTTTTCCTGTTTCCTTCTCTAATGTTTTGTATAAATTCACAGCATACTTATGAAGTTGGCCCACCGAGTAACTCATGTTAAATAATGGCAACAATCCAGCTGCATGCCATGTTGAACCTGAAGTAAGCTCTTTTCTCTCTACTAAAACAACATCTGACCAACCTTTTTTTGCTAGGTGGTATAGTGCACTTACACCGACTACACCTCCGCCAACTACAACTACTTTCGTTTTGCTTTTCATAATCTGATTCCTACTAAATTTTCATTCATTCCGAAACAAAATTGTATCAAGAGCTTTATATTGAGCTACCCAATGACACAGGGCTTGAAACCATGGTTGTCAACCAGCAGTTTTTTAAAGGTCCATCCTCAGTATATTTTTCTACTTGCCAATTAAATTTATGATAAATTTTTTTTTTATCTAATATTATAACCTCAAATTGAGCCCAGCTAGCCCCACTTCTTACCTGAGTAATTGTATGGCTTAAGTGATCAATCATCATTTGATAATTATCACTTTTTATCATTATTTTAAATCGGTCTAGAGGACCGGTAACCTCTTTGTTATTAGGATGAGCAAAATTCCATGTCTGTTCTATCCCGCTATCCTTAAATCCGTCATTATTTTTTTGTAAACCAAGCAATTGTATTTTCACAACTTCGGAGGGACTAATTTTACTATTTGGTTTAATTAATTCTGCGTTAGATACAGAAATAGAGATAAAAAAGATTGTTATAAATTTTAATAATAAAAATTTTTTTCTAAACATAATCTATAATTTTAATTAATTCAGATGTTTTTCCACTTCAAGCTTAGTACATTTATCTTCAATATAAATTATGTTATTTGCCTCAGCAATTTTCTTAGCTTCAGAATTCTTTATATTTAATTGAAGCCATAAAACTTTTGCATTAATCTTTATAGCATCATTAACGATTTCAACTGCCTCATCTGACGGTCTAAATACGTCGACTATATCCACTGGACCATCAATTTCTGAAACTTTTCCATACACTCTTTCACCTAATATTACCTGACCTATAATAGATGGATTAACTGGATAAACTTTATATCCATAATTTTGCAGATATTTCATTACTAGTGTTGAAGTTTTATTTAAATCTTTGCTAGCTCCAACTAAAGCAATATATTTATAATTTGAGAGAATGTTCTTGATATTGACCATATTATTTATTTTTCCAAACAGGTCTTCTTTTTTCAAGAAATGCTGCAATTCCCTCTTTTGCGTCCATTGCCATCATATTTTGTGTCATCATTCTACTTGTGTAAGCATAAGCTTTTCTTAATGGCATTTCTAATTGTTTATAAAATGTTTGTTTACCTATTTTAATTGTAAGATTTGATTTAGATGCAATTTTTTTTGCAATTTTTAAAACTTCGCTATTAAGTTCAGATTTTGGAAAAAAGTCATTTATTAATCCTATTTCCTTTGCATATTTTGCCGAAATTGGTTCACCAGTTAATAACATTTTCATCATTGGTTTTCTTTTTATTTTTCTGCTTACTGCAACCATAGGGGTGCTACAAAACAAACCAATGTTTACCCCTGGTGTTGAAAACAATGCATCTCTAGAACTAAAAGCTAAATCACAACTTGCAACTAACTGACATCCAGCAGCATATGCAGCCCCATGGACTTTGGCAATAACCGGCTTCCTACCCTCAACAATAAGTAACATAAGTTTTGAGCATAAATTGAATAGCTTTTGGTACTTCTTTTTTTTTTTTAAACCTTTTACCTCTTTTAAGTTATGACCTGCACTAAAACCTTTGCCTGCCCCTTCAATTATTATCACTTTAGTTTTATTATCTTTATCTAATTTTTTTATTACTTTAATTAAATCTGTTAAATTTTTAAATGATAGTGAATTATAAGTTTTGGGCTCATTTATTATTATTCTTGAAATATCTTTTTGATTAATAACCTTAACACTCATATAATTTTATTTAAGTTTACCTTCTTTTCTCATTTGTGCTCGGATTTTTGTTGCAGAGATTTCCTGGATTTCTTTTGATAATTCAATTTCTTCAATTTTATAACCTACGCCTCTTCCATAACAAATATTAGTTATATTTGGAACTAGCATCACCTTGAAACGTCCCTCAAATTCTGGGTTAAGTCTATCTTCAATACTTTTTTTGACTGTCTCTAAATCAAAGGGGTTATCGTCCACTCCTTGAACATCTCTTATTTGAATACAAACTTGACCAGTTTTTTTTATTATTTCCTTAAATAAATTATAGTGTCCATCATGAAATGGTTGCCATCTTCCAAGCATTTGTGCTGTGGGTTTTTTATTATCCCATTTGTATGTCATTTTTTTAAATCTTTAAAAATCTTCTTTGCCCAATTTTTAGCATCTTGTGATGTAACATGAAAGTCAAACTTATCAGGTTTTACAAACATCTTATTAGTATCGTCAAATCTTCCTTCTCTGATTGTATCTACCCAAATTATGTAATCTGCTGGAAATAAATTTCTTGCTTCAGGTGTTGGACAAATAAAATCAGCAACTACATAATTATTTTGATCTTTAAGTTTAAGAGCAAGACTTGCCATTCTTTTTGCTTGCCTTTTTCTACCTTCCTCTGAAAAATCCCAATCACTAGCATCTTTCCTAACTTCATCAGCATTTAATCTTCTTGCATCAATCATTGGTGCTAACTCATTTGCCAAAGTTGTTTTACCCGAACCTGGTAAACCCATTATTAGTATAATTTTCATTATTTAATTTTAAAAAGTCCTAGCCAAGCATTTACATCTTTGCTTGCTATATAATCAGATTTATAAAATTCTAATTCACTCCAAAAGTTTTGGTTCTTTAAATCGTCAATCTTTTTATCAAATCCATAATCACTATATATTCCCTCATTTATAGTAAAACAAATCAGCCCACCTTTTTTTGTTATTCTTATAAATTCATCCAACGCATTTGGCCTTACATGACCAAAAGTAAAAGTGCCCACACAAAAAATTGCATCATAAGTGTCATCTTTTAAATTAATTGACTCATTTAAATCTGACCTGAGAAGTTTTTTATACAAATTTGACGGGATGGTGCTCAATAATTTTTGTGATAGATCTGCACCATGAAAGTTTTTGAAACCGAATTTTTTCAATTCTAAGCCAACTAAACCGGTTCCACAGCCAGCGTCAAAGATCAAAGCATCTTTATTTTTCTCATATTTTAAGAAAGTATTAACGGTTTCTTTTGGTCCTGTATAATTCCAATCAACCATATCTTTGTTATATTTGTCATTTTCACCCCACTCATCATAGTAATCCATTACCTCTTTTGTGGTTTTCAATTTATAAATTGGTACTTTGTTTCCTACGTCTTTTTGTGCCATCAAATAATTATATTATAGGATGAATTTCTTTGACAGTATTTTCAAAAAATATAATTATCTAAATATGAAATTTTCTCTTGAAATAAGTCCCAAAACTGACCTAAGCACTGTTCCAAAAGTGAGTGATGTTTATATCACAATGTTGCCTGGGGGTGACTACAAAGAAACAGCTCAACAAGCAGTTGATTTGGTTAAAAAAGGCTTTAACCCAGTTCCTCATTTCCCTGCTCGATCAATGCAAGATGAAAAACAGCTAAAAGATTATGTTTCAAGATGCAAAGATGGGGGCGTTAAACAAGTGCTAGTAATCGGAGGTGGTAGAGAGCCGATGGGAAAATTCGATAGCTCCTTCCAACTTTTGGAGACTGGTTATTTTGAGAAGATGACAATAGGAATTGCTGGACACCCGGAGGGGAGTCCTGATATATCCGACTCAGATTTAAAAAAAGCTATGATAGATAAAAAACCTTATGCTGATTATATAGTAACACAATGGTTGCTAGATCCTCAGCCTATTATAGAATTTATTTCAAAACAAAGTGTGCCAGTGCATGTAGGAATTACTGGGCCTCTAAAGATATCAAGTCTAATAAAATTTGCAAATATCGTTGGAGCAAAAAATTCCTTAAATTTTCTTAAATCTAATTTTAGCAAGGCATTAGATTTATTAAGACCTAAAGACCCAAATGATTTAATTGGGAAAATTAAATCTCATACTGATTTTTTCCACATTTATACATTCGGCGGCTTGACGGAAACTAACAAGTGGTTGAAGGAGAACAATTATGTCTAAAGAATTTGATTATACAAAATTAAAACATACGACATCAGTAGATCAATCTGATCGAGAAGTACCTTATAACTTAAGGCAAAGTGGACCTACCAAAGTTGAAATGCTTATATCAACAAGAGTTAGAAAATCACCTTATTGGCATTTATCTATGCAAGCGGGATGTTGGAGGGCAACAGTATACAATCGAATTTATCATCCAAGAGGATATGTAAAACCTGAAGATGGTGGAGCGATGGTTGAATACGATGCAATAGTAAACCATGTAACGATGTGGAATGTTGCAGTTGAAAGACAAATAAGAGTAAAGGGTCCAGATGCAGAAAAATTTGTAGATTATGTAATAACTAGAGACGCAACAAAAATTTCTCCAATGAGAGCGAGATATGTAATTTTATGCAATGCCTATGGTGGGGTTTTAAATGATCCAATTCTTTTAAGAATTTCAGAAGATGAGTTTTGGTTTTCTTTATCTGACTCCGATATTGGAATGTATTTACAAGGTGTAAATGCTGATGGGAGATTTAATTGTAAAATTGAAGAAACTGACCATTGTCCAGTTCAAATTCAAGGTCCTAAATCTAAAGCTTTAATGAAAGATCTTTGTGGTGATCAGTTTGATTTGGATAATATGCCTTTTTACGGATTAGCTGAGGCAAAAATAGGAGGAAGAAGTTGTGTAATTTCACAATCTGGTTTCTCTGGAGAAGCTGGATATGAGATCTATTTAAGAAATGCAACATTGTATGCGGACGACATGTGGAATGCTGTTTTAAAAGCTGGTGAAAAACATAATTTGATGGTTATTGCTCCAGCTCACCATAGAAGAATCCAAGCAGGTATACTTTCTTGGGGACAAGATATGGATCAACAACATAATCCTTTTCAGTGTAATCTCGGTTATCAAGTTTCTTTATCTGGTAAAGGAGAATGGAATAAAAAGTCTGACTATGTAGGTAAAGAAGTTTTAGAAAAAATGAAGTCAGAAATAAAAGCAGGAAAGAAACCTTACAAACTGCAATTAGTAGGTTTAGAACTGGGTGGAAAGCCAATAGAAGATTATGCACCTGATTTTTGGCTAATCTCAAATGCAAATGGTGGTGATCCTGTTGGATTTATTACCTCTCCTTGGTGGCATCCTGAAAAGAAGACTAATATTGCAATGGGCTACGTTCCTTTTGACGGGACTTTAAATGCTAATGGATTTCCTAAAGGAAAGGTCGGAACTAAATATAAAGTTCATTTACCTGAAAAATACTCAAATAGTCCAGGCCAACCAGTAGATGCAGTTATAGTTGATATACCATTCAAAGAGTCTTTTAATGCAAATACAAGAGAGGTGGTTTCAGGTTAATAGTCTTTAAAAGAGCTAGATTACTTTTAATCTAAATGTCTAAAGGTTTTTTAATTGGAATTTGCATTATCATAATTATTGCTTTAATAGTCTTTCCATTGATTATTTCATACAAAGAGCAAAAAAATAAAAAAATTAAATGTTTGGAGAGTTTTTAAATATTATCTTTAAGTCTATTAAACTAGACAAGTCTCTTTATACAGATAGTAGAAATTTTGGTGAAGCCTCAATTTATTTTGCTGGATTAATTATGATCTTAGATGGAGTAGCGGGTGCTGTAGCTGCAAATACAGTCATCAAAACAGCTATTGGGATGTCAGGACTAACAGCAATTTTGACTTGGTTTATTTGGGCAATTTTAATTTATGTTTTGGGAGTGAAGATATTTCCTGATAAACAAACAAAAGTCTCTTTTAAAAAAGTGTTAACTTTTGTTGGATTTGCTCACGCTCCCGGTCTACTGAGATTCTTTGCTGTTACTCCTGAGTTAATGATACCAATAATTTTTATTACCCAATTTTGGATTTTTGCTGCGCTAATTATCTCAACAAGACAAATTTTAAATTTTAAATCAAATTTAAAATCTTTTGGAATTGTGTTCTTATCTTTTCTAATTATTGTCTTCTTATCTATTTCTTTTGTAATGAGTAGAATGAATGCTTTACCAGTAAACAGTATTTAAATCGGAAAAATTGTTTTTGAAACTCTGCACGATTTGCAAATTTTAAATCCTGTTAAAATTAAATTTTGAGTAACACTCTCATCTTCCTTTTTACACTCATCACAAATATCGTCTAACTCTTTTGAATTATCAAAATCTTTATCATCGCTCATTTTATGAAAACATTATTAATGATATTAGCACTTTTTTTTAGTTTTATTTATTTTATTGAAATTTTTATTTAATTTTGAAATAAGATTATATTCAAATTTTTCGATGAAAAAGAACAAAAATCAAAAAGTAGCATTGGTGATGGGTAGTCAATCGGACTATAAAACAATGAAATTAGCTGCAAAAGTACTTAAAATTCTCGGTGTTAAATTTGAAACTAAAATAATTTCAGCTCATAGAACACCTAAAAGAATGTATGAATTTTCAAGTAAGGCAAAAAAAAATAATATTAGTGTCATAATTGCTGGTGCCGGAGGATCTGCGCATTTACCTGGAATGATTGCAGCTTTAACTTCAATTCCTGTTTTGGGTGTTCCAATTGAAAGTAAAAAACTTAAAGGCTTAGATAGTCTTTTGTCAATTGCTCAAATGCCTAAAGGTATCCCAGTAGGAACATTAGCTATAGGAAATGATGGAGCGATTAACGCAGCATTACTTGCTGCATCAATAATTGCAAATAATAATTCTATTGTAAATAAGAGATTAGAAAAATGGCGTGCATCACAAACAAGATCTGTAAAAAAAAGACCTAAGTAAGATTAATGTCAGAGATAAAGTTAGGCATTATCGGTGGTGGTCAACTCGGAAGTATGCTTTCAAATGCTGCACAAAAGTTGAATGTAAAAACAATAATTTATTGTGATGATTTAGATGCACCAGCAAAAAATTTTTGTGATGAGTTTATTTGTGGTAAATACGATGAAAAAAAAAAAATTAATGAATTTATTGAAAAGGTAGATATCGCTACATATGAATTTGAAAATATTCCATTTGAAACTCTCAATGAAATCAATAAGACAAAGCCTGTATTACCAAAACCATCTATCAATAGACTGATACAACACAGGTTAGCTGAAAAAGATTTTGTAAATAAACTTAATATTAGAACCACACAATATGCAGCTGTTGATAAAAAGTCTGACTTAGATTCTTTAAAAGATTTGCTTCCGGGTATTTTAAAAACAACAACAATGGGTTACGATGGTAAAGGCCAATACCCTATTAAAAAAATTAAAGAAGCGGATGCGTTAAATATTGATTTTTCCAAAGGCTACATACTAGAAAAATTAGTAAAACTTAAAAAAGAAATTTCAGTAATTATAACAAGATTTGGAAATAACGAATATGAAATTTATGAACCAATAGAAAATATTCATGAAGATCAAATACTTAAATACTCCAGTATACCCGCTGATATAAGTGAAAATATTTTTAAACAATCGAAAAATTGGGCTATGGATATTGCTGAAGAGTTAAAGTTTATAGGAACTCTTTGTGTGGAATTTTTTATAGATAGAAATGAAAATTTATTTGTTAACGAAATTGCGCCTAGAGTACATAATTCTGGTCATCTCACTATCAATGCTTACAATGTTAGCCAATTTGAAAATCATGTAAGAGCAGTTTGTTCTCTAAAAAAAGTCTCATTAAAAAAACTATATAATGCAAAGATGGTTAATCTAATAGGAAGTCAAATTGAACAATATAGAAATAACAATACTTTTGGTGAAAACGAATTTTTTTTTGATTATTTAAAAAAAGAAATAAAAGCTAAAAGGAAGATGGGACACATCACTACTTTGATAAAATGATAGAGTCAATAGAAGGAAATTTTGATCATCCAGAGGTAAATGATCTTCTTACAAAACATTTCAGAGAGCTTAGAGCTGCGTCCCCAGAAGGAAGTGCCCATGTTCTGGATATACCTGGTTTAAAGGTTTCGTCGATAAAATTTTGGAGTATGTGGGAAAATAATAACTTAATGGGATGTGGTGCGCTTAAATTTTTAAGTAAAGATCATGGTGAATTTAAGTCAATAAGAGTTCACGATAACTTTAGACATAGAGGAAACGGAATTAAGATAATAAAACATTTAATCAATGAAGCAAAAAATCTAAATATTCTGAGAATTAGTATTGAAACAGGTTCTGGAGAATTTTTTGAGCCTGCAAGAAAGTTATTTAAAAGTTGTAACTTTCAGCCTTGTGCACCTTTTGCACATTATAAAGAAGACGTAAATTCTCTTTATTTTACAAAACTAATTAGCAATGATTGATATTTCAACTAGTAAGTAGATCAATTTAGTTGACAAAAGACTTAAAATTTTAAAGAAAGGCACAATTACTTAATTATAAGTGATAAATTAACATAACAATAAGTAAAAATATGAGTCTACAAGGTAAAGTAAAATGGTTCAATCCGACTAAAGGTTATGGTTTTATTGAACGAGAAGATAAAGAAAAAGATGTATTTGTTCACGTTTCAGCAGTGAGAGATGCTGGCATGAACGGTTTAGATGAGGGTCAAGCTTTGACTTTCGATGTTGAAGATGGTCCCAAAGGTCCTTCAGCAGTTAACTTAAAAACTGCATAATTTTCACAAATTTTATTGGCTGTATCAATCAAATAACCCAAGCATTTCATTTTTATGGCCAATAAACTTTTATCTAAAAGAAGCTATAAGTTATGATTGGTATTCTTGGTGGAATGGGAACACAAGCAGGTCTTGATTTCTGTAATAAACTTGCAGTATTAAATAGAGGAAAAATTGATCAAGATTATCCTCTATTTTTACTTTACAATAAATCTAACATACCTGGACGACCTGAGTCGATTGGAATTCAGACAAGTAGATTAACAAATAGATTTTCAAATTCAAAAAATAAAAAAAAATATAAATTAGTCTTAGACAGTTTGCTTAAAGGATGCAGATTACTTAAAAAAGATAAATGTAAGTTTATTGTTATTCCGTGTAACACAGCACATTATTGGTATGATGATTTAAAAAAAAAAATAAAATTACCGATAATAAACATGCCAAAAGAAGTCTATATTCATACAAAAAGGACGTGTAAAAAAAACTCACCTATAGGCTTACTAGCTACAGAAGGAACTATAATGACAGGTGTATACAATAAATTTTTCGATACCAATTATAAATTGATACACCCAAATAAATTAATTCAAAAAAATTCTGTAAACCAAGCAATTAAACTTGTCAAAATGGGAAATGTAAAGGCAGCAGCTAAGAAAATTAAACCAGCTATAAACTTCTTGATTAAAAAGAAGTGTAAAAAAATCGTTCTTGGTTGTACAGAATTGCCCATAGCAATATTTGCCTTTAAATCATTTGATAAAATCAAAAAATCAAAAATTTTTTTAGATCCAAATTTAATTTTAGCAAATGCTGCAATGAAAAAATATCGAAAATAATCAATGCAATCTAAAGACAAGCCGTATGTTTTATATGTTGCAGAGGTAATCTATTTAGAAATTTCAGAAATTAAAAAAAAGAACTCAAATTTTTCAAATAAAGAGGCTATCGATGCTTTTATTGGCAACGGGACTTATAAAAATATTAGTAGCGGAAAATTTCATGATGATTGGCTAAAAGAATTAAAAAAAAATAATTTTATTGATTTAAAAACAAATAAAAAAATTCCAGAGGAAACGATAAGATTATTAAAAATTCAAAAAGATGTAATGGTAAAACAACTCATCCAGTTTCCAGATCTTTACGATACTAAAAATAATTTACCACTTGAGATATCCCAAAGAGCATTTGATCATATTTGGAGAATGTGTGAAAGTTATGAGTTATGGTGCAAAGAGACTAAACAAAATGAATTTATTCAATTAAATATTACTGATTAGTAAACTTTATAAATGATAATTAACCTATCAAGCTAAAAGTGATTAGAATATATCCTCTTATTTTTATTCTGCTATGGTCTTCAGCATTTATAACCACTAAGCCAATTGTAGATAATAGCGACCCTTTTGCAGCATTGGCTTTTAGGTTTTTTTTTGTAGCTCTTGGTTTCTATTTATTCTCTTTTTATTTAAATCAATCATTAATTACAAATAAGAAAAAAATAGCCGAATCTGTTTTAAGTGGTGTACTTTTTCATGGATTTTATTTAGGTGGAGTTTTTTATTCAATCTCAATTGGAATGCCAGTAGGAATAGCAGCTTTAATAGTCACTCTTCAACCGGTTTTAACAAACATCTTAAGTGGACCCATCCTTGATGAGAAAATAACTACCCAACAATGGATTGGAGTTTTACTTGGTTTCACGGGTGCCTCTTTAGTTTTGGGTTTAGATATAGGTTCTGGTATTCCTTTATTAGGACTTATCGCAACAATCATAGCTTTATTATCAATTACAATATCTACAATCTGGCAGAAAAAAATAAGTAAAAACTTACCTTTATCAGTAAGTAATTTTTACCAAGCATTTGGGGGATGTTTGTTTCATGTGCTAATAGTAATTTTCTTTGCTGAACCATATATAAATTTTAACAAGGTTTTTATCATTGCAATGAGCCATCAAGTATTACTTGTCTCTTTTGGTGCTTTTACAATCTTAATGCTTTTAATTAAAAAAAATTCAGCAAGCAAAACTGTCTCGATATTTTTTTTAATTCCATCTACCTCAGCTTTAATGGCCTGGTTTTTTTTAAATGAAAAACTAACTTATTTGGATATTGTTGGTTTTATTGTAACATCTGTTGGAGTTTATATTGCTACAAGAGACTGAAACCACTATATTTTATATGTACTAAAAACATGTATTAAACAAATATTTTATTTGAATAAATGGCTAAAGTAAAATCAGATATAGAAATAGCAAGAAAAGCTAAGATGAAACCGATAGGTAAAATTTTAGCAAAAATTAAAGTTCCAGATAAGAGCAGTGCTTTCAGTCCAATGGGTAGACATATCGCAAAAATTAATTTTGAATTTTTAGATAAACTCAAGAAAAAAAAAGATGGTAAATTAATTTTAGTCACTGCCATAACACCTACGCCAGCGGGTGAAGGAAAAACAACAACTTCTGTGGGTTTAAGTGATGGCTTAAATAAAATTGGTAAAAAATCTATCGTTTGTCTTAGGGAACCTAGTTTAGGTCCTTCATTTGGAATGAAAGGTGGTGCTGCTGGGGGTGGGTACGCCCAAGTCGTTCCTATGGAGCAAATAAATTTACATTTTACTGGTGATTTCCATGCCATCACTTCAGCACACAATTTACTTTCAGCAATGATAGATAACCATATTTATTGGGGCAACAAACTAAATATAGATGAAAACAAAATAGTTTGGAAACGCGTAATGGATATGAATGACCGCGCTCTTAGATTTATTGAAATTAATACTAGTGGGGTTGCTAAAGATTACAAAAGAGTTGATGGTTTCGATATAACAGTTGCATCAGAGGTGATGGCTATTTTTTGTCTGTCTAACGATTTAAAAGATTTAGAAAAAAGAATTGGTAATATTACTTTTGCATATGATAAAAAAGGAAGCCCACTTTATGCAAGAGATATCAATGCTCATGGTCCAATGACTGTTTTGCTTAAGGAAGCAATAAGACCAAATGTAACTCAAACTTTAGAAAATAATCCAGCAATTATTCATGGTGGTCCATTTGCGAACATTGCTCATGGGTGTAATTCAGTTATTGCAACAAAAACTGCTTTAAAACTATCTGATTATGTGGTTACTGAAGCAGGATTTGGTGCAGATCTTGGTGCAGAAAAGTTTTTAAATATTAAATGCAGGAAAGCAGGATTAACCCCCAGCTGTGTAGTAATTGTTGCAACAATAAGAGCATTAAAAATGCATGGAGGAGTTGAAAAAGAGGACTTAAAAAAAGAGGATATATCAGCGTTAGAAAGAGGATTGATTAACTTGGAAAGACATATAACAAACATAAAAAAATTTGGTTTAGAACCGATAGTAGCCATAAATCATTTTGCGCTAGACACAAAAAAAGAAGTTAAAACTGTTTTAAATTTTTGTAAAAAAAAGAAAGTTGAAGTCAGTGAATGTAAGCATTGGGCTAAGGGTGGAAATGGGACCAAAGATCTTGCCAAAAAAGTTGTTAAAGTCTGCAAAAATAACAAAAATAAATTCAATTTTTTATATAATAACAATCTTAAACTCTGGGATAAGATAGAGTTAATTGCTAAACAAATCTATAAAGCTGATAAAATAACAGCTGATGACAAAGTTAAAGAACAATTAAAAGTTTTTGAGGATAATGGTCATGGAAATTTACCGGTTTGTATAGCAAAAACTCAATTCAGTTTTTCAACAGACCCCAAACTCAAAGGTGCCCCCTCAAATCATGAAATACCAATAAGAGAAGTAAGATTATCTTCAGGAGCAGAATTTGTGGTAGTCATTTGTGGATCAATAATGACGATGCCAGGATTACCAAGAAAGCCAGCCGCTGATACTATTAAATTAAATCAAAAAGGACAAATTGAGGGTTTATTTTAATTTAATTCTTTAAGCCAATTTTTAAGTTCTAACATTTTTTTTTCTTTAACTGTGACCTGAATTTCTTTTTCAATAAAAGATATGTGATTTTCAAGATCATTTTCATTTTTGAATACTTTTCTATATTCAATTAATCTTTTTCTTCTAAAATTAATCAAACTTATCATTTTTTCATAAGTTATTTCAGGATGATATTGCAAGCCCCAAACTCTAGTTTTATTTATTTGAAAATACAAACTTTGGACTTTATTAATTTTATTAGATGCAAGACAAATACCGTTTTCAGGTATTTTCACAACTTCGTCATAATTAAAAGCAGGAGAATTAAATTTTTTTTCTTTATCTTTGTATAGCGGATGCTTTAAACCGTATTCATTTATTTCAATTTCTTTTGCGATACCTACATGGGATGTATTGGCTTTTTTTACCTGACCTCCTGCAGCAGTTACAGCCACTTGCATACCCCAACAAATTCCTAAAATATTTTTAACTTTGTTTTGACAATTTTTCATAAATTCAATTTGTTTTTTTATTTCTGGAGTATCGTTATAAATATTCAAACTGCTTCCTCCCCAGATTAAACCATCAAAGGTGTGCAACTTATCGTTGAAACTATCAATATTATTATCTGATGATGGGTTAACCACATCTATTATCAAATCTTTTGATATATATTTTAAACTTTCCCTTAAACTTTCAGTATGAGTTTTAATACCTGCCTCTGTAAAACTCTCGTTTTCTTTGGCTGTATTACCCTCAACTATTAAAATTTTTTTCATTTAATTTATGTAATCTATTTGACTTTTATAGATTTCTTAAAAAACAATTCCTATTTAAAATTTTTTTAACAATCTAAAGTTGTAATTGTTTATCCATATGTGACGATTTTGTTTTACTTGTTAATAATGATTATTAATTGCAGAAACTTAAGCTATGTGGTTAGATTATAGCTTATTAGAATGTTTAACATAACTAAACATAAGGGAGGAATAATGTTAGCAAAAATAATTAAAAGGCTAACTTCTACTCTAACAGTAGTTATCGCTTTATTTTCTTCACTTACTTTACCTCAAAGTGTATCTGCTGCTGAGACACAATATTTTCCAGTAGCAAGTAGTCGTGTTGGACCTTACTCAGCAATGGGTACTGGTTATTACGGGGCTCAAATTGATTACATGAACTATGTAAACATGACGGGTGGAGTAAACGGAGTAATGCTTACATGGCAAGAGTGTGAGACGGAATATAACGCTGTTAAAACAGTAGAATGTTACCAAAGACTTTTAGAAAAAGATGGTCAAAGAATAGTAGTGTTTGATACTTTAGGAACACCAGGAGCATACGCTGTAATTAACCGTATGGCTAAAGACAATGTTGTTTTAGCTCAATATGGTTATGGAAGAACTGACGGTGCTGATGGAAGAGTGTGGCCTTGGGTATTTAATGCTGCAAGTCACTACTGGTCACAAATAGCGGTTAAACTGAAGTTTATGGCTCAAGTAGAGGGCGGTATAGATAAGATGAAAGGTAAAAAAATCGTTCACTTACACATCGACTCTGCTTACGGAAGAGAACCACTTCCAGCAATGAGAAAAATAACTTCTGATTGGGGAATGAAATTAATTGAAATCTCAATTCCACCTCCAGGATTAGAGCAACAATCTCAATGGCTGCAAATCAGAAAAGAAAAACCTGATTGGGTTACTTTCTGGGGAGCGGGTTCTGGAATGAATTCAACAGCAATGACTAACGCTGCTAGAATTAATTTCCCAAGAGATAGAATGATGTATGTAACATTCGGTGCTGCCGAAGAGGATATGTATCCAGCAGGTGATGCAGCTAAGGGAACTTATGCTGTTGCTAATGCTTTGCCAGGAGAATATCCATTAGTCAAAGACATTAAAGATAAAGTATATGGTGCCGGAAAAGGTAATTTAGCTGATCCAAATAGGATTGGTTCCGTTTACTGGAATAGAGGACTAGGTGCTGCCGTTATGTGGATTGAGGCGTTAAGAATTGCTCAAAAAATGCATAACAAAGTTGGTAAAGCAGTAACTGGTGCTGAGTTTAGAGATGGTTATGAAAATTTAAACATGACTGAAGCTAGACTTACTGAACTTGGAGTTGGAGGAATGTTAGCTCCATTTGCTATTTCATGCGCAAACCATGAAGGTGCCGGTAAATTTGCTGTAATGCAGTGGGATGGAACTAAATTCAATCAGGTAACTGGTTGGGAGGCTCCAGGTGATCCTGCATTTATTAGGGGTCTTGTAGAGGCATCTGCAGCGAAATTTGCTAAAGAAAACAACATTACACCGAAAAAATGTGGATAATTAATTTAGAAATAAATTAATATCTACTAAAGGGGGAGTTTAGATAATCAAGTTATTCTAACTCCCCCTTTAAATAAAATTTAATATAAATATAATTGAAAAAATTTAATGAGCACATCAACCAACATACTTGATATTAAAAATATCGAAGTAACATATGATAATGTTATTTTAGCTCTACATGATGTTTCATTAAAAGTGCCAAAGGGAAAAGTGGTAGCACTACTTGGAGCAAATGGAGCGGGTAAGAGTACAACATTAAAAGCGGTTTCAACTATGCTAGCCTCAGAAAGAGGTAAAGTAACGAAAGGTACAATAGAATATGATGGCACCTCAATTGAGAAACAAAATCCTTCACAAATGGTTGGGCTTGGCATGGTTCAAGTATTAGAGGGCAGAAGATGTTTTGGCCACCTAACTGTAGAAGAAAATATTATTGCTGGGGCATACTCAAGAAAATTATCAAAAGGTGATATCAATCAAGAATTAGAAAAAATATATACTTATTTCATAAGATTAAAGGAAAGAAGAAAAAGCCAAGCCGCATTTACATCAGGTGGAGAGCAACAAATGATAGCAGTTGCAAGAGCTATGATGGCAAAACCTAAAATGCTACTTTTAGATGAACCTACAATGGGTTTAGCGCCCCAATTAGTAGCAGAAATTTTTAACATCGTTAAAGAGCTTAATCAGAAAGAAGGTGTCAGCATTCTACTAGCTGAGCAGAATACCAATGTTGCACTAAAAAATTCAGATTATGGCTATATTATTGAAACAGGCAGGGTTATGCTAGATGGTACAGCTCAAAGTTTATTGAGTAATGATCAGGTGAAAGAATTATACTTAGGTATTTCAAAGAAAGGTAGAAAAAATTTTAGAGATGTACTTAAAGAAGAAAGCTTAACGAAGAAAAAAATTAATTAAAGATGGCAATTGAGAGAAAATTTAAAATAGGTAAACCGATATTAGAGGTAAAAAATATTTCCCTTTCTTTTGGTGGTGTTAAAGCAATAACTGATACCTCATTTGATGTACTTGAGCACGAGGTTAGGGCTATAATTGGACCTAATGGAGCTGGAAAAAGCTCAATGCTGAATTGTATAAATGGAATTTATAAGCCTCAACAAGGAACAGTTTCTTTTAAAGGAAAAGAAATTCCAAATATTACTCCCAATCTCATGGCACAAATGGGCCTTTCTAGAACATTTCAAAACTTAGCTCTATTTAAAAGAATGTCAGTTCTGGATAATATTTTAGTAGGCCGAAAGCTTCACACAAAAACAAATTTTCTTGAAGTTGCTTTTCAACTACCTAAAGTTAAAAAAGAAGAAAAGATTAATAGAGAAAGATCTGAAGAAATAATCAGTTTTTTAGAAATAGAAGATATTAAAGATACGCCAGTTGGAAAACTTCCTTACGGATTACAAAAGAAAGTAGAATTAGGTCGTGCTCTTGCAACTGACTCATCTGTAATTTTACTAGATGAGCCTATGGCTGGAATGAATGTTGAAGAAAAAAGGGACATGTGTAGATTCATTTTAAAAGTAAATGATGAACTCGGCACAACTATGGTTCTTATTGAGCATGATATGGGAGTAGTTATGGATATATCAGACAGAGTTGTAGTGCTTGATTATGGTAAAGTTATTGGCGATGGTACGCCTGATGAAGTAAGATCAAATCAAAAAGTAATAGATGCTTATTTAGGAGTAGAACACTAAGATAAAAATATGGTTGAAGAATTATTATTTTTTATGGAAGTTTTAGTTGGCGGTTTGCTTGCTGGAACTATGTACTCATTGGTAGCTTTAGGATTTGTTCTTATTTTTAAAGCCTCAGCGACGTTTAATTTTTCTCAAGGAGCTATGGTTTTCTTCTCAGTTCTTGCTTTTGTTGGATTTATGCAAGACTTCAACATACCTTTCGTACTTGCATTCATTTTGGCTGCCCTTTTGATGGTAGTAGTTGGCTTATGCACCGAAAGATTTGTTTTAAGACCTTTAATGAACGCTAGCGAAGATACCGTGTTAATGGCTACAATCGGTTTAGGATATGTTTTAGAAGGCTTAGCCCAAGCAGCATGGGGAGTAGAAGTAAGAAGATTAGATTTAGGTATAGGAGATTTTCCAGTACCGTGGATCGCTGATAACTTAAAATTATTCATTAGTGCTCTTGATATTACTGCAGGACTTGTGGCTGCTATTATGATTATTGGTTTGTTCCTTCTGTTTAAATACACAAAAATTGGTCTTGGTTTGAGAGCTGTTGCAGATGATGCCGGTGCCGCAAGTTCAATAGGAATTCCTTTGAAACACATTATGTTATTAGTTTGGTCTGCTGCAGGAGTTGTGGCATTAGTTGCAGGATGTATGTGGGGTGCAAGAGCTGGTGTTCAATTTGCTCTTGTAGATTTGGCTTTAAAAGCTTTACCAGTTTTAATTATAGGTGGATTCTCATCTATCCCTGGAGCAATTATTGGTGGCTTAATTATTGGCGCAGTAGAGAAAGTATTAGAAGTATACATTGGTCCTTTTTTTGGTGGCGCGATTGAAGGTTGGGCTCCTTACGTGTTGGCAATATTCTTTTTATTATATAGACCCGAAGGTTTATTTGGAGAAAAAATTATAAGGAGAGTTTAATTTATGAAACCAGTATTTATGACTTATACAAAAAAAGACCTAATTAACTTAGCTGTTTGTATGGTTCTAAGTGTATTAGTAATACCTACATTTATTACAACAGAATATTGGTACACTTCCATATTAATTCCATGGCTTTGCTTAGCTTTAGCTACAATTGGACAGCAAATTGTTATGGGTTATACAGGACAATTAGCTTTAGGTGCTGCTGGCTTCATGGCTGCAGGTGCTTTTGCTATGTTTAACCTTATTTTACGAGTACCTGATCTAGGTTTCGTAGGTTCATTAATAGTGTCAGGTTTGATTGCTGCTGCTTTTGGAATTTTGTTTGGTCTACCGAGTTTAAAAGTAAGAGGAATTTATTTAATGGTAGCAACATTGGCCTCACAGTTCTTTATTATATGGATGATAGATAAATTTGGTTGGTTTAAAAACTACGACTCTTCAGGAATTATAACCGCACAAGACATAGTTATCTTAGGAAAACCATTTACAACTCCATTAGCTATGTATTTTGTATGTTTGGCTGTTACCACGGTTTTGACTTTACTAGCGATGAACATGGCTAGAGGTAGTACGGGTAGGAATTGGATGGCAGTTAGAGATATGGATATTGCTGCGGAGTCGATGGGAGTTTCATTATTAAGAACAAAAGTTCAAGCCTTTGCAATAAGTGCGTTTTATTGTGGAGTTGCAGGTGCACTCTTTGCATTTTGTTATTTAAAATCTTTAGAACCAGTTGCTTTTGATATTAAATTATCTTTTAAAATATTATTTATGTGTATATTAGGTGGACTTGGTACAATAAATGGTGCTTTTATAGGAGCAGCATTTATTTTACTTTTCCCAGTTCTTCTTAATGCTATTGGTAACAATGTATTTCATGGTGCCATTGATGCTACAATTATATCCTCAATTGAACAGGTAATATTTGGTGGGTTGATGATTATTTTCATGATCTATGAACCTTTGGGAATGGCAAAATTATGGGAAAATATAAAACAGAAATGGAAGACAAAAATCCCATCATCTACAAATTTAAAGTCTTCTCTTGGTAAAAAAACCTAGGAAGTGGATAAAAAAAAATTAATTTTCGCATTGATAGTAGGAATTATCATCGGATTGCTCGTAGAAAATAACTTTCTAATAGGCTAAATTTTTCTATTATATAGTATCGTCTTTAGCAAATGAGCCATCAGCGGTATATTTTTTTTATTAATTTTTTTAAAAATATAAGGAGAAATCTCTCTTGCTAATTGCTCACCTTCCACCGTATCTTTTGGCATAAACTTTTTTTTAGCTGCTGCGAATGTAAAACCTTTACCTAAAAAATCTCCCATTTTACTATTTCTTCCTCCCACAGCACTCACATAGAGATCACCAATTCCAGCAAGACTTAATATAGTTGACTGATCGCCTTTAAAATATTTAATCAAAAATTTCATCTCATTTACACTTTTTTGAAATAAATCTGATGCAGTATTTAAATTTTGACCTGAGCCTATAACCATTGCATAAATATTCTTAATTGCTGAGCAAATTTCTACTCCAATAACATCTCTTGAAAATTCAGTCAGATAATATTTTGTTGATATCTGTTTTCCAATCCATTTAGCTATTTTGATATTCTTATTTGCTATTATTACACTTGTCTTATTTTTTCTTGCTAATTCTTTAGCCAGACAAGGTCCTTTTAAAACTGATACATTTGCAACATTATAATTATTTTTGAGTAACCCTGAAATAGTCAAGAGTTTTTTTCTTTTTTTATCATATTTTAGTCCTTTAGTAAGAACTAGTAATGGTGTTTTTATTTTAAGGTCTTTCAATTCTTTTCCAATAAAATCAATTCCAGCAAGACTTAAAGCAATAACAATTAAATCAAATTTTTCCTTTAAAATATCTTTTGAATATTTTCTATACTGTAACTTTTTTGGAAGATTAAGTTTTAGCGAGGGGTGAAATTTTTGCTTTGACGATAAGTTTTTAATAAAAATTTTATTGTACGGTTCTGTAATAGTAACTTTATTATTATTTTCCAAACACGGAACTGAAAAAGCAGAACCCATTGCACCACCACCAATAATTAATATTTTTTTCATACAGTTTTTCTTTGTATAAATATTAATATAGGTTTATTTATAGTTTGAATATAAAAAAAATTTATAATGCAAAATCTTAAATGGAAATACTCCAAATTCTTAATAAATAAAAACTTTCAATTTAGTAGAAACTATGTCTTAAAATATTTGCCGTCAAATTTATTAGTCAATTCTCATAAAAATATATCTAAATGGAAAGGATATAATCCAACTCCTCTATTGAAATTAAACAAATTAAATAAAAAACTTCAGCTTAAGAATATATTTTATAAAGATGAGTCAAAACGATTTCACTTAAAATCCTTTAAAGCACTTGGCGGTGCTTACGCATTAGAAAAAATTTCAAAAAAAGCTAACAAAATAATTGTTTCATCAGCAACAGCTGGTAATCATGGGAGATCTGTAGCATGGGGAGCAAAAAGACTAAAATTACAGTGTAAAATTTTTGTTAGTCAATACGTGAGTGAAACAAGAGTAAAAGAAATTAAAAAATTTGGTGCTGAAGTAATAAGAGTAAGGGGAAATTATGAAGCATCCTTAAAAGAATGCCAACTACTCTCAAAGAAAAATAATTGGAAAATTATTCAAGATGTATCGACAAAGAATTATAAGTACATTCCTCAACTAACAATGGCTGGATACTCTATTTTGATTAAAGAAATTTCTAAACAAACTAATCAGTATATTACTCATATATTTCTTCAAGCGGGTGTTGGTGGTTTAGCAGCAGGTTTGGTTGCTGGAGTAGCAAAATATTTTAAAAAAATTCCAAAAATCATTATCGTTGAACCAGATAGAGCCGATTGTGTTCTTCAAAGTATTAAAAATAATAAGTTAAAAAAAATAAAAATAAGAAAAGAGAGCATTATGGGTGGTATGTCTTGTAATGAAATGTCTCTTGTTCCCTGGCAAATATTAAAAAAAGCCAGTAATTGTTGCGTCTCAATTTCAGATAAAAATGTTGCTAAAACAGTAGCTGGCTTAAAAGATAAAAAGTTCAGCAAAACTTCAATTGTAGGTGGTGAGTGCGCTACTCCAGGAATTATCGCTTTAATTGGAATTTGTAACAACCAAAAAGCTAAAAGATTGATAAGTCTTAATGAAAATTCAAATGTCTTAGTTATTGGATGCGAAGGTAATGCAGATGTTAAACTCTACAAACAACTGCTATCTAAAGGTAGAAAATAAAACTTTTATGACAAAAAACGCGATCACTTGGATAAGAGAAGATTTTAGAATTGAAAACAACCCTGCTCTTTCTTATGCAACTCAAAATCATGAAAGTGTGCTCGCCCTATATATTTACAACAAAAGTGACTTTGATGCCAAAAGAGAAGCACAAAAATGGTGGCTTTCAAAATCATTAGAAATCTTTAAGTCTGAATTATCTAAGTTTAAGATTAATCTTCAAATATTAGCCGGTGATGAGCTAGATATATTTTCAAAGATTAAAAAAAAAGACAATATTTCAATATATTGGAATAAAATTTATGAACCAGACGTAATTGCAAAAGGAAAAAAAATTAGAGATATTTTCGTTCAAAATCAGATTAATTATAAATACTTTAAAGGAAATATTCTAAATGAGTTTCAAGAAGTAACTAAAAATGATGGAACACCTTTTAAAGTATTCACCCCGTTTTGGAAAAATGCCGAGCAAAAATTTTTAGGATTGCCCCCAAGTAAAAATTATAGTGTAAAAAAAAAAACAAAGTCACTAACATTCTTTAAAAATTGTATAGAACCAAAAGATATTCTTCCAAGAAAAAACTGGTATAAAAAGTTTGAAAAATATTGGAGGGTATCTGAGGAAGAGTCTAAAAAAATTTTAAAAAATCTAATTGATGGTAAAATTAAAGATTATGGAACTGCAAGAGATTATCCTTCTATTGAAGGTACATCGAAATTATCTCCTTATATCAAACATGGGCAAATTCATGTAAATACTATTTGGAAAAAGTGTAGTGACATTAAATCAAAAGGAATTGGTTACAGAAAATATATTAATGAACTAGGTTGGCGTGAATTTTCACATAGTTTAATCAATTATTTCCCAGAATTTTTAAAAGGAAATTATAGAAAAGAATTTGATAAGTTTCCTTGGGTCAAAAATGAAAAATTTTTAAAAGCATGGAAATCAGGTATGACGGGTTATCCGATTGTTGATGCTGGGATGAGAGAGCTTTATGAAACTGGTTGGATGCATAACCGGATAAGAATGGTTGTGGGTTCCTTTCTAGTAAAACATTTAAGAATAAATTGGACTGAAGGTGAAAAACATTTCAGAAATTGTTTATTAGATTTTAATAAAGCTAATAATGTTGCTCAATGGCAATGGGTTGCTGGTTGTGGCGCTGATGCAGCTCCCTATTTCAGAATATTCAATCCTATCCTTCAAGGTGAAAAATTCGATAAAGAGGGAAAGTATGTAAAAAAATGGGTGCCAGAATTAAGTAAGGTTCCACAAAAATTTATTCATAAACCATGGGAAATGGAAATTAAATATCAAGAGGCAATAAATACAATTATTGGAAAAAGTTATCCAAAACCAATTGTTATTCATGAGCAAGCAAGAGCTTCAGCTTTAAAAGCGTTTCAAACTTTAAAAAATTAGTAATATAATTTATAAATTGTATTCTCTAGATGTTAAATCATACAATCGACTTATGGTACGCTCAAAAGGAGCTTTAAGAGATTTTGAAGATGTGAAATTTTCCAAACTTTGGGCAGCTGTGGTAGCCAAAGGAATATCTTTATCGTGAATTATATCTAATAATGTTATAAATCTCTGTTGTTGATCTGAATTATTATTGCTAAACAATGGAATTTCTTCGATAACAATAAATTTAGAGTTTTTAACTATTTCCAAATAATCCTCAGCTCCTAAATTTCTATTACAAAGTTCATCAAAGCTAAATCTACAAATCCCTTCATAAAAGTTTTGTATTGTAAAATCTCTCCCCTTAATATTTAAATTCATAGGTGAGTTTTTTTTTTCTTTTGTAAGAATTCTAAAAAATTTGTTTATTTTAAAATTGGTTTCTTGATTTAAAGGAAAAAAAAATCTTTGTTTTTGATTTTCTTTTGATTTTCGATAATCATCCTCAATTTTTAATTCATAGTTAATAGCATTTTTTTTCATAATTTCTATGAATGGTAAAAATTGGTCTCTCTGTAATCCATCTTTATACAATTCAGATAATTCAATATTTGAAGTTAATATGATCTTAATATTCTCTTTAAAGATTTCTTCAAAGAGCTTTCCTAAAATCATAGCATCTACGATATTAGTAACTTGAAATTCATCAAAATAAATAAGTGATACTTTTAATTTTAAATCTTTAACAAATGTGCTTACTACATTCTCTGGATTTTTATCTTTTCTAGTATGAACATAATCATGAAATTCTAACATAAATTCATTAAAATGAAGTCTTTTCTTATCTTGATTAACTAAATCAAAAAAAAAATTTAGAATCATTGTTTTGCCAACACCGACACCGCCATGAAGATAAAAAGCTTTTTTTAAACTTTTTTTTTTAAAGATTTTGAATAAAGTAGATGTGAAATTTTGATTAAAATAATCTTGTAATTTTTTAATTACATTAATCTGATTTTGATTGACTTCCAAATTTTCAGCCTCACAATATAGTTTAAATTTTTCTTCAAGATCCTTTGGCATCAATCTTTTTTGGTCTTGAAATCGATGCCATATTCTGATCTTGGGCCTTTTCTAAGTCCAAAAGGACCAGATATAAATATTGTCAGAGGTTTCGTGCCTGGTTTAATATCAACTCTATGAAGATTATTTGCTGATCTGAAACCAATATAGCCAGGTGGTCTCCAAAATTTTCCAGTGCTCAGAGTTTCCCAATAACCATCCCTTAAAATTATTGTAATATATGGAAATGTATGATTGTGAACACCTTCACCATGATCATCTGCTAACATTTCATGTATTAAAATATTGAAAGGAAACCATTTTGGTCTGTGTCTCATTAAAACATAATATCTATTCATCCATGGTTTAGCTTTATGGAATTCGGGATGGGAAGGTCCCCTATCTAGGACAATTTTCTTTCTACCTATTTTTTCTAAAAATTTTAAAAACATTCTTATTTGTATTGTACAACAGAGCCATTTTTAATCATAAACAAATGATTATTATATAAGAAAGGTTCTGACATTATTTTTCTGGCAATTTTTTCTGTTTTCAAAACATTACCAGTTTTAAGATCTAGAATCATTAATTTACCGTCATTATTGGATAGATAGATTTTGTCCTGACTTATTGAAAATCCTGTAGGTCTAATCTTTTTTCTGTTTTTATCTTTATACATTTTATAAATATCTTTAATCTTAATTATGTTTCCTTGTTCCTTATCTATCACGAATAAATAACCATTATCTGAAAATGTGATGATGAAGTTACCAATTACAATTGGGGTTAAACTTGAGCTAATATCATTAATCCAGTTTATTGAACCATTTTTCAAATTAATAGAGTAAAATTCATTTTTGTTGTTTGAAAAAAAAATATTTTTTCCTTCCGAGACTATTTTGGAATTTTTAAAATTATAAGTGATGTTTGTAATATCACTACTTTGGGTTGGAAGTTGCCACATCAAATCCCCTGAAAGAATATCAGCGGCTGTTAGGTCCCCTAGATTATTAATAAAATAAACTAAATTACCGGCAATTAACAATGAGTTTTTTGAATTTGTTATAGTCAAAGTTTTTTCAGTTTCAAGACTCCAACATTTGGAACCATCTTTTATAAAATAACACCTCAAAACGTTTTTAAGGTCGATTACATAAAACTTATTATCAAATATTTTGATTTCTGAATTGAAAGGATAGTCATTTTTTTTCTTCCAAATTAAATTGCCATTTTTTAAATTTATTAAAAATAAGTTAGATAAATTATCAACAACAATAAGTTTATCGCCATGTATTCCAAAAGAAAGCTTTGGATTATTTTTTTTTTCAAATTTTGAATAATAATTTTTTTTCCAAACTATTTTTTGATCATTATCAAATCTAATTACAGAACCTTTGCTATCAAAAAAAACTATGCCATCTCTTAAGAATAAAGGTTTTAAATCTGTTTCAATTTCATTATTAAATTTTGAAAATCTAAAATTTTTTATTTTTTTGATTTCACCTGAGTATTTTTGAACACCAAAATTATTTTTATCATCTAAAATTTTGTTTTGAATTTTAATCTGTGATAAATTTAAGCTTATATTTGGATTTAATTCATTATAAGAAATTTTTTTTTCTGCAAATATAATTTTGGTATTCTTGTCAATATTCAGTTTTTTATTTTTATTCCAAATTTTTGAGTTTTCGTTCAAAGAACAATTTGCCAAAATTAAAGGCAACAAAAAAAGTATAAAAATTCTAGTCACTTAAATCTCTATTTAATCTTTTTCGAGCTTCTGTAACTAGATCGGGGTTTGATTTTTTTAAATTAATAATCTGATTAAAAAACTCTTTAGACTTCTGTTTTTGATTTTTTGAGTAAAAATACTCTGCTAGTAAATATAATGCATGCGAACTCCAGACACTTTCTGACTTTATAATTGGATTCAAAATTTCCAATAATTCATTTTCGGATATTTGATCAGCATTATATAAACCTTTCTTATAAATTATTAAATTTTTAATCTCTTTTTCTAATGAGGTTTTTTCAATCAAAATATTAAACAAATCATTAATTTGATCTGCACTAGAAATTAAATCATTATCTAAAATAAAATATAAAGAAAGTGGAGAATAAGTTGGATCTTTTAATTCAACAACTTCTATTAATTTTTTAATAGTTATCTCTTTTTTGTTTTCCTCATAATTTATGATTGTTGAATAGAATAAATTTGAGACTTTTTGTCTCTGATAATCTTTAAACTCCCCATAGCCAAAAAAAGATATTAACAAGATTACGACTATTACCAAAAAAGCTAATAATTTTTTTTTATTAGTTTGAAAAAAGTTTTTTATTTTTTCATTTCGTGTATTTGAATTAATTATTGATATATCCTCATCCATATCTAAATCATATTTCTCAAAACATATTGAAGTATTCCACCGTTTTTATAATACTCTAATTCATTTTTGGTATCAATTCTGCATAGGGTATTTATTATTTTAACATCACCCGACACATACTTAATCTCAATTTTAACTTTATCAGAAGGTTTAATTCCTTTTTCAATATCTACTACACTTATCAATTCGGAGCCTAATAAATTAAGATTTTTTCTATTCATATTTTCTGTAAATTGTAATGGCAAAATCCCCATCCCAATTAAATTAGATCTATGTATTCTCTCAAAACTCTCTGCAATTACTACCTTGACTCCTAGTAGTTTGGTCCCTTTTGCAGCCCAATCTCGAGAAGATCCTGTGCCATATTCTTTGCCACCGATTACAACTAAATCAGTTCCTCTTTTTTTATATTCCACCACCGCATCATAAACTGACATAACTTTTTCCTCTGGATACAATTTTGTGAAACCCCCTTCAGTTCCTGGAGCCATTTCATTTTTAATTCTTATATTTGCAAATGTACCTCTCATCATTACCTCATGATTTCCACGCCTAGAGCCATATGAATTATAGTCCTTAGGAAGAATTTGATAATTCATAAAATATTCACCTGTTGGACTATCCTTTTGAATATTACCAGCTGGAGAAATATGATCAGTGGTAACCATATCTCCCAATATCAGTAATGGTCTTGCATTTTTAATTTCTTTAAAGCCCTCTGGCTCATCGCTAAGATTTTCAAAAAATGGGGGTTTTTTTACATAAGTAGAATTTTCATCCCAATTGTAAATGCTACTTTTTTCTGTTTTGATTTCTTGCCATTGTTTTGGTCCCTCAGACACATTTGAATATCGCTTAACAAACATATCTGCGTTTAAAGAATTTTTTAAAGTATCCTCTATTTCTTTATTAGAAGGCCAGATATCTTTTAAAAATATATCTTTACCTTTTTTATCTTTTCCAAAGGAGTCTTTGAATAAATCAAATTCCATATGACCTGCAAGAGCATAAGCAACAACAAGTGGTGGAGAAGCTAAATAGTTTGCTTTGATATGAGGTGAAATTCTTCCTTCAAAGTTTCTGTTACCTGACAAAACAGATACTGCGTATAAATTATCTTTTTGAATAGCCTCTACTATATTTTCTGCTAAGGGACCTGAATTACCAATACAAGTTGTGCAACCATAACCAACTAAATTAAATCCTAATTGATCTAAGTAATTATTTAGACCAGCTTTCTCTAAATAATCTGTTACTACTTGAGACCCTGGAGCTAAAGAGGTTTTAACCCATGGTTTAACATTTAGTCCTAACTCAACAGCCTTTTTAGCTAAAAGGCCAGCTCCAATTAGAACATTAGGATTAGAAGTGTTAGTACATGATGTGATCGCTGCAATTAATATTGAACCATCCTTAATTTCATAATCTGTACCTTTAACCTTAGAAATTTTGTAATCCTTTTTATCTGTAGCCTCTTTAAATACTTTTTTAAAATTGCTTGATGCGTTAGTTAAAAGAACTTTGTCTTGTGGTCTTTTAGGACCTGATATAGTTGGAACTACAGTGGACATATCTAAAGAAATTTTATCGGTAAACTCGATTTCTTCACTCGACCATAAACCTTGGTCTTTAGCGTACTTTTCGACAATTGCCACTGTTTCTTTATCACGTCCAGAAAATTCTAAATACTTTAAAGTTTCTTCGTCTATCGGAAAGAACCCACATGTTGCTCCATATTCAGGAGCCATGTTAGCAATTGTCGCTCTATCAGCTAAGGTTAAATTTTTTAAACCCTCGCCATAAAATTCAACAAATTTTCCAACTACACCTTTGTCTCTGAGCATTTTAACAACGGTTAATACTAAGTCTGTAGCAGTTGTACCCTCTGGCATTTTTTTTGTAACTTCAAACCCAATTACTTCAGGGATCAACATCGAAATAGGTTGTCCTAGCATCCCTGCTTCAGCTTCAATTCCACCAACACCCCAACCTAGAACTGACAAACCATTAACCATTGTTGTGTGGCTGTCTGTTCCAACAAGTGTATCTGGGAATAAATATTTATTACCTTTATACTCCTCTGACCAAACTACTTTTGATAAATATTCTAAGTTTACCTGATGACAAATACCAGTTCCTGGAGGAACAATCCTAAAATTGTTAAAGGCACTTTGACCCCATTTCAAAAAAGAGTATCTTTCACCATTTCTTTTAAATTCAATATCTACATTTTTTTCAAACGAATCTTTTTTTGCAGATTGGTCAACTTGAACGGAATGATCAATAACTAGGTCAACTGCAGACAAAGGGTTAATTGTATTTGGATCTTTATTTTTCTCTTTTACAGCTTCTCGCATAGCAGCCAAATCAGCTACTGCTGGTATTCCTGTATAATCTTGAAGCAAAACTCTGGCTGGCCTATAAGCTATTTCAGTTTTTGATTTTTTTGTATCAAGCCAGTTTTTTATGGCTTCAATTTGGCTTTTATTAACTGATACATCGTCCTCGTATCTAAGTAGATTTTCCAATAAAACTTTTAACGACTTCGGTAATTTTGAAATACCTTGTAATCCATTCGACTCAGCTTTTTTTAATGAATAATATTTAAAATCTTTACCATTAACCTCTAAGTGAGATAAAGAATTGTAAGAATTTTTATTTCCTGGTTTCATATCTTATATATAAAATGTAATTATGCTCAAAAGAAGAAGCCCTGACATAACATAATTAAAGTATTTAATAAATTTCTCATTTGTCGCAAATTTTCTTAAATATTTGCCAACAAAAGTCCAAAAGGTGATGCTTGATAAAGATACTATAAAAGCAAATAAAACCACTTGAGTCGCATAATTTAGATAATTTTCTCCGTATTCAACATATGTCGAGACTATAATAATTCCAATTAAAACACCTTTTGGATTCAAAAACTGAAAAATAAAAGTATCTAAAAAGGAAATCGGGTTTTCGTTTTTTTTTTCGTCAGATGGTTTTGAAAAACTAATTTTATAAGCTAGATAAATTAAAAATAAACTTCCTAAATATTTCAAAATCGTTTGTATAATTGGAAACAGTTTAAAAACATTAACTAAGCCGATTGTTAAAGCAAATACCACAGAAGTAAACCCAAAGGTAACTCCAAAAATATGTGGGATTGTTTTTTTAATTCCAAAATTAAAACCAGAATAAGATGCAACAACGTTATTTGGTCCTGGGGTATAAGCGGCCACAATCCAAAATAGTGCCATTGATAAAAACTCTGGGTGCATATTTATGCTATCGGTAAACCGTTATCTGCTTTTTGTGATGGATGTACCAGTGTTACTTTTCCTTCAGAGTCTATTGATCCTAAAAGTAAAAACTGAGATTTTATACCAGCAATATTTTTTTCTGGAAAATTACAAACACCAATCACTTGTTTGCCAACTAAATTTTGTTCATTATAAAAATGGGTTATTTGAGCCGATGAAGTTTTAACACCTATTTCATTTCCAAAATCAACTTCTACTACTAACGAAGGTTTTCTGGCTTTTTCGTTTTTTTTGACTGATAGGACGGTTCCAAGTCTAATATCTATTTTTTCAAATATGTCGTAAGTAATTTGCTCTTTCATAAACGTGATATTTATATTAATTATTACCAATGAGTACAGAAGTAAATTTAGAGAAAATATACAAGAATTCTATTCAGATTTTATCTGATTTAATTGGATTTAAAACTATTTCAGGAGATGATAACAATGATTTAATTAATTATTGTGAAAAATACCTTAGTAACCTAGGGGCATCCTCATTTAAAACATACGATGAAGAAAAAAAAAGAGTAAATCTTTTTGCAACAATTAAAGCAAAAAAATCAAATGGGATAAAACCAATAATTTTATCTGGTCATACTGATACTGTTCCCGTTTCCAAAAGTTGGAGCACAGATCCTTTTAAGGCAACAATTAAAGAAGATAAACTTTATGGAAGGGGTTCTTGTGACATGAAAGGATTTATTGCATGCACTCTAGCATTTGCTCCAATTTTTTCTAAAGTTGATTTGAATAGAGATATTCATTTTTCTTTTACTTTTGATGAGGAAACTGCATGCTTAGGTGCACCAATATTGATTGAAGAACTTAAAAAAAGAAAAATTCAAAATGGAATTTGTATAGTTGGTGAGCCTACGAATATGAAAATTATAGATGCACACAAAGGATGCTACGAATACACAACTTATTTTGAAGGACTTGCAGGACACAGCTCAATGCCACACAAAGGTGTCAGTGCTGTTGAATTTGCATCAAAGTATGCCACCAAATTAATAGAGCTTAGAGAAGAACTAAAAAAAAGAGCACCTAAAGACTCAATATTTGATCCTCCATTTTCAACGCTACAAGTTGGAGGTATATTTGGAGGTATAGCTCATAACGTAATAGCTGATAAATGTCGCGTTGAATGGGAAACAAGACCAGTTGTCAAAGAAGATGGTGTATTCCTAAATCAGCAAATAGATAAATATGCAAAAAATGTTTTATTGCCAGAAATGAAAAAAGTTTTTCCTAATTCAAAAATAACAAAAGAGATAATTGGTGAGGTTACTGGTTTCGATCGTATAAATAAATCAGAGGCATGTGAATTGGTCTCAAGTCTAACTGGTGATAATTCTAGGGAAGTTGTGTCCTTTGGAACTGAAGCAGGACTATTTCAAGAAATAGGTATTAGCACAGTTGTTTGTGGCCCAGGTTCTATAGAACAAGCTCACAAAGTTGATGAGTTTATAGAACTGAATGAACTTAAAAAATGTTTGAAATTTCTTGACGGAATTAAAGATAAATCTACTCTTAATTAGTCCAACCACCAACTGATTTAACCTCTAAGAATTCTTGAAGACCATGTTCACCAGCTTCTCTACCTATTCCTGAATGTTTAAAACCTCCAAAAGGTGTATCGATTGCTATACCTGCTCCATTTACATCCACCATTCCTGATCTGAGTTTTTTTGCAACTCGTTTAGCTTTTTCTTGGTCTTGAGTTTGGATATAATTTGTTAGTCCGTAAGGAGTATCATTTGCAATTTTGATTGCGTCTTCTTCTGACTCAAATGGTATAACTGACAATACAGGTCCAAAAATTTCGGTTCTAGCTATTTCCATACTATTATCAACGTCGACAAACACAGTTGGTTTTACAAAATATCCTTTTTCATGACCATCAGGCTTTCCTAGTCCGCCCGCGATTAGTTTTGCTCCTTCGTCAATTCCTTTTTTAATTAAATCTTGAATCTTATTATATTGGGACTCTGATACAACTGGCCCAATATGCTCCCCTTCTTTTTTAGGATCCCCTACCTCTATACTGTCTGTGTACTCTTTAAGTTTTTTTATTGCCTCAGAGTAATTCGATTTTTCAATTAACATTCTTGTTGGTGCATTACATGATTGACCTGAGTTTTTAAAACATCTTAAAGCACCCCATTCAATAGCTTTTGGATCAGCATCTTTAAAAATTATATTTGCACCTTTGCCACCTAATTCTAAACTTACTCTTTTAAAATCATTGGCTGCATTCTGTGAAATTAAAGCACCAGCTCTAGTCGAACCAGTAAAAGAAATCATATTAATATCTGGATGTCGCGTCAGAGCATCGCCAGTTATATTTCCATCACCATTTATTAAATTAAATACTCCTGGGGGAAATTTTGTTTCATCAATAATTTCGGTCAAAATCATTGATGATAATGGAGCAAGTTCTGATGGTTTTAAGACCATTGTACACCCTGATGCCAAAGCAGGTATTACCTTAAGACAAACCTGATTCATTGGCCAATTCCATGGTGTTATCAATGCACAGACTCCTTTAGGCTCGTATAAAAGTCTTTGATTGGGAGCATGATCGCCCAAGGGTTTTTCAAATTCAAAATTCTTAAGATGTCTTATAAAAGATTTAATGTGAGCAGCTCCTGTGCCTACTTGAAGCTTAGTTGCAAAGTCTTTTGGTGCACCCATTTCAGTAGTGATTGCCTCAGAAATATCTGCCCACCTTTTTTTATAATTTTCGTAGAGTTTTTCTAAAAGTTTTACTCTTTCTTCTTTAGTTGAAAAAGCCCAAGAGATATAAGCTTCTTTAGCTGAATTTACAGCAATATCGACATCTTCTTTATTACCAAGAGTTATGATCGCACATTTTTCTTCTGTGGAAGGATTAACAACTTCAATTTGTTGTTTGCTTTTTGGAACCTGCCATCTTCCATTTATATAAAAATTTTTTTTATCTTTCATAATTTCTAATAACTTTTTGTTATTTTTTTGCAAATAAATTAGTTAATTCATAAACAATTGTAGCAGCAGCAAGTGATGTTACTTCGGCATGATCGTAAGCTGGTGAAACCTCAACTACATCTGCAGATATAAGATTGAGGCCTGATAAACCTCTTAAAACATTTACCATTTCCCTTGAGGTCATTCCAGCAATTTCTGGTGTTCCTGTACCTGGTGCGAAAGCTGGGTCTAATACGTCTATATCTATAGATAAGTATAAAGGATTGTTGCCTACTCTTTTTTTAATTCTCTCAGCTATATTATCCGTCCCCTCTGATTGAAATTCATCACAATGAATAATTTTAAATCCAAAACTCTCATCATTCTTAATGTCATCTCTGCTATATAAAGGACCTCTAATTCCAACATGCATTGATGCATCATCTAAAAATAAATTTTCTTCCCTCGCTCTTCTAAAAGGAGTTCCATGAGTATATGGAGCTCCAAAATATGTGTCCCAAGTATCAAGATGAGCATCAAAGTGCACTAATGAGACTGGTCCATTGTTAATCTTGTTCACCGCTTTTAAGAGAGGAAAAGCAATTGTATGATCTCCACCTAAACAAATAATACCTCCAACCTTTTTTAATAACTCTTCAGCTCCTACTTCTATCTGTTTTATTGCTTCATTAATATTAAATGGATTACAAGTAATATCTCCAGCATCAGCTACTTGTTGAATTTTAAATGGTTCAACATCATAACTTGGATGATAATTGGTTCTTAAATGCCTTGAGGCCTGTCTTATACTTTGAGGTCCAAATCTTGCTCCAGGTCTATAACTCGTGCCGGCATCGAATGGAACTCCAACGATTGCAACGTCACAACTTTCTACATCTCTTAGCTCTGGTAATCTAGCAAACGTTGAAGGCCCTGCAAACCTGGGAACTTTTGTTCCACTAACTGGTTGAATTGGATCTTTATTAGTTTTTTTTTTCACACTAAAAACTGTATCACATTCTTTTAATTTGGAATATCTTCTATATTGAGATTTATGATTTATTTTAGATATATAATATTATTCTTTATAGTTTTTAATTCCGCGCACGCAGATACTATTTACAATCTCATTAAAATTCCTAATTTGGAAATATATAATATTAAAACTCCAAATAAGCTTAGATACTTATACGCTAAACAACCTTTCACAATAGGAGTTGATAATAATATAAATTGTTACAACTCTAAAAAAAAAACTTTAGACAAAAAGTATAAAGTTATTCAAAAAAATTTGAGCAAATACGATCAAGTATTTTTGAAAAAAATAAATTTAAAATATATTGTTTTATGTGAAGACTTATCAATTTCAAATATCAATACAGCAGGAATTCCAGATAATATAATGAAAACATTAATTCTCGATATAAAGTTTGATGAAAAATATTTTGAACGAGTAATTCATCATGAAGTTTTTCATATAATTAACGATAGTTTTAAAGATATATTTAATGAAAGTACTTGGTCGAGCTTCAATTTAACAGATTTTAAATATGCAGAATGTTCCACCTGTACCGATAAATTAGGTTTGGAAACTTATATTAATACTAAGGGATTTTTCTCAGAATACTCGCAATCTACTGCATCTGAGGATATGGCAGAAGTTTTTTCTCATTTGATGATTGGAACTAATTTAAAGAATATAGACCCCATTTTAGAAAAAAAAATAAATTTTATAAAAAAAAATTTGTTAAGAATTGATCCAAATTTTATCCTATGATCAAAAAAATTAAGGCAACAAGATCAGAAAAAATAATTCTTATATTTTTACTATCCTTGGCAATATTTTCTTTTGGTTCTTTTTTTTTAATAAAGAATAAATGTTTATTTGTAAAAAATTATGATCCAACAAAAATTACTTTTGAAAATCCTTCAAATATCGCAATTTTAAATGTTCCTTGTGGAAATGTTATAATTGAACTTTATCCTCAAATTTCTCCAAATGCTGTTCAAAGATTTAAGAAATTAGTTGAGTCTAAAGCCTATGATAATTCTGCCTTTCATAGAGTGATTAAAGATACACTTGTGCAAGCGGGTGATTTAGAATTTGGTAAAAAAGGAAACTTGAATTATGCAAAGATTGGCACTGGCAAGTCTGGTTTAGGAACAATAAATTCAGAGATAGACACTCCATTTGATTTTAAAAAAGGGAGTGTGGGATTAGCAAGATCAAAAAATTATAATACAGAAGATAGTCAGTTTTTTATAATTTTAAGAGATGAACCGTTATACGAGTCTGAATACACTCCTATAGGTAGAGTAATTTACGGTTTAGAGGCGCTAAAAAAAATTAAGTACCTTGATAAATCTCAGTATGTGCTAAGACCAGATTTTATTAATTCTGTTAGAATGCTAATTAACTAATGGCTTACCAGTAGCTAAGGTGTGTTTTATTCTGTCTTGTGTTTTTTTTGTTTCGATTAATCTCATAAATGCATCTAGCTCTAACTTAAACAAATCATCTTCTGTCAATGTTTTGTCTATTGTTGTGTCCCCACCACTTAAAACATTTGCCAATTCTTTTGCAACTTTTACGCCATGGTCTAATATCACTTTTTCATTATAAAGTTTTTCTATAATCTTATTCATTTCACCTCTGACACTTTCCCCAGGAAGCCTAAATACAAGCTCCTCAGGTACTTTAAAACTTTTATTCTCATTAAGGATTTTTTTTGAGACCTCTAATAAACTGTTTCTATTCATAATTTTTTTGTCTTCGGGTCTTAGATATTTCAACGGTTCAGCTTCTACAGGTGAGGTAGCTGTCTTTCCATATCCAATAATATCAAAAACTTTAAGTGGAGCAAAATTTGGATCTTTTTTTGCTTGTTCTGTCTCTAACCATCTGCCTAACATTTCCTTACATCCTCCACCTGCAGGAATTAATCCAACAATGGTCTCAACAAGTCCTACAACAATATTTGTATGAGATGCTACAAAATTACTTTGAACCATAACCTCAAAGCCACCACCAAGCGTTAAACCCGATGGAGCAGAAATCACAGGATATTTTGAATATTTTAAATGCTTACACGTCTCTTGAAAATATTTAATAAATTTTTCTATTGATTTAAAATCATTTTTGTCTGCAAATTGCATGGTATAAGTTAGGTTTACACCCGCAGAGAATTGCATACTCTCATTTATAATTATTAAAGGTTTGTCAGTAGCTTTTTTAAGAGCATCCATGGAGTCGTAATCTAAAGTATTAGCTTTAGTGGTAAACTCAACAATATTATAATCTTGGAACCTATAAATCTTTGCAGAGTCATTGCCATCTAAACTCATTGTTGTTTTTTTAACTTTGCCTAATGTTTCAATATTGGTGTATTTCTGTCTTTCTCCATAGAAGTCTTCATTTTTATTTTTATTTAATTCTTCTAAAAAATTATTCCCACTAAAATCATCGACTTTGTTAAAAAAGTTTTTAACACCGATTTCCTCAAGCATTTCGAATGGTCCTTTGGCCCAGTTAAAACCTAACCGCATTGCCTCATCAATATCATTAAATTGTTTAGTAATCCCTGGAACTAGAGATGATGCATATTTTATTATTTTTGAAATCACGGACCACGCATACTCACCGTATTTGTCTTCTCTGTTAAT
This sequence comes from uncultured Pelagibacteraceae bacterium, assembly GCA_902614355.1. GTDB lineage: Bacteria > Pseudomonadota > Alphaproteobacteria > Pelagibacterales > Pelagibacteraceae > Pelagibacter. The sequence continues at coordinate 58,531 of CACMKP010000002.1, forward strand.
TAATCCGGAAAGATCTACCTTGTCAGACTTAATATCAATTTTTTTGCTTGGAGAATAATCACCCGTTTCAAGATTAATTGCCTCCATAACTTTAGTAGTTCCAGATTTATTCATTCTATAAAAACCACCCTTACCTTTTCTTCCCGTATAACCCGTCTCAATTAACTTTTTTACTAATGGGATTTCTTTAGCAACTTCATGAAATTCATCTGTTTCTGGCAGCTCTTTAATAAAACTTTTTAATACATCAGCCATTAAATCGATCCCAATCAAGTCATAGAGACCAAAAACACCTGTTTTTGGAATTCCCATCGGCCTTCCAAAAATAGCGTCTGCCTCCTCAACTGATAACTTCATTTTAAAAGCTTCTGTCATTGCAATTTGCATTGCATAAACTCCCACTCTATTTCCTAAAAATCCTGGTGTATCGTTACAAATAATTGCACCTTTACCTAGCTCAGTTTCACAAAATTCTTTTAATTGATTTATTTTATTTAGATCGTTGTTCTCATTTTTAACAATTTCTAATAGCCCCATATATCTAACAGGATTAAAAAAATGAGTTATACAGAAATCTTTTTTTTCCGTATCTGTTAAGTTTTGAGATAAAACTTTTATAGGTATCGAAGAAGTATTAGATGAAACAATTGCGCCTGCTTTTCTTGATTTAAATATTTTTTCATAAATTTGGTGTTTTACATCTATTCTTTCAACTACCGCCTCAACAATCCAATCAGCATTTTTTACAACATCAAAATCATCAGATATATTTCCAACTTTAATATTATTTATTTTAGATTTATCAATTAATAATGGAGGTCTAGATTTATGAATTCTTTCTCTAGCCTTTTCACTAATTTCTGTTTTTAAATCTAATAGTGTGACTGGGATATTTGCATTACAGAGATGGGCTGCTATACCACTTCCCATCGTACCAGAACCAATCACCACAACATTTTTTATATTCATGTAATGAAATTTTTATCGATTTATACCTCTGAGTCTTTCAGATCTTCTTCTTAAAAGTTCAGCGGTAACTAATATTAATGTTGATAAAATAATCAGACAAGTTGCAACAGCAAGAATTGTTGGACTTAGTTGTTCCCTCAAACCTGTCCACATTTGAATTGGTATAGTTGTGTTTTCTAATCCAGCTAAAAATAGAACTACTACAACTTCATCAAATGATGTAACAAAAGCAAATAGCCCTCCAGATATCACTCCTGGTAAAATAAGTGGTAAAGTGATTTTCATAAATGTATTTACTGGGTCACTACCTAAACTTGCTGCAGCTCTTGTGACACTATGATCGAACCCTGATAGAGTTGCGGTTACTGTAATAACTACAAATGGCGTTCCTAAAATAATATGTGCAAGTACTATTCCTGTGTGAGTGGCTGCTAAGCCAACTTTAGCCATAAAGAAAAATATCGCTACACCTGAAATAATTAAAGGAACTATCATAGGTGAAATTAATACTGCCATAATTAAACCTTTGTACGGCATATGCCTGCTACTCAAACCCAAAGCCGCAACTGTTCCAAGTATTACCGAGCCTATTGTTGCAAAGATAGCAATGATAAAACTATTTTTTGCAGCTAATCCCCAAGGATTTTTAGTCCCATAAATCATATCTTGATACCATCTTAAAGAAAACGCATCAGGATCTAAACGTTTCATTCCATCAGAAAAAACTAAAAATTCCTCAGCATTAAAAGATAATGGGAAAATAACAAACAATGGTGCAACAAGAAAAAAAAATACTGCTGCACAGATTGTCAAATAAACATAGTGCCAAATTCTATAATGTGGTTCTGTATATTTTGGTAAAGCCATTCTATCTATTTATCCTAATTTAATATTATCTATTCCAACTAATTTATTGTACAGCCAATAAATGACTAATACTCCACTCAACAACATAAGTCCCATTGCTGAAGCAAAACTCCAGTCCAAAGTACTTTTCATATGAAATGCTATCTGGTTACTTATCAAAGTACCTGAAGCTCCACCAACTAAAGCTGGGGTAATGTAATAACCAATTGCTAAAATAAAAACTAATAAACATCCCGCTCCAATACCTGGGATAGTTAAAGGGAAATAGACCTTCCAAAAAGCCACAAAAGGTGTACCACCTAATGACTTACCGGCTCTCATTAAACTTGGAGAGATTGTTTTCATCACACTGTAAAGTGGAAGAACCATAAAAGGCAATAAAATTTGAGTCATTGCAACATAACTACCTGTTTTATTAAACATCATTTCTAGCCTGTTATCATCACTAACCAGTCCTATCATAACAAAGAAATCATTTACTATTCCTTGCTGTTGTAGAAGTATCATCCAACTAGCAGTTCTAACTAATAATGAGGTCCAAAAAGGAAGCAAGACACAAATCATTAAAAGGTTACTATACTTCATTGGTAATGTTGCCAATAAATGTGCGATTGGATATGCCATCAAGAAACAAAACACCGTAACAAAGAATGCAATTTCCAAAGTCCTCATCCATAAAATTCTATGAACTCTTCTATCTTCAGGAACATTGATTATTTGTCCTTTTTCATTTTCATACATATCAATTCCCTTTAAATATTTTTGATAAGTATATGCAGGAGCTCTTCTTTTAATTGCTCTCCAATATTCAACATCAGCCCATCTTCGATGAACAGACATAATTTGCTCTTTATAATTACCCTCTTCAAAAGATTTAGACTTTCTTCTTAATTTTTTGATAATACTTTTGAAACCATTTTTTGTATAATTTAGTTGTGTTGAAAGTTTTCCTTCTCGCTCCTCTTCAATCAATTTTTGAAAATCAAAATAGAAAGCCTCGAATACTTCTTCAGGAGGAAGATCCTGTCCATCCCATTTTTCCATGGATTTAAAAGTTTTAGGAAGCATCTCAGTAACCATTTTATCGTCAACACTTCTCATAAGCATATCGCCTATTGGAAACACATATGTAATAATTATGAACAACAATAATGGAGCAACAAGTAAAAAAGCTTTAATCTTGTTTTTCTTTTCTGCTTTTTTAAGGCTTACTTCTAAAGGAATTCCGTCAGTTGTTAAAATTTGTTTTGTTTCTGAGCTCATAAATAAAAAGGGCGGTTATCAAATAACCGCCCTCTCAATATATTATAAAATTTTAATCTTTAAAACTTAAAATTAAAATCCTGCTTTCATTGCTTCCCATTTTTCACCAAGTTCTGTTCCGTTATCAGCCCAGTAAAGTGGATCTACTAAGAAGTAATTTTTAGTGTTTGCTGGTGCAGTTGGCATATTAGGTACCATGTTTGTTTTACCATCTTTGTACCATGGCTCACCTTTTTCCATTACAGCAATAGATGATTTTCTCCAAGGTGCATATGCAATATATTTTGCACTTCCTGCTAAACCTTCTGTACTTGTCATTTCAGCTAAAGCTTTTTTAGCATCAGCTTCATTTGGCGAACCTTTAACTAATACGAAATACTCGTAGTCTAAACCTTGAGCGTCCCATACTTGTACGATTGGAGCACCTTCTCCAACAGCAGCATTAAAGAATCTACCATTCCAGCCAGTTGCCATAACAACTTCACCACTCATTAATAGTTCTGGTGGTTGAGCACCTGCAGACCAAAATACACATCCACCTTGTGGGTCTGTGCAAAGTTTTTTGATCTTATCCATAGCTCTTTGAACACCTTTGTCAGTGTTTAAAGCCTTATAGATTTTTGCTCCACCTTTACCTGGTTTGATACCATCTGCAGCTAAAGCAATCTCTAAGTTTGTTAGAGCGCCTTTGTAGATAGCTCTTTTTCCAGGGAATTTTTTAGTGTTAAAGAAATCTTTGATAGTCTTTGGAGTACCTTTAACGTTATCTGAGTTATAAGCGTAGTTCCAAGAGTATAAAATATTTCCTACAGCACATTCACTTGGCATGCTAGTGAAAAAGTCTTTACTTGCAGGAGTTCCATCTGGAGCTGCTGGGAAGTCTTTATCAAAATCAAATTTAACAAATAAACCTTCATCACAGCCATTGATAGTATCCATAGCAAATACGTCCATTATATCCCACGTAATTTTGCCAGCTTCTTTCTGTGCTTTAATTTCTGATAATCCACCTGAGTAGTCGACCCAATTGATCGGTATACCTAACTTTTTAGCAGTAGGATCACCATAACCTAACTTTTGACTTTCCGTATAAGCTCCACCCCAAGACGCAACTGTTACTGCGAATGCTGATGTAGTTATAGAAAATAAAAAAGATAGGGCTAGTAATAATTTACTAATTTTTTTCATTTTTCCTCCGTTTAAACGTTTTGTATAAACACTATTACAACAAGATCGATAATGAGAGTCAACAGCCCTTTTTTACTTGTTTAATTGAGATATTTCTGGTGTTTATTTTGGATCTAGTGCTCTAGCATCTTCACTATTCCAACCAATCTTAATTTCATTTCCTAATTTAATATCAAGATTAGACGAACTATTGGGGACCTTAAGAATAAATTCAGAATTACCTAATAAATTAATTCTAACCCTTGTGTGATCTCCATGGTAAATAACTTCCTCTATTTTTCCTTTATGAATATTATCCATTTTATCACTTGGATTAATTAAAGCTCTTTCAGGTCTTAATGAAACTGTCGTTCTCTCACCTTTTCCTTTAACGGAAATTGGGTTTGCCAATATATCCGCACTCGCTAACTTAACTTTACACTTTCCATCTGAAATATCAGAAACTTCTCCTGCAAAAGTGTTGTTCTCTCCAATAAATTCTGCCACAAAAGAATTAACAGGTTTTTCATATAATTCATCTGGACTTGAAAGTTGTTGGACCTTTCCGTCATTAAAAACTGCAATTCGATTAGACATAGTTAATGCTTCACTTTGATCATGAGTTACATAAACAACAGTCACTCCGATACTTTCATGAATATGTTTGATTTCATATTGCATACTTTCTCTTAAATTTTTATCTAAAGCTCCAAGAGGCTCGTCCATCAAAACTAATTGTGGGTCAAAAACTAAGGATCTTGCTACTGCTACTCTCTGTTGCTGTCCACCTGATAATTGACCTGGCATCCTTTGAGCAAATCCTTGTAAGGACACCATAGATAAAGCCTTATCAATTTTTTTATCTGCTTCATCTTTTGGAATTTTCCTGACTCTCAATGGAAAAGCCAAATTTTCATACACTGTCATATGAGGAAATAAAGCATAGTTTTGGAAAACCATTCCTATACCTCTTTTATGTGGAGGAATACTGGAGATCGCATTTCCATCAAGGTATATTTCTCCATTGGTTGGTGTTTCAAATCCAGCTAGCATCATTAAACAAGTGGTTTTACCTGATCCAGAGGGACCTAACATGGTAATAAACTCACCTTCTGCAATGTCTAATTGGAGGTCTTTGACAACTAAAACTTTGCCATCGTAACTTTTATCTACTTTATCAAACTTAACGAATTCTTTATTAACTGACATAAATTAAGTAACTATAAAACATTTGTAAGAAAAAATATCAACCTTAAATAATTAGCTTTTAACGTGAAGTTCTTTTGACATATTACAAAATAGTTCTGATCCTTTGTCAGTAACTCTAATAGCTTCTGAAGCTTCAACACCCCAATCACCAAATTGCATAACAGCAATCATATGAAAACAAACATTTGGTTTTAGTACAGTCATATCACCTTTATAAATATTTAATGTATGTTCTCCCCAATCTGGTGGATAGCCAATACCAATTGAATAACCAGTTCTTGATTTTTTTTCTATTCCATATTTATCTAAAACTTTCCAGAAAGCTTGCGCTACATCATTAGCAGTATTACCTGGTTTAGTAGCGCTTATACCTGCATCCATTGCTTCAATAGTTTTTTTCATTGTATCGATTTTTAATTTATCAGGTTTTCCTAACAAAACTGTTCTAGCCATTGGAGCATGATATCTTTTAAAAACCCCTGATAATTCAATAATAGTTGCCTCACCCTCAACAAATTTGTCTTGTGATGCAGTCAAATGTGAAGCTGAAGTACCTTTTCCAGTTGGTAATAAAGTAGCGATACTTGAATACTCCCCGCCAAATTCGGGCGATCCATAAAATAAAGATTTTTGAATTTCACCAACAGCATCACATTGTCTAACTCCTGGTTTAATTACTTCAAAAGCTGTTTTCATTCCAATTTCAGAAATTTTTGCTGCAGATTTCATATAATCTATTTCAACGTCAGATTTTACTAGCCTCGCCCAATTAACCAGTCTCTCTGAATCTTTCAAATTTGCATTTGGCAAACCTTGTTTAATTTTTTCAAAACAAAATGCTGTAAAATAATGAGCATCCATCTCTAATCCTATAGAAAGTTTATCCCACTTTTTATCTTTAATAACTTTAACTAAATAATCGTAAGGATGTTTTGGCCAATTATGAATATAGTGTTCATCATAAACAATTATGTTTTCTTTTTTTAAATATGTTTTTATATAAGCCCCTCCAGCATCTTGATCTCTTACAAAACATATAGGTTCATCAGCATTTATATGAACCACTGCACATTGAGCGTAATAAAATGACCAAGCGTCATACCCCGTTAGGTAATTGATATTATTCGTGTCATGAGAAATCAAAAGTTCAATGCCTTTTTCTTGCATCATTTTTTGAACTTTAGATAATCTTTGTTTGTATTCTTCTTTTGTAAAAAGCATAATTAAGAATTGGTAAACAAACTTCCAAAACCTTTGATATTATTATTTTTTCCAATTTTTTCTAAAGTATCCCAAATCAATGTTTGATTGCTAGATAAAACAGGTTTGTTTAATTTTTTTTCTAGTCTGTCTATAATTTTTAAAACCGGTAAGGCTGTGCAAGAGATGAATAAAGCATCAGCATCTTCAATATTCATATTAACAAGAGAGTCATAGATAAAATCTTGATCAACTTTTCCAATATCATAATCTGCAGCTATATCTAAATATGAATTGGAAACCACTTCAAATTTTTCCTCTTTGAAATATTCAACAACCTCATTATTTAGTTTTTTACTATATGGAGTAAAGATCGCTAGTTTTTTTACCTTTAATTTTTTTAACGCTTTTATCGCAGCTGTGCTAGGAGTTGTTAGCTCAGCCTTAGGTTTTGCTGCCCTTACTTTTTTCTCAATCACATCATGACCTGTTGCTATTGTTCCAGAGGTGCATCCATAAACAACACAATCTATATCCTCATTGGGTAAAATATTATTTGTAACTTCAGTTACTTTATCAGACATTTTTATTAAATTTTCTTTTGTTAAGGGATTATAACATTCAATTCTGTTAACAAAAAAATCAATCTCTTTATCTTTAATAACGTTTATAAAATCCTTCTCAATCATAAAATCAGTAGCTAAAGCAATTAATCCAATCCTAGGATTAGAGTTTTTTTTAAACCGAGGTTCTATTTTGTTTAATTTCATACTAAATTAATATGAATTAAGTCTAGATTAATTAAACGCATTATAAAATAAGATAATTTGCTTGTTGAAAATCTTTACAAATCGGATTTAATTAAATTTATATAAAATAATTGTTAACTAAATATAAAGGATAATAATGAAAAGACTAATTGTTGCTGCTTTCATATTTGTTTCAGCTTTTTCAACAAATGTTTTGGCAGAAATTAAAATGGGTATAATTTTGGGTTTCACCGGCCCTATTGAATCTTTAACCCCCGCTATGGCTGCATCAGCCGAGCTTGCTTTCAAGGAAGCTTCAGATTCTGGATCTCTACTAGGTGGAAAAAAAATTTCAGTGATAAGAGCTGACTCAACATGTGTGGACTCTGCTGCTGCGACTGCAGCCGCTGAAGGAGTTATTTCACAAGGAGTTGCAGCAATAATGGGTGCTGATTGCTCAGGAGTAACTGGTGCGATCGCATCAAATGTTGCGGTTCCAAATGGTGTTGTAATGATCTCACCATCAGCAACATCACCAGGATTAACAACTTTAGATGATAAAGGATATTTCTTTAGGACTGCACCATCAGATGCAAGAGGTGGTCAGATCTTAGCTGATATTACTAAAGATAGAAAAGTTAAAAGTGTTGCAATTACCTATACAAATAATGATTATGGAAAAGGTTTAGCAGATGTTTATAAGGCAGCTGTCGAAGCACACGGAATTAAAGTTACTACTGTAACTGCTCACGAAGATGGAAAAGCAGACTACTCTTCTGAAGTAGCAACTCTTGCCTCAGCAGGCGGAGATGCAGTAGCTGTAATTGGATATCTAGACCAAGGTGGTAAAGGAATTATTCAAGCCTCTTTAGACTCTGGTGCATTTGATAAATTTATTTTATCGGATGGAATGATCGGCCAATCATTAGTTGATGCATTTGGAAAAGACTTAAGAAAATCTTTTGGTTCAATGCCGGGATCAACAGGAAAAGGTGCTGGAGTATTCTCTAAAGTTGCAAGTGCTGCAAACATAGATAGCTCTGGTCCATATACGGGTGAGTCATACGATGCTGCTGCTTTAATCGTTTTAGCAATGCAAGCAGGAAACTCAGCTGATAGAGCGTCAATTGCAAAAAATGTGATGGATGTTGCTAACAGCCCTGGAACAAAAATTTATCCAGGTGAACTAAAAAAAGGTTTAGATTTATTAGCTAAAGGTAAAAAAGTTGACTACGAAGGTGCAACTGGAGTTACTTTTACTAGCGTCGGTGAAGCTGAAGGTTCTTTCTTAGAACAAGAAGTTAAAGGCGGAAAATTTAAAACTAAAAAACAAAGATAATTTATCTTAAAATTTAAACCCCCAGCATTAATTTGTTGGGGGTTTTTTTTAAAAAAATAAATATTTATCTGCCATATAGAAAGCCCAAGCTAATGCAGCACCTGTAATGATATATTTCATAATCTTATTTTATTTCTATTTTTTCAGGAAGTATACCTTTTGGTCTATATCTCATTATAACCAAGAGACCTACTCCCATCATTAAAAATCTAAAATATGGAACACTTTCGATTAAATGTACTTTTAAAAAGTGTGTATCATCTAATCCGGCGGTAGTTAAATTAACTAAGTATAGACCAATTGGTGCAGCCTCAATCCATAAGAACCAAACAACAAAACCTCCAAGAATTGCACCAAAGTTATTTCCACTTCCGCCGATAATAACCATTACCCAGATTAAAAAAGTATATCTCAAAGGTCTATAACTTCCTGGGGTAAACAACCCATCTTGAGTAACTAACATCGCGCCCGCAATACCAACAATGGCTGAACCTAAAACAAAAATTAAAAGGTGTTGTTTAACCACATTTTTTCCCATTGCATTAGCTGCTTCCTCATTATCCCTAATTGCTCTCATCATTCTTCCCCAGGGAGAGTAGAGAGCTTTTTGCGTTAAGATTAATAAAATAATTACTACAACTAAAAATAATCCAGAGTAACAAAGTTTTACAAAAACTGATGATCCTTCGATTACAAGTTGATTTAATGCTGATTGTCTTTCTGTTAAATCAGTTATTAGATTTAATTTACTTGAGTTAAATTTTTCAACAAGACTTATAAACCAATCTGTTTGCTGTAAATTTACCTCATAAGGTGCAGGTCTTTTTAATCCAATTACATTTTTAACACCTCTTGTTAACCAATCTTCGTGTTTTATAATTGCAATAACAATTTCTGATATTAGTAAAGTTGCTATAGCTAAATAATCTGCTCTTAAACCTAAAGCAACTTTTCCTATAACAAAAGCTAATCCACCTGCAAAAAAAGCTCCAACAATCCAAGAAAAAATAATTGGAAGACCTAATCCACCAAGAAAACCAGTTTTTGCAGGATCAACTCCCTCAATAGCTTCAATTCCTGGCTCAGAAATAAATCTTAAAATTACAATTCCTAAAATTATAATAGCAGCTACTATATAAGTTCTGTTTTTTGATTTCTTATAATTTTTTAAAATATACCTAACAGCTAATACCATTGCTATAATAAGTAAAAGACTGAATATAATATTAAATCCACCTGCACTCCATGCTTCTTGAACAGGATCTACTGAGATTAAAACAGCTGCTAAACCACCTAAAGCCGTAAAACCCATTATCCCAAAATTAATAAGGCCAGCGTAACCCCATTGAATGTTGGCACCCATTGTCATCACTGCTGAAATTAGACAAAGATTAAATATTGATAAAGCTATGTTCCAAGACTGGAATATGCCGACAAGGATAATCAGCCCCATCATTATACTGTATGCAGCAATTACATTTAAATTTTTTCTCACAACACCTTCCCTTTAAATATACCTGATGGACGATAAAGTAAGACGATGACTAAGATTGAAAAAGATACTGCAAATTTATAATCTGTAGATAGTAATTGAATTAGACCATCTGGCTCCATACTTTCAGGTAAAACATACATGAAAAATTTTCTATAAGCGTAAGTTAACAATATTTCAGAGAAGGCAATTACATATCCACCGAGAAAGGCTCCAAATGGATTACCAATGCCGCCCACTATAGCCGCTGCAAATATTGGTAGCATATTATTAAAGTAGGTGAATGGTTTAAAACTTTTATCTAAACCATATAAAGCACCACCAATTGTTGCCAGAATGCCTGCTATGACCCAAGTTATCATGACAATTTTTTTGGGATCGATACCTGATAATAATGCTAAATCCTCATTATCAGAGTAAGCTCTCATACTTTTTCCTGTTTTAGTTTTATTTAAAAACCAAAAAAGAGTTGAAACTAAAATCAATGTAACAATAATCGTGATAACTTGAGTAGATTTTATTGCAAGACCCTCGTTTAATCCAGTCATTTCTTTAAATTCACCAGCTTTAATTAAAAATTTTTCTCCATCAAAAAATCTTCTATCTGAAGGACCGATAATTACACGAACTACTGCCTGAGTAACAAACATCACACCTATACTTACCATTGCCAATTGCACAGGGGGACTTTTGTTTGTTCGGTAATATTTGAATACTAATTTATCTATTACTAACATGTAGCCGACCATAAAAATAATACCAAAAGGAATTGCTAAAAGGGCTGTGGGCAAAACCCCAAGGCTAATTCCAACAGACTGAAAATAGAAAGTGAATAAAATCACAAACATTGTCCCAAAAGACATCATGTCCCCTGTAGCAAAGTTTGCAAACCGTAAAATTCCATAAATCAATGTTACAAAAATTGCACCAAGTGCTAGTTGAGATCCATAAGCTAAAGCTGGAACAAAAATATAATTTAATAAAAGTATAATTGCATTTACAAAGTCCATATTAACCACCTAGAAAAGAGCTTCTTACTCTTGGGTCCTCTAGTAGTTCTTTTCCAGTGCCAGAGTGCCGGTTCTCCCCAGTCACCAGAACATAACCTCTATCAGAAATATTTAATGCTTGTTTTGCATTTTGCTCAACCATTAAAATTGCTACGTTCGTTCTTTTTACTTTTACGATATGATCAAATAATTCATCCATTACGATTGGTGATACACCAGCAGTTGGTTCATCCAACATTAATACAGAGGGCTTGATCATAAGTGCTCTACCTAATGCAACTTGTTGTCTTTGTCCTCCAGATAACTCACCAACTAATTGATTTTTTTTTTCTTTTAGAATTGGAAATAATTCGAAGATTTCATTAATAGTCTCTTTAAATTTGGTGTTTATTAAGAAGGCACCAATCTCTAAATTTTCCTCCACTGTCATACCTGCAAAAACATTTTTTGTTTGAGGAACGAATGAGATGCCTTCTTTTACTCTGTCTTGTGGAGAAAGTTTTGAAATATCTTTACCATTGATAATTACTGAACCAGATTTTAAATTTAATAAGCCTAACATTGCTTTCATCGCAGTAGATTTTCCAGCTCCATTAGGTCCAAGGATCGACACTATTTCTCCTCTTTCAACATTTACCGAACATGAATTAATTATGTCTGGGCCATTTCCATATCCACCGGTCATGCTATTCCCTTCAAAAAATGCCATTTAATTATCCTTTAATTTTGAGCCTCTGCCTAAATAACTTTCAATAACTTTTTCATCTTTTTTGGCATCCTCAACTGAACCTTCGAAAAGGACTGAACCTTCTGCCATTACGATTACTGGATCACATAATCTTCCTATAAAATCCATGTCATGTTCGATCATACAAAAAGTGTAACCTTTTTCTTTATTAAGTTTTTCAATAGCTGTTCCAAGATCCTTTAGTAGAGTTCTATTTACGCCAGCACCAACCTCATCTAACAATACTAATTTTGCATCAACCATCATTGTTCGACCTAATTCTAACAGTTTTTTTTGTCCCCCAGATAAATTTCCCGCCAACTCATTTTTTAAATGGCTAAGATTAAGAAAATTAATAACTTCCATAGCCTTTTCTTTAATTTGACTTTCTTCTTTTGCGACTAATGAGGGTTTTAACAAGGCATTAACCAATTTTTCTCCTGATTGATTTCCTGGAACCATCATTAAGTTTTCTAAAACAGATAAATTTGTAAATTCATGAGCTATTTGAAAAGTTCTTAACAATCCTTTTGAAAATAATTCATAGGAAGGAACATCAGTAATGTTTTCATTATTAAAAATCACACTGCCAGCAGAGGATTTTAAATTTCCAGCAATAAGGTTAAATAAAGTGGTTTTGCCAGAACCATTCGGTCCAATAATACCTGTAATAGTTCCTTTTTTAACTTTAAGAGAACACTCCGATACTGCTGCTAGTCCTCCAAAATATTTTGACAAATTATTAATTTCTAAAATATTTTGTGACATTAATTATTTACTTAGTCTTTTGTGTATATCATTCAAAGTTTTTACAACTGAATTATAAACACCTTTACTTCTCATAAGTTTAAGACCTTGCTCATTCAATCCTTTAGGGGTTTGTGACTCTTTTACTAAATTTTTGAGTTCCTTCTTTGAGTTTACGACTGCATCTTCGGACAAAGCTACGAATAGAGAAGTGATATATTTCTGTGCATCTTGTCTCTTTACTCCTTTTTTTACCAACCAATCGCTCATGATCTTTAAAATTTCATAATAAGCAGCCATCATTCCAGATGTTGACCAAAAATTAATTGATAACTTTTCATTTTTAATCTCTACAGTTGAGCCAAGTTTGTCAAAAAAATTTTTTACTTTTTTATTTGGAGGACAAATTGGAACTGGTCCTTTTTTTAGAGAAATTGGAGGCAACGGTATCGCTCTTACTATGTCTGATTTAACTTTAATTATTTTTTTTAATTGTGGGATCGTGATTGTTGAAATAAAACTTATTACAGTTTGATTTGATCTAAATTTAAGATCTTTTAATATTTTTTTACCTACAGTTGGTGTGACTGCTAGAAATATCCAGCTGCAACTATCAATTATTTTTTGATTATTTTTTTCGATAGAAATTTTTTTAAATTTTTTTTTGAGATTTTTGGAGATTTTATTATTCCGTGAAGAAACAAATATCCTATTATATTTTATAGATGAATTGCAAATACCAGTTATAACTGATGATGTAATTTTACCCGTTCCTATAAAACCTAATTTCATAATTTAAATACTTATAAAGAATTGTTTATATTAATTAATAAAAAAAGAACCCCTTATTCTTAATAATTCTCTACTTAAATCTTTATTTTCTTTAAAAGGTCTTCGTCCATGAAGCCAAAAATAGTTGTTTGCTACAATTGAAGATCCCACTGGAAGTTTTGTGATTATCTTGTTTTTACTCTCTTCTAAATTGTCAGACAACTTTTGTAAAAAAATACCTTGTTTCATATTTTTTGGTTCTGGAAACTGATCTATATAAGAAATTTGAGCTCTACCGTTTTGATCTGTTGAAAATATAGGATGTTCAACTTTATAGTCTATATTTTTACTTTTTGGTGATCCCCAAAGAAAATTTTCCTGTCCTGTTGGATCATTAAACAATTCATCACAATGTTCCCAATCATCGAGATGCAACATGGCAGTTTCACCACCTTCTGCATTTCTTTCCTCTAATTTTGACATTAATAACCAATCAGTTTTCTCTTTTACGTAAGTGCCATCTGTATGAAGATCCATGTTTGTATACGCTTTCCTTAAATAAGAGTCGCTTTTATCAACGTGCTTTACATGAAATCTTGCGTAATATTTACCAGCCATAGCATCGTAATTAGGTATACCTACTAAATGAGAGATGGCAGTTGATAATTTAACTAAAAAATTATCATCAATTTTTGAATTTAAATTTTGAGGTTTAATAATAAAACATCCTGTATTTCGATCTTTTAAAATTTCATTTAAAAATTTTGATAATTTATTATTACTCAAGTCGTCTAGACTTTTTGCAATAGTGAATCTTGTAAAAGGTTTGTATTCTAAAGCGGTAATATCGAACTTATTAAATGGAAAAATGAGTTTACTCAAAACTTCATCACTGATGTCAATATTGACAATTCTAGATGACAGTTCGTGTTTTTCTATTTGAAATCCATCAATCTTTTCGCTCATACAAAACTTGTAATAAGAGATAGTATGATAGCAGAGAAAATTGTAGGGTAAACTAAATTTTTTTTAGTTAAAAAGAAAATAATTATACATAAAGAAACCACAAAAATTCTGACTGATAAATCTACTTCTGCTAAAGATCCTAATGGAAAAATAACTATTCGAGCAATTAATGCAGCAAGAGTTGAGTAAGCAAGACAATTAAACCATCTGAACATTTTTGAGGTTTCTTTAATTTTTTCTGAACTAACAACTCCTAAAAATCTTGATAAGTATGTAGCTAGAGATGTGACAAATATAACAATTAAAATATTACTTGCCATTTTTTTCTCCAATTAAAAACGCTATAGTTCCAGCAGTGAAGCCACCAAACAAGATACACCACTCAGCCGATAAAAAATAAAAAATAGGACCAAGGGTTGCGCCTAAAATAACCGATAAACTTATTTGAAAAGTTTTCATAGCTCCAACCATCATACATATAAAATATATTGGATTTATAATTGCTAGACCAATAAGTATGTCTTTATTAAAAAAATCAGAAGCTACATAGCCAATAATTGTTGAGAATATCGCAACAGACCAAGTTGCTACTCCTATTCCAATCCAAAAATCAATTCTATTTTCTTTTTCTATATTTTCATAATTATCTTTCATTATCAGCCAGGAAGAAACTGCTATAAAATGACAGGACAAATAATATTTCCATCTTGGCTGGTCTTCATGCATCAACAACGGCATTAGCGCAACAGTCATTGGATATAATCTCGCATTAACCAACCAAACGGCTAAAAAAATATTTATCAAAGATGCTCCAATTAACATTGACTCTGCCATCACTAGTGAGCCAGGTAAAGCATACGTGAGGAAAGTTGAAAAAATACTTTGTTGAATTGTGAAACCTAAATTTTTTAATAGTGCGCCTATAGCTATAAAACTTGCACCTAAAGCTATGGCAGGACTACCAACACCTTTTATAGCACTGAAGCCTTTTAAAAAATATTTTGTACTAATCATTAACCACCCAAAAACAGGCGACCAACATCTGGATTATTTAAAAGATCATCCCCTTTACCTGCAATTGCAGTCTGACCAGATACTAGCACGTAACCAATATCTGCGAACTCGAGTCCTTTTTTAGCATTTTGTTCAACTAAAATAATTGTCTTTTTTTCATTCTCTTGGAGATCTCTTAAAATTTCAAATACCATATCAATATACCTTGGCTCCAAACCAATTGATGGTTCATCAACTAATAAAACTGATGGCTTCATTACCAATGCTCTTGAAATTTCTAACAATCTTCTTTCTCCGCCTGATAATACTTTTGCAGGTTGGTTTCTTCTGTTTCTTAATCTTTCGTATTTCTCAAAAATTCGCTCAGCTTCCGCGTACGACTCTTCAGTTTTTTCTTTAATAAATCCACCCATTAATAAATTTTCCTCCACAGTCATATCTGGGAAAACAGAATTATCCTGGAGTATGTATGCTATTCCAACAGTTTTCAATTTTTCAGCTGGTGTTAAATTTGTGATTTCTTTTCCATCTATTTCTATTTGCCCTGAAAAAATATTTGTAAACCCATAAATAGAGTGAAGAATAGTGGATTTACCAGCTCCGTTTGGTCCAATTAGACATAAAGATTGAGCCTTACTAACAAATAGATCGAAATTATGAAGAATTTCCATTTTACCATAACCAGCATTCATATTTTCAATGGTAAGATGAATATTATTTGGAGATAGTTTTTTTAAGTCTTCTGCTACAGGAGCTTTTCCTAAAACTTCGTATTGATTTGACATTATTGTGCTCCTAAGTACGCATCTATCACACGTTTATCATTTTTAATTTCATCCGGTGTTCCATTAGCAAGCATCTTGCCATGTGCTAAACAATAAATACTTTCTGCTAGTTGCATAATAACTCTCATATTATGTTCAATTACCAAAAGGGTAATACCAAAATCTTGATTTACTTTGATTAATCTATCGATGATACCATTTATAAGAGTAGGATTGATCCCTGCAGTAGGTTCATCTAATAATAACATTTCAGGTTCATTCATCAGGGCCATTGCTAGCTCTAGAAGTTTTTGTTGACCAAAAGATAAATCTCCAGCCCTTAATTTTCTTTTTTGATAAAGTCCAACAAAGTTCAGAAGATTTTCTGCCTTTTCTGTTAAATCTTGTGGAATTTTTGAGAATATTTTTAATATACTTTCATCACTACCTTTGTGACTAATTAACATATTATCAACGCAATTTAGTTTACCGTAAATCCTAGTTTGCTGAAAAGTTCTAAGTAAACCAAGTTTTGCAATAACAGGTACAGGTAAGTCTGAGACTTCTTTATCATTAAATTTTATTGAACCATTATCTATCGGATATGTTCCAACAATAGAGTTGAACAGTGTTGTTTTACCAGATCCATTTGGACCGATAAGTCCAAATATCTTACCTTTTTCTACTGACATTGATATATCTACATTAGCTTTTACTCCGCCAAAAGATTTACTAACATTGTTAACTTCTAAAATACTCATTTAAGTTCTACTTGAGCCTTTCGATCTTTTTCATCAATTACTTCACCAAATTTTTCGGGATATTTTTCTCTTAACCAGCCCATAATCCCTTCAGGAAAATAAATTACGATTACAACAATTAAAACTCCTAAAGCAACATACTGCCAACCTAAAAAGAATGTCCAAAACCCTTCTTTAAAAATATGAAATACTGTTGCACCAATAACTGGTCCCCATAAAGTTCCTTTGCCTCCTAGGATTGCCATCAAAACCATGAACACTCCCATTTCTCTACCATCAAAAGCAACATCAGTTGAGTCGATGTATCCAACTAGTCCTCCCATAATGCCACCAGCTAAACCACAAAAGAATGCGGATACCATCCAACCAATAATTTTATATTTCATTGTTTCAATACCCATCGCCTCAGCTTTATCTTCATTATCTCTAATCGCATTTAAGATTAGTCTAAATCTTGTTGAATAAATTGCTCGTACAGCAACAAAAGTTAATATGAGAGCTCCAAAACTTAAAAAGTAAAAAAATTCTCCTCTTGCCTCAAGACCGCCAACCTCAGGAAATGGAGGAGTGGTAAATCCCTGACCTGCACCTATAATTTCTATACCTCCAGAAATTTCTCCCGCTGCAACACCTAAACCTAAAGTACAAATAGCAAAATAATGTCCTCTTAAACCTAAAATCGCATATCCAATTAACCCAGCTACTATTGTTGGAACTACTGCTGCTACAACAAGTCCAACAGCCATACCTTGAAAAAATTGAGCTGGAGTATGAACAAAAGTTTTTTCACCTCCACTTTCTGTCCATTCTGCAAGAGGGAAAAACATACCAACTTGAACAGATGCACATAAATACATGCCTAAACCATAAAATAATATATTCCCGAATGTATTGTATCCCATTTCACCACCCTGAATATTCCAAGTTGTAGCTAAAACTATCAATACACATAGAATGGATAATTGAACTTTAAATGCAGGAAAAACAAATGGTGCTATCAATCCAAAGATTAGAATTGCTGAATATAAAAAAATATTTTTACTCATTATTTTAAATACTCTCTTTTCCTAGACAGTTTAAATCTTCTGTAAACGAGAATTAAAACTAATAATAAAAATACTGCACCAATTCTAAATTCAGTTCCTAAAATATAATCAGCAAATTCTTCAAAAACTCCAAGTCCCATTCCAGACATTGCTACTCCTGGTAAATTGCCTAGTCCTGCAACAATTACGATCATAAAAGACCTTATTGTATATGGTAATCCCATGTATGGATGAATTGTAAATGTAATAGATATTAAAGCACCTGCTACTCCACAAAGCGCAGCATTAATTCCAAATGTAGCTGCATAAACTTTCTCTGTATCAACTCCCAAGATTTTTGCAGCTCTTGAGTTTTGTGCTGTTGCACGAATTGCTCTCCCTAATTTTGATTTTTTCATGTAAATAACTAAACCAATTGCAAAAACAATACTGATTACAGCTGAAAAGATTTTTGAATTAGGTAGAGTAACATTGTTATCAAATAACATAGTTGTTCCATAACCTGAATTAGCTAGAACAACATCTGCGCCAAATGCAAAATTCATTAATTGCATAAATAAAATGCTTATTCCAAAAGTTGCAAGAATGGAGATGAATAAATCTCGATCGACCACTTTATTAATTACTAATTTGTAAATTCCGACACCAATAAAATACATTATTATTGGAGAGACAATTACACCCCAGGCTGGGTGAATTCCATATAGATACATGAAGTAAGCAATATACCCTCCAAGAATGACTAGGTCACCTTGAGCAATATTTATGATATTCATAACTCCCCATTGCAATGCCATGCCGTATGCAATCAAAGCAAATAAAATACCAAGAAGTAATCCGTCCAAGCAAGCTTGAACAGTAATCATTGGATATTGGAAAACCATGAAATCCATAATCAACTCTTAAAAAAAAATACCCCCTAGAATTTAGGGGGTATTTATAGATTAGTTTTTATCTTTCAGACCACTTAGGAATCGGGTGAATTAACTTCGCTGAAGCCCATTTAGTTGGAGCTACAACTTTGTTTTCACATTTTCCTGAGCCATCACACATTACCTGGAAAAGAACCATAGGCTTGTCAACATTCTGACCACCTTCTGCGAACTTTATATTTCCATAAAATGTTTGCATGTTAGTAGCTGCAAGAGCATCTCGTACTTTTTTCTGATCAAAAGAATTTGCTCTTTCAAATGCATCTTTAAATACTAACAGCGCAGCTGAAGACTCTGCTGACTGATATGGCGGATCATAACCAAACTCTTTTTCAAAGTCTGCTGCATATTTCATACCATCTTTAAAGAAATTATCTTTATAAGTTAATGTCTTATGCCATTGTGATGCACACAAAGCATACTGTGAATTCTTACCATGTTGTTTCGATAATTTCGCAGCATCGCAGTGTGTCATCGCTAGCATAGGCACATCTACTTTCATTTCAGCTATTTGTCTAATTGCAGTTAGTGCTCCTTTTGTATGACCTGATACTACAAGAACATCTGGCTTCATTTGTTTTACCTTAACTAATGTAGCAGCCATATCATTTAACTCTTTCGGTAATTTATCGTCTATTACTTTTTTAGAGCCTGTTCTCTTAATTGCATCAAGCACTCCCAATCTTACGTCTTGAGAAAATGCATCTTGTTCAAATGCCATTGCAACTGTTACTGGTTTACCGTTATTCTTTTCAACTGCTAAATCTATAGCAACATCAAGATATAAGTTTGCTGGAGCTAATACTGCAAATAGATATTTGTAACCTTTTGTAAACAAAGATCTAGAAGCACCATTTGCTTCAACCATTGGAACACCATATTTTTCTGTAACTGGTGCAATTGCTTTTGTTAAACCTGAACTGTATGGTCCAAGCATAAACTCAACACCATCTTGTGAGATTAATCTTTCTGCTAATTGAGCTGCTCTTTTTGGGTTTGATTCATCATCGTAATAAATGATTTCAAACTTATAAGTTTTTCCACCAACTTTTACTCCACCCATGTTGTTAATTCTATCAACAGCCATATTATAACCGTTTTGTGTATGAACACCATTAGATGAGTATTTACCAGTTAATGAAATGGCAGCACCTAAGACAATCTTATCTCCAACAACTTTTGCAAATGATGTAACAGAAGTTGAAAATAAAATTACTACTGCAGAAATAAAACTCAAGATTGTTCTACTTATTTTCATTTTATTTCCTTTTGTTATTAATTAATTAATACTTAATTAAATAAATAATTTTAAAGTATTGCAAGAGGCAAAAAAACTTTTGCATATGTGCTAATACTGTTGTGTTACAATAATAATTGAGGCTATGATTACCAAAACACTCGCTGAGATTGTATTAATTGTTTTTGGATTTGCTTTTATCCATGTAATAAGTTTTTGTGCCAACAGAGCGTAACCAATTAATGAAATAAAATCTAAAACAACATAAGTAGTTATTAAAATAAAAAACTGGACGATATAATTGGTACTAAAGTCAATGAATTGAGGGAATATTAAAGGAAAGAACAACCAAGCCTTAGGACTTGTGCCTGCAACTAAAAAACCATCTTTATAAAAAGAAAAGGTTCCTTTTGAGCTAATTATTTTCGAATTAACATCTTTTGGTGAAGATTTGTAAACATCATAAGCTAAATAAATTAAATAAATTACACCAATCCATTTAAAAATATTTAGGATATTTGGATTGTCAGATAAAAAAGAGCCGATGACAAAAATTACTAAAGTTGCCTGTAGTAAATTTGCGGTAACATCTCCAAAAGCTGTCCATATACAATTTTTAACTCCATAATTCATTGAATAAGAAATGATTACTATTCTAGGGGTACCAGGTGTAATAAATAAAAAAATAATGATCTGTAAAAAAAGGATAAAATCCAATGGGAGCATAAAAAAAAAGATAGTCCTTAAAAACCGGGAGCTAAAGATGGCTGAGAAGGACTATCAAATCACAATATATCAGGTCTTAAAAAAAATGCATTATAGATTTTTTTGAAATATAAGGGATTTATGAAAAAAAAAGGTCACAGGCCTATCACTAAAGTCAAGAATCCTGAGCCAAGCGTTGAAAGTCCAGATTGGGTCATATGGGCTGCCTGGGCTGACAGGATCACATTTGAGGAAATTAAAAAAAAAACAGGTTACGCAGAATCTGATGTCATAAGAATAATGCGAAGATCACTCAAACCCTCCTCATTTAGATTATGGAGAAAAAGAGTTCATGAAAAAAGTATCAAACATAGAAAGAAATTTGAATACTCTCGAAAACAAATATCTAGTAAAATTAAAAAAGGTGATTATCTATAGTCTATGAAAATTGTTACGATATATACTGGACCATACTGTAATTATTGTGATGCAGCAAAACGATTATTAACAAGAAATAATGCACCTTATAAAGAAATTAATGTAGCTGAAGTCGAAGGTGCAAAAGACGAGATGATAAAGAAAGCTAATGGAAAAAAAACAATACCACAAATATTTTTTGATGATCAGCATATTGGTGGTTATGATGAAGTTAGAGCTTTAGAAAAAGAAAATAAACTTCAAGGAATGTTAAAATAATTATTTGATTGAAACTGTTACTACAGGTTCTTCAGCCCAGATTTGACAAAGTTCATTTGCTTCATTAGCACCAACTGCTGCTGATGTACCAAAAGAAATATCTATTTGTGGTGAAATTAATGCAACAGTATATGGAGAACTCAATTCATAAATTAAAACATGATCGTTTTCAGTGCTTCCATCTGCATGTTGAGTTTGGAATGTGGAAGAGCCAGTTCCTTGTGCATAGTTTAAAGTTTGGTCAAGGTTAAAGCCTCCAACGCCTGAACAGGTTAAAGCTGTACATTGAGTATATTTATCATTAATTAAATAAACATTCATTTCCGCTGCAGTTTGGTCATTAGCAATTACTGGCTTATGTGTATACTTTCCTGAAGACTCACTTGCAGAGCCATACATTTCATCTGTCGTCGCAACTGTTCTGCAAGCTGTTGCGTTTGATCCAGCTGCGATTGCTGTGGAGTTTTTAATTGTAAACTTTCTATCGATAGTAACTCTCATATGTGTATAAGTTTCACCTAGTGGTAATAATGTTGAGTCTCCATATGAAGCAGCTGCAGCTCCAGCATTTACTGAGGCTATATCAACAACTTTATCTCCAGAACCTACCACAACTGCACCTTCGCAACTTGAAACTCCACTACTCGATGTGCATAATTCAACCTTTCTCATGGTAACTTTGTAAACATCTGCAGCTCCAGTAGCCGAATAAGAATAATTGGTAAAGAAAGTTAAAACTAATAGACCTATTGGAATTATTTTATAAATTATTTTCATTAATCTGTTCTCGAAATTGTTGCTGAACCTTTAAATTCAACCATTATTTTATTATTTCTTTTAACTTTTGTAAGAAGTTCACCAGACATATCTTTTTGATCTTTCCATTTAGTTTTATTGAAAAATCCATCCTGTAAAGAATAACCAGATCTAGGTGGATGAATAAATTGTATTTTTGCGTACCACTCATCTTCTAAGCTGGTTTTATTTTTATTATCATACGCTAACTCTAGAATAGTGTTTGGCGACAAAAGCATTTCAGAGCCAATTTTTGTACCCTTTATATCAAATCTATTTCTTTTATCCCAGCTGTAGGTATCTACAAAAATATCCGCCCAGTGTAAATGAGGAATCTGAGATGCTAATCTCAGATCGTAACCACTCATAACATTTTCATCTCCATCTTGTATACGCTTATAATAATTAGCTCCAAATTCTAAAACAGCACTTTCAGCCTCGTATCCCAAGCTTACTCTTTTATTGCCACTTTGGTCGTAATCAAAGAAACTATTATATCCTGTCATTAGAGTTTTATTATCATTTAAAAATCTTTTACCAAGACCAATATTTCCAACTAATCGCCCATCATTATTTCTCTCAGTGCTAGTTAATGAGAACTGGGTAAAAATATTTCCATTTAAGGTTTTTTTAACTTCTCTTACTGCTAAAAAACTAAAATCGGGTTTATAATTTTCTCTAATATCGAGACTTACTTCTGTATCACCCTCTCCTGGTATAAAACCACTTACATATTCTGAAATTTTTTTTGACATTTCATTTGCACTTGAAAAAGAGGTTAGTGAAAGCAAGAACACGGTTAAAATTGTAAATCTCATATTTTTGATCCTATATATTAAATATATTCAATACAATGATATTTTATTTCGTTTTTTTAAAAACTAGACAAATACCGTTATTACAATATCTTTTACCAGTCGGTCTCGGTCCATCATCAAATATATGACCATGATGAGCGTTACAATTTTTACAATGATATTCAGTTCTGGCATAACCTATGAAATGATCTGTTTTTGTTTCAAATACACCTGGTAAGGACTCATAAAATGAAGGCCATCCAGATCCACTTTCATATTTTGTTTTTGAATCAAATAATTTTATATTACAATTAGCACAGTGATAAGATCCCTCTCGCTTTTCATTATTTAATTCGCTTGATCCAGGTCGTTCAGTGCCTTCTTCAAACATAACTAATTTTTGTTCTGCTGTGAGATTTGGATTTTTTTTATTCATGATTACTAAATCAATTTAGCACATGACTGGTGCAAAAAAGAGTGTAATTCAACAAGTTTATCAATATTTTTATTGTAACCACCGCCTAAAACTCCACAAAGAGGAATTCTTTTAGAAAAAAAATTTTCTGTAACAATTTCATCTCTTTTTTTTATCCCATCATCTGAAATCTTTAATTTACCTAAGCGATCGTTAAAATGGATGTCAACCCCCGCAATATAGAAAACAAAATCAAAATTTTCTCTATTTAATTTATTTAAATGAAATTTAAGTATATTCAAGTATTCCTTATCCTCCGTATCATTTTCAAGCTCCACATCGCAATCACTAATTGATTTTTTAGCAGGATAATTTGATTTTGAATGCATACTAAAAGTAAAAACATTTTTATTGTCCTTGAATATATCTGAGTTGCCGTTTCCTTGATGAACATCCAAATCAACAATTAATATTCTTTTTGCCAATTCTTTATCTAGTAGAAATTGAGAGGCAACTGCTACATCGTTAAAAACACAATATCCTGCACCACTATCATAATTCGCATGATGACTTCCTCCTGCAGTATTACAAGCAATACCATGATTTATCGCAAGTTTAGAGGCAAGCACTGTTCCTCCTGTTGCAACCAACGACCTTTGAATTACGCTATCAACCAATGGAAAACCAATTTTTTTAACTCCATTTTCATCTAACGTTTTATTTTTGATTTTATTAATATATTTTTCAGAGTGGGCACCCTTTAAAGTTTCTTCTGAACATGGATATGGTTTATGAAACTTTGTTACTATCTTATTCTTTAATAAAAAATCTGCAAGATCACCAAATTTATTAATAGGAAATTTATGATCATCACCAATTTTAGCAAAATAATCTTTATGATTGACTACAGGTAAATCCATTTTACTCAATCACCCGAATTGGTTTACCATTAACGCAGGCCTCTAGTGACTCGATCATTTGAGTAAAATAAACGTGATAATTTTCAGCCGTCACATATCCAATGTGAGGTGTGAGTAAGGCATTTGGCAAAAATCTTAATTTATTATTTTCTGATAAAGGCTCTTTTTCATAAACATCTAATCCAGCACCTGCAATTACATTTGTTGATAATGCAATTATCAAATCGTCTTCGTTTATTATGGGACCCCGAGAGGTATTAATTAAAAATGAGGTCTTTTTCATCTTATCCATTTCTTTAAGAGTAATACAATTTTTATATCTTTCTCCACCTTGTACATGAATAGATAAAAAGTCAGAGTTTTTTATTAAATCTTCTTTGCTACAAGGCAGAACGTCTAATTCTTTGCAGGTATCTAAATTTAAATTTTCACTCCAAGCCATCACTTGCATACCAAATGCCTTACCAACTTTAGCAACCTGCGTTCCTACTTTTCCAAGGCCGATCAAACCAAGAATTTTACCTTTTAATTCTACACCAACTGAAGTTTGCCAATAACCTTGGTACATATTATCAATTTCCTCTTTTAAGTTTCTTGCTAATCCAAGTATTAATGCCCAAGTTAATTCAGGTGTTGGATTAGTATTACTCTCAGTACCACTGACAACAATTTTTCTTTTTTTCGCAGTATCTAGATCAATTGATTTATTTCTTAACCCGCTAGTGATTATAAATTTTAATTTAGTTAAATTCTCTATCAAATTTTTTGCTATAGGAGTTCTTTCTCTCATTATTAGGAGAGCCTCAAATTCTGCTAATTTCTCTATAGCATCAGCTTCATCTACAAAAGGCTCACTAAAAATTTTTATTTCATATTTTCCTGATAATTTTTTTAGATCCACAAATTGTTCTGAAACATTTTGATAATCATCTAAAATTGCAACTTTAAGCATAAACTTTTTTATTAGATAAATAAATGCCGGACAATATGAAAAATGCTCCTAAAAAATGATACATTTCAAATTTTTCTTTGAAAATAATAATAGCCATAATGGCACTAAATAACGGCATTAATTGAATAAACATAGATGCTCGATTTGGACCAATTAACTCAATACCTTTTTGCCAAAAATAATAAGCGGCTATAGCTGGAAAAATTGCTACATAAGTTAATATTAAAAAAAAATTTTTATCTAAATTTAATTCAAGACCGATTGATTTTTCATAAAAAAATTGTGGAATTAAAAACAATATCCCTACAGAAACCATTAATTGTATCAATGTAAATTGTGAAAGTTTAAATTTATTTTTTTTTAGTAAAGTTGAATAAAGAGACCAGGTAATTACACAAACCAACATCCATATATCACCTTTATTAAAATCTAGAGAAATTATCTTTTGAAAATCTCCATTAGAAATTATTGAACCTATTCCAACTATAGAAACTAATAATCCAATTAATTGGAAAATATTTGTTTTTTCTATTTTCATTAGTGATGAAAGAACAATCGTCGCTGCAGGAATGGCCGAAAGCATAAGCACAGCATTTATTACTTGTGTATAATTAAGAGCAAAATAAACTACAGAATTAAATGTACTTATTGTAATTACCCCCATAAAACTAATTACAAGCCAATTTTTTTTTATATAGGATAGATTTTTTAAAATTTCTTTGTAGGTAAAAGGTATCAGAATAAACCAAACAGAAATCCACCTAAAAACATTTAAAGTTAAAGGAGGAATTTCAAATAATGTTGCAAATTTTCCAACTATAAAATTGCCTGACCAACAAAATGTTGCAAGCACTAAAAATAGATATGCTAAATAGTTTTTATTAGACACGAAATCAAGAAAATCTTCTCGAGCTATAAGGATTTAAGTTTAAATTTGTATTTTCTTTAGCTATCATTCCAGAGACTATCTTCCCAGATATTGGACCTAATGTCCATCCCAAATGATGATGTCCAAAACAATAAAACACGTTTTTATAATTTTTAGATCGACCCATTACTGGCAAAAAATCTGGCAATGTTGGCCTGAAGCCTAACCATTCATCCTCATGCTCAGGAAGGTCGCCCAACATATACTTTGCATTATTAATTAAATTATTTATTCTTGATTTTGAGGCGGGATTATCTAAACCACCAAATTCTACAGTACCAACTACTCTTAAACCTTGTTCCATTGGCGTTATACCGAAACCTCTATTATGAAATATGACTGGTCTACTTAAAAGATGATCACAATCTTTAAAATGAACGTGGTAACCTCTCTCTGTATCTAATGGAATTTTTTCATCCAATTTATCAGTTAGTTTCTTAGAAAAAGCCCCACAAGTTATTACAATCTTATCACAGCCGAAACTTTCATTTTCACTAAGCAAAACAGGGCTCTCTCCTTCAAAATTAATATTTAAAATATTCTTATTTTCAAATTTCCCACCTTTTTTTAAAAAAAGTTCAAAAAGTTTTAATAAAATCTTTTTTGGGTTTCTGGCATGTCTTGCGTATGGATAATAAACTCCTGCATGATAAAATTTTTTAAGATTCGGTTCTAGATCATGTATATCTTTTTTATCTACGAGTTGTTGTTTAACACCTAGTTCTTCTCTTACTCTGATTTCTAGTTCTCTACTTTTTAGATTTTTATCATTCCATACGTAGAGAATGCCTTTATTTTCAACTAAGTTTTCTAGATTAATTTCCTCAAATAATTCATCATAAGCGGGAAGAGCTAAATCCAAAATTTGGTGCATATTCTTTGCGGTGTGCATCATTTTATTTTTAGTTGTATTAAAAATAAATTTTAAAAACCAAGGAATCATTTTTGGTACATAATTCCATTTTAAAGCTAAGGGACCTGTTGAACTTAATAACATAGCAGGAACATCCATTAAAATATCTGTTCTATTCAATGATAAGGATGCGTATGGTGAAAAATGACCAGCATTGCCATATGAGGCGACAGGACTACCAGGTTTTTCTCGATCAAATATTGTTACTTTAAACCCTTTTTTTTGTAAAAATAAAGCATTGGAAATACCTTGAATACCAGCACCAATTATTCCAACATTTAAATTTTTATTCATAAAAAAATATACAATTATTCGCTAAAAAAATTTAAGCGACAAATTATACTTAGGCGATTAATTGTTGGCTGTGTACCCTTGCACTCATTACTATTCCAAAGCCAATCATGGTAGCTAACATTGAAGAGCCTCCATAAGACATTATTGGCAATGGAGATCCAACTATAGGTAGTAAGCCTAGAACCATACTCATATTTATTGTAATGAAAACAAAAATTGCAGCTCCAAAACCATAACAAAAAAGTTTAGCAAAATAACTTCTAGAATTAGCTCCAATAGCAATTATGCGGTAAATTATAATAATATAAATTACAAGCAGCACCACTGAACCAACAAAGCCGAACTCCTCTGAAAAAAGAGTAAAAATAAAGTCAGTATGCTTCTCTGGCAAAAATTCCAAATAACTTTGAGTTCCTTTTAAAAAACCTTTTCCAAAAATGCCTCCAGATCCAACTGCAATTTTAGATTGTATAATCTGATAACCTGCACCTAGAGGATCTTTGTCCGGGTTTAGAAAAGTTAAAACTCTCAACTTTTGATAAGGTTTTAAAAACGCTATTACAAATGGTAATGAAATTACAAATCCTAACATAGTATAGATAAAATATTTGTGATTAATTCCTGCAAACCACAAGACAGCTATTCCACTAACAGCTATTAGCACTGAAGTACCCAAATCAGGCTGAACTATTACGAGGCCCATAGGTAATAAAATTATTATGAGTGAGGTTAAAATTGTATAGACGGAATTTACATTCTCTAATTTCATCCTATGAAAGTACTTTGCCAGACACAAAATTATAAAAATTTTCATAAGTTCTGATGGTTGTAAATTTATAAAATATAAGTCCATCCATCTTTTTGACCCTGAAGATGTTATTCCAAAAAAATAGGTCCATACTAATAAGCTCACCACAACTATGTAAGATAGATAGCCAATAGAAAACCAAAATTTGATATTGATAAATGAAATAAAAAGCATCATCATTGTAAAAACCATTAACTTTGTAAAATGACTTTTCGTATGAAATAAAATCTTTCCACCATCTGTCGAATACATAGTTGCTAAACTAATGAAACCGAGCAATAAAATACAAATTAGTAAAATATAATCAAAATTTCTAAATTTTTGAAAAAAAGTAAAATTGTTATTTGTTAATCTGGTATGTTGATACATCTAAATCTCCAAATATTTTTTTTGATTAATTGATTGTCTCATTTCATGTCGATCAATAATAAGTTTGAATAATCTCTTTGCCATTGGAGCAGCGGTTGTGCTTCCATTACCACCATGCTCCACAACAATACTTAACGCATATCTTGGATTAACATAGGGACCATAGGCGATATATAAAGCATGATCTCTTTGCTCATAAGGAATTTCAGAAGTTTTTAAATCTAATTCTCTTTCTCTCTCAGTAATTTTTTTAACTTGAGCTGTACCTGTTTTACCAGCAAATTGATATTTTGGATTATCAATTCTTGATCGATAAGAAGTTCCCATTACTTCATTTGTAGAGCCAAACATTGCATCTTGAATAATTTTTATATTTCTAGAATTTTTATAAAGAGGTGTGTAATAATCACTTGGCTTTATTTTATCTTTATCATCTATGACTATTTTTGGATATATTTTATGTCCACCATTAGCAATTTGTGCTGTCATTAGGCATAATTGTATCGGTGTAGTTTGAATATATCCCTGACCAATTCCAGTAATTATTGTTTCTCCTAATAACCATCCTTTACCTAAAGCATTTTTTTTCCATTGAGTATTTGGAATCAATCCATCTTTTTCAATTTCAAATAAGTTATCAAAAACTTTTTTTCCTAATCCAAATTTTTTTGCTGTTTCACTTAACTTATCTACTCCAAGTTTCCTTGCTATCTCATAAAAATAAGTATCACATGACATCTTCATAGCGTTTCTAAGGCTAACATATCCATGACCCTCTTTTTTCCAACAATGATAAGTTTGATCATACAATTCAGTTTTTCCAGTACATCTGACAGTAAAGTTTGTATTTATAATTCCGTTTTCTAAAGCAGATAAAGCTACAATGGGTTTCAATGTTGAGCCTGGGGAATATCTACCTTGCAAAGTTTTGTTCAATAGTGGTTTCATTGGATCATTACGGATTATTTGCCAATTATCTTGACTAATACCGAAAACAAACAAATTTGGATCAAATGAGGGAGATGAGTGCATGGCAATAACCTCACCAGTAAATATATCCATTACACATATAGATCCTGCTTTATCTTTCAATAGTTCGTTTGCTAATTTTTGAATTTCTGTATCAACTGTGAGTTTTAGGGTTTGACCTTTTTTACCTTTTTGAAACTCAAGCTGACTAATTCGTCTACCATATGCATTTACTTCGTATCTCTCGATATCATTAGTTCCAATTAATTTTTCTTCAAAAGATTTTTCTAATCCAATTTTTCCAACTTTAAGACCAGGTACAAAATTCTTTTTTATTAATTCTGTATTTTCAATATCCTGTTCATTTGCCTGACTTACATAACCAATAATATGAGTAAAGTTTTCGTCAAAAGGGTAATCTCTTGAAATAGAGATAACAGGTTTCACTCCATTTAAATCATACAAATGATTATTTATTTTTGAAAATTTGTCCCAACTTAGATTGTTTGAAACAATTAGAGTTTCCCAAGGTTTAATCTCTTTTTTCCTTTTTAAAACTTTTTTGAACTCTGAGTCAGATAACTCTAATAAATCTTTAAGTCTGTAGATAACATATTTGAAATTTTCTACTTGCTCAGGTATCACATGTAGCTGATAAGCTTCAAAGTTACCGGCTATTACATTACCAAAGTAGTCGTGAAATTCTCCTCTAACAGGTGCTAATTTCCATTCTCTAATTCTGTTCTTATCCGAGAGTGTAAGATATTTTTTATTCTCTTTAACTTGTAAAAAAAACAATCTACTTACAATTCCCACCATTATAAAAAATTTTAGTGATCCCGTTATAAACATTCTACGATTAATAGAATTTAATTTTTTTACGTTATCACTTGATGAATTAATCATTTAGACCTTTTAGATAATATTTAAATAAATAAGCGAAAAACATATACAAAATAAAAGTAAAAAAAATATTCACTAGATAACTTAAAAGTAAAAGATCGTATGAAAAAAATAAAGTCAAAATTGTATAATTTATTGAATTTATCAAACTAATTATAAATAAAAAGTAAAACCAATCTTTTATTGGATTAGGTCTAATGGTAATATTTCTCAAATAGGATGTTGCGATACAGATTAATATATAAGATAAACTGCTAATTCCTAAGGGCAACCCAACAACTGTATCATTCACTAAGCCTGCTAAAAAAACTAAAAGATAATCAAAATTTTTAAAATCTTTTAAAGTAAAGAAAAAAATTAAAATGAAAGGAAAATTGAATGAAAAGTATTCAAGTTTCAAATAATTTAGGTCAAATTCATTTAATACAGAAATAAATAACACTATTATTGGTAAAAAAGAGTAAAATTTAATGTAAAAACCTCTTGATTTAAAATTACTCATCAGTCTGTCCTTTATTCATTACACAACTTTTGTATTCTAAAGTTCCTACTTCAAAACCATCATTATTTAAGAAAGACTTACGACATGTGTGACCAAATTTTAGATTTAATCTTAAAAACTCAATTTCATCCAAGTCAATATTGTACTGAGCGATTATTTGTTTTTGATCATAAACTTCATTTTTAAAGTCTGAAATTTGTTTATTTAAATTATTAATTGTGATTTTTAATAATTCATTCTCATCTTTAAATTTTGAATTTGTTTGTTCAATAATCTTTTTTTCATCTTCTAGTATTTGTAATTTTGTATCCACTGTGTTATTTATTTGTGAATTCCCTGCATCAACTTTTTGATCTTCATTCTTAACGTCAATTTTAGTAATTAATTCGGCAAAAACATACTTTAATTGGCTAAAATCGCTGTAAAAGTCTACTTTAAATTTTTTTGAGCTTCCTGTATCCGCCACATCTACTCTTCCAATAGGAATACCACTTTTAAAAATTGCACCAGTGCCTGATGTGTAAACTATACTCTCCTGTGAAATTAAATTTGAAATACCCTCTTTAATATATTTTATTTCACCATAATTCTCACCAGTTCCTGTTATAATTGCTTGAATATTTTGTGGCGCTATCGTTACCGGAACATTGGAATTAAGATCAGATAGTAATAAAACTCTTGAAGTTTTATAATTTACCTCAACCACTCTGCCAACTAAATATGATCTATCATAAATGTTAGTACCGATTTTAATATTATCCTTACTACCTTTGTTAATAATAATACTTTTTAAATATGGGCTGTCATGGTCAACGATTATCTTAGCTAACAGTTTATTTGAACTTAAAGTATAATTATTTATAAGTTCTTTTAGTTCTTCATTTTCAAATTGAGTTATTTTATCTGAGATGCTTTTAGACTTTAACTCGTTAAGCTCTTCTTTGTTTATTTTATAATTTTTAAAAAAAGTTGAATATTCCCTTATTTCAAAAAAAGTGTTTTTTAAAAAGTTTTCAGGTATTGAAACAATAAATGAGGATCTATATACCGCCTCACTAATTCCTGCTTTTAAATACCTTATAAACTTTAAATCAAAACTAGATAAAACAATTATAAAAATAGATATAAAAACTAACGTTAATAACGAAAACTTTTGTTGAGTACTTTTTTTTAAAAAAGCAGAACGAATTGCAATTATAAAATCATCTCTGCTAGAGGCCATCTTTTAATATTCAGTCAGCATAGTAGAAAATGTTTGCTCTTGATCCAAAGCTTTTCCAGTTCCAACTGCAACACATGACAATGGGTCATCAGCTATGTGAACGGGCAAACCAGTTTCCTTAGAAAACCGTTTGTCAATATTTTTTAATAAAGCTCCACCGCCTGTTAAAACTAAACCCATATCTACAAGGTCTGCTGATAATTCTGGTGGAGTACTCTCTAATGCATCCTTAATACCATTGACCATCTGCTTTAAAATATCGTTTAGAGCCTCGGCAGTGTCTTCCTCAGTAATATTTACTTCTTTAGGAGTTCCTGATCTTAAATCTCGACCCTTTACTGCATAAGTATTATTATTTGTTGGGATTGCTGTTCCTATTTCTTTTTTAATTTTTTCTGCAGTGCTATCTCCAATCATCAAATTATATTCTTTTCTCATATAGTTTACCATTGCTCCATCCATAGAGTCTCCAGCTACCCTTAATGATTTCGAGTAAACTAATCCACCTAATGACATGACTGCAATTTCACTTGTCCCGCCACCTATATCTACAACCATTGAACCAGTTGCTTCTGATATTGGAAGATTGGCACCTATCGCAGCCGCAATTGGCTCCTCAATTAATTGAACTCTTCTTGCACCTGCAGCTAACGCGCTGTCTTGAATAGCTTTTCGCTCAACAGGGGTAGATCCAGTTGGAACACAAATTAAAATTCTTGGATTGGCAAAAGTGCTACCTTTATGAACTTTCTTTATAAAGTGTTTGATCATTTCCTCAGTAACAATGAAATCTGCAATAACACCATCTCTTAAAGGTCTAATAGCTTGAATATTGCCAGGTGTTCTTCCTAACATAGTCTTTGCCTCATCTCCTACGGCTAAAACTTGTTTTTTGCCTGCTTGTTCCACTATAGCAACTACTGACGGCTCATTTAAAACCACTCCTTGTCCTTTTACCACAACCAAAGTGTTGGCCGTACCCAAATCAATTGCCATATCCTGGCTCCAAACCTTTTTAATCCTCTCAAATATTCCCATTATACTCCTCCTTTAATTTTTTGATGTTCAATATTTTTATAAAGTGATTTTTTCTCTCTCTTAATTAACATTTTGTTTAAGGCATTTAAGTATGCATTTGCTGATGCTACCAAAGTGTCAGTATCAGCAGACTGACCTACTGTAGTACGATCGTTTTCCTCAATTTTTACACTTACAGTTGCTTGTGCATCCGTTCCTTCTGTAACAGCATGAACTTGATATAAAGATAATTTTACATCATGTGGATAAAGTTCTTTTATACATTTAAAAATTGCATCAACAGGACCATCCCCCGTTTGAGTAGTTTTCTTGATATCCCCAAAAACATCTAAGGTCATATCAGCTCTTTGTGGCTCTCCTGTACCCGCAAAAACTTTTAAAGATTTAAGATTAATGGCATTAATTTTATTATCAATTATTAAACTATCATCAACTAAAGCGACAATATCTTCATCATAAATATGTTTTTTCTTATCAGCTAGAATCTTAAATTTACCAAAAGCTGCTTGGACAACATCATCGGTAACATCTGTATATCCTAGATCACTTAATTTATCTTTAAATGCATGCCTACCCGAGTGCTTACCCATTACTAGTGAAGTTTTTTTAACCCCTACACTTTCTGGAGTCATTATTTCATATGTTTCTCTATTTTTGAGCATTCCATCTTGGTGAATTCCTGACTCATGAGCAAAGGCATTTTTTCCAACAATAGCTTTATTAAACTGAACTGGAAATCCTGTAGCATTTGAAACAATTTTTGATGCTTTGCTGATTAATTCTGTTTTAATACCGGTTTGATAAGGTAATAGATCATCTCTCGTTTTTATTGCCATAACTATTTCCTCAAGTGCTGCATTGCCAGCTCTCTCACCAATACCATTAATCGTGCATTCAATTTGTCTTACACCAGCTGATAGTCCAGATAATGCATTTGCAACAGCTAATCCCAAATCGTTATGACAATGAGCAGAGATAATTGCCTTATCAATATTAGGAACATTATTCTTAATAAGATTAATAGTTTTAGCAAATTCCTCTGGTATTGAATAACCAACAGTGTCTGGAATATTAATTGTTGTAGCACCACACTTTATTGCTAACTCGATTGTTTTATACATAAAATCTAGATTAGTCCTCGTACCATCTTCACATGACCACTCTACATCATCAGTAAATTTTTTTGCATAAGTGACGCTTTCTTTGATTGCTCCTAATACCTGTTCATCTGTCATGTTAAGCTTATGTTTCATATGAACAGGGCTTGTTGAAATAAAAGTATGAATTCTAAACCTTTTTGCAAATTTTAATGACTCGTGACAAGCATCAATATCTTTTTTGGTTGCTCTAGCAAGTCCACAAGGAATTGAATTTTTTATACTTTTACTAATTGCAGTTACTGCCTCAAAATCTCCAGGTGATGAAATCGGAAAACCAGCCTCAATAATATCAATACCCATTTCATCAAAAACTCTTGAGATTTGAATCTTTTCCTCAACGCTCATGGAAGCCCCTGGTGATTGTTCACCATCTCTCATTGTTGTATCAAAAATGTAAACTTTTTCTTTTTCAGACATAAAATTTTCTTTCAGGAAATATACAACCTATCGTTTAGATTGCAAAATAAATCAGCTAAATTAGCCCAATTTGAAACAAGAAATTACTTCTTATCACTATCCACTAATTTTTTCTTGCCAATCCATGGCATCATTGCTCTTAAATTAGCTCCAACTTTTTCCACCGGGTGCTCAGCTAATTTTGCTCTAGTAGCTAAGAAATTCTTTTGACCATTTTTACATTCATCCATCCACGCTTTGGTAAATTTTCCTGATTGAATATCAGCCAGTGCTTCTTTCATTCTTTTTTTTGTTTCCTCTTTATTTATTATTTTTGGTCCGGTTTGATATTCACCATATTCAGCTGTATTTGATATTGAATAGTTCATATTAGCTATTCCACCCTCATAAATAAGATCTACAATTAATTTCACTTCATGAACAGTTTCAAAATATGCCATTTCAGGTTCATAACCAGCTTCAACTAATGTTTCATATCCATTTTTTATAAGTTCAACTAATCCTCCACATAAAACAGTTTGTTCACCAAATAAGTCTGTTTCGACCTCGTCTTTAAAAGTAGTTTCAATTATACCAGATCTTCCCCCACCGATTGCAGAGGCATAAGACATAGCTAGATCTCTTGCCTTTCCAGATCCATTTTGGTGAACTGCAAATAAACATGGTACCCCACCACCTTTTTCATATTCACTTCTTACTAAATGACCAGGTCCTTTGGGAGCGACCATGAATACGTCTAAATCTTTTCTTGCTTTTATTAAGTCATAATGAACATTTAAACCATGTGCAAAAGCTATTGAAGATCCCTCTTTAACTCTTTGCTCAATATGATTTTTATAAATTGATGCTTGTAATTCATCAGGAGTTAATATCATTACAATATCTGCCCATTCAGCTGCATCTGATAAATTCATAACCTTTAATCCTTTTGACTCTGCTTTTGGTATACTT
Organism: uncultured Pelagibacteraceae bacterium; assembly: GCA_902614355.1. Classification (GTDB taxonomy): domain Bacteria; phylum Pseudomonadota; class Alphaproteobacteria; order Pelagibacterales; family Pelagibacteraceae; genus Pelagibacter. Next base: position 94,515 of record CACMKP010000002.1, read on the forward strand.
GACGATCCGTCTCTTAAGGCTACAACAACTTCCTTTACACCACTATCTTTTAAATTTAATGCATGCGCATGACCTTGACTACCATAACCAAAGATTGCTATTTTTTTATCTTTAACAAGATTACTGTCTGTATCTTTTTCATAAAACATTTTCATTTTTTTTCTCCTTTAGTAAATTTATTTAAATATTTCAGAACCTCTAGTCATAGCTATTGCACCAGTTCTTGATGTGCTTATAAGTCCATTTGACTTTAATTTTTTATTCATTTTATCTATTTCTCTTCGTAGAGCAGTAATTTGAATTACTACAGATTTTTTTGTTTTATCTAATATTACTGGATTGAAAGTTTTGCAAGCTTTAAGACACTTATCAATTTTACTTCTATTTCCCACAACTTTAAGCAAAGCCATTTCCTTAAAAATGACATTTTTATCTTCTCTTTTAAAGTCCGCAACTTTGTGAACTGGGACTAATTTCTTTAGTTGTAGTTTAATTTGATCAATTACTTGAGGTGTTCCAGTCGTTACAATAGTAATTCTTGATATATTTTTCATTGCATCAACCTCTGCAACAGCGAGAGATTCTATATTATAGCCTCTGCCAGAAAATAATCCGACCACTCTTGCAAGCACTCCAGCTTCATTGTCTACCCAGACTACAATAATATGTGTACCAGATTTACTTTTTTTTGTTGGAATATTATAAGCTGATTTCGGGTTTGACATTAAACTAAGGCTTTTCCTTTACCTGTAATTTTATTATCTTTTTTATCATTTGGACCTAAAATCATCTGATTATGAGGTTTTCCTGATGGTATCATCGGAAAGCAATTCTCATTAGGATCAACTCTACAATCAAAAATTACTGGACCTTTATGCTCTAACATTTCATTTATTTTGAGGTCTAATTCATCTGGATTATCAGCTTTAATACCTTTACATCCATATGCCTCTGCTAATTTTACGAAATCTGGCAATGCCTCTGAATAACTTTCGGAGTAGTTTTTTTCATGAAGTAATTCCTGCCATTGCCTTACCATTCCCATATATTGATTATTCAAAACAAATATTTTAATTGGCAGATTATACTGGACTGCTGTTGACATTTCTTGCATGGTCATTAGCACTGATGCTTCGCCAGCAATATCAATAACAAGCTTATCAGGATGCGCAATTTGAACACCTACTGCAGCTGGGAGACCATATCCCATTGTTCCGAGCCCACCAGATGTCATCCATCTATTTGGTTTATTAAATTTATAATGTTGTGCGGCCCACATCTGATGTTGACCGACTTCTGTAGTAATAAAAGTGTCTTGATTTTTTGTTAATTCATATAATCTTCGCACCGCATGCTGAGGTTTGATAGTCTCTTTACTATTTATAAAACCAAGTGAATCTTTTTCTCTCCATTTTTCAATTTTTTCCCACCATTTAGAAACATTTTGTTTATTTGAATTTTTAAAACCGTTTTTTTTTTGACTAATAGTTTTAACGGCTGCTTTAAGAACCTCGTTTACATCACCTACGATTGCTAAATCAACTTTAATTATTTTATTTATTGAGGATGGATCAATATCAATATGAACTTTTTTAGATTTCGGAGAAAACTCGTCTATCTTTCCAGTTATCCTATCATCAAATCTTGCTCCAATATTTATTAATAAATCACAATCATGCATGGCATTATTCGCCTCATAAGTTCCATGCATACCAAGCATACCTATAAACTGACTATCGTCACCAGGAAAAGCTCCCAAACCTTGTAATGTTGATGTAATTGGGAAACCAATCATTCTCACGAACTCTCTTAACGAGTCACTTGCTTCTGGGCCTGAGTTGATAACTCCACCACCAGTATAAACTACAGGTCTTTTTGCTTTCGCAATTAAGTCAACTAATTCATTAATTTCATCTTGAGAAAAATTGTTATGCAATTTTCCATTAGATTTTTTTTCTTTTTTTGGTTTCGTATATTTGATTTTTGCGAATTGAATATCTTTTGGAATATCTACTAAAACAGGACCTGGCCTTCCTGTTGTGGCAACTCTAAAGGCTTCATGAAGAGTTTTTGATAATTCCTTAATGTCTTTTACTAACCAATTATGTTTTGTGCATGGTCTAGTAATTCCTGTTGTATCACACTCTTGAAAGGCATCTGTTCCTATCAAATGCGTTGGTACTTGTCCTGAGATACATACTAATGGTACTGAGTCCATATAAGCATCAGTCAAAGCTGTAACTACATTTGTAGCTCCCGGTCCAGAAGTAACTAGAACAACACCAGGTTTACCAGACGACCTGGCATAACCCTCAGCTGCATGACCGGCACCTTGTTCGTGTCTAACTAATATATGCTTTATAGAGGAGTGATTTTTTAATTCATCATAAATTGGAAGAACTGCACCTCCAGGATAACCAAAAATAAATTCGACATCTTGATCCTCAAGGCATTTAAAAACAATTTCAGCTCCTGAATATAATTTAGACATTTAAGCAATCTAGCTGAAGTTGTGCTTATTGGTCAAGGTAAAGTAAAAAAATATCTAAATATTCTTAAGAAAGTTGTTCAGCCTGTTATGCCTGATTTTGTTCCAATCCATCATATTTCCTCTGCCCCAAGTAACCTGTCTTTTAGCATACTGCCTGGTCTTTATTGATATTCTTTCAATAACCTCATTAATTTCAATTTTTTTATCAATAAAATCCTTAATTTCAATTAAGCCTATTGCCTTAGTAGCAGTTCTTTTTTTTGAAACCCTCATTTTCAAAAATTTTTTAACCTCTAAAATGGCACCATTGTTGATCATGTCTTGAGCACGGTTGTGAATCTTATTTACTAAAATATCTCTTGGGTAATCGATGTAAATTTTATAAAAGTTTTTATCCTCAAATACCGATTTAGTTGACTTAAACCACTCAAGTAACGTTTTTTTGGTAAATAATTTCACTTCATAAGCTCTTATCAATCTTTGAGTATCAGATGGATTAACATAATTTAAAATTTCTGGATCAATTTTTTTTAATCTTTGTAGAAAACTTTTATTACCCATAGAACTATTCAATTTCCTAACTTTTTCTCTTATTCGAATTGGAATTTTCGGAATATTAACTATCCCATCAGTTAATGTTTTAAAATATAAACCAGTACCCCCAACTATTATTGGAACATTCTTTCTCTTTTTAATTTCTAAAATTTTTTTTTTTGCAGCTTTAAGCCATTCTCCAGATGAATAATTTTCTTTTACAGACTGAAATCCATATAAATGATGCTTAATCTTTTTATAATCTTTTTTCGATGGTCTAGCAGATAAAATCTTAAGTTCTTTATAAACCTGCATACTATCGGCGTTTATAATTTCACCCTTCAATTTTTTTGCAAGTTTTACTGCAAATTCTGATTTTCCTGATGCAGTGGGTCCATAAATTAAAATAATTTTGGATTTAAAATCCATAAATTAATCCAACTTAATACCAATATATCTTCTTTGATTTTGACTATTATAAATAACCAGTAAAATTGTTTTTTGATCACTATTTAAAACTTTTTTTACAACCTCAGATAAGTCATCTATCGATCTTATCTTTTTCTTTTGTGCCTCTAAAATTATACTATTTAACTCTATAGATCCTTTAAGTGGGCTATCATTTTCAATTTTAGTGATTACCAACCCTGATGTTTGGTTAGGTAAATTTCTACTTTTAATATCTTCTTTATTAATCAATCTTACATTTATTTTTAATTTGTCAATTGTAGTCTCTTTTGGTGAAGTTTTTTTCTCTGCTACTTTGAAATCCTCTGAAGTTTCTAATCTACCAAGTGTGATTGTTTTAATTATTTCTTTTTTATTTCGCCAAATTTTTACTTTAACGTTTTTTCCAACTTCTGTTCTAGCTACGATTGTCGGAAGTTCTTTCATCTCTCTTATTTTTTCACCATTGAATTCAAGTATGATATCACCTGCTTTTACACCAGCCTTTTGAGAAGGACTATTTTCAGCAACACTTGCAACTAAAGCGCCCCTAGGCTCACCTAAATTTTCGACATCTGCAATCTCTTTTGTAACATCTTGAATTCTAACACCTAACCAACCTCTTTTAGTTTCACCAAATTCTACTAACTGATCTATTACAATTTTTGCACTGTTAGATGGTATTGCAAAACCAATACCAATAGAACCACTTCTTCCAAGAATTGCTGTGTTAATTCCAATTACATCTCCGTTTAAATCAAAAAGAGGTCCACCAGAATTTCCAGAGTTAATCGATGCATCTGTTTGTATATAATCTTCATATCGAGTTAATCCTAATGAACGATTTCTTGCTGAGATAATTCCAGATGTAACAGTTCCACCAAACCCAAAAGGATTTCCAATAGCTATTACCCAATCACCAATTCTTGCTTTATCAGAGTTTCCAAATTTAACTGGAATAAAATTATCTTCAGAGTCTAATTTTAAAACAGCTATGTCAGAAAGAGGATCTGCTCCGATTACCTTTGCTTTAAACTCTTTGTCGCCGTTAACTCTTACAATAATATCCTCTGCATCTTGAATTACGTGGTTATTTGTAACAACTATGCCTTTTTCATCAATAATAAAACCTGAACCTAGGGCAGCAGACTTTCTTTCTTGGGGAGCTCCAAATTCTTTGAACATATCCTCAAATGGTGAACCGGGTGGAAACTGAAATGGAAAAGGATTAGATTGAGTGGTAACCGTTGTGGTAGTTGAAATATTTACAACTGATGGCATTAATTTTTCTGCTAAATCAGCAAATGATCCTGGAATTTCCTGTGAAAAAGAGGAAAGTGAATTATTGCATAACAATAAAATAGAGAAAAAAAATAGTCTTATTTTTTTTTTAAATCTTCGCATAATAAATAATTATAAAACCTATTATCGCAAAAACTAATCCGCCAGTCCTAAGTTGTCCTGAGGGAATTAGCTCCAGTTTTTTCAACATACTTTTCATTTTTGATGGAAATATGGCATATAATACACCCTCAATAAATAAGAATAGACCAAATGCAATGATCAATTCACTCATTAATATTTAATTTGATTGAGGCTGCTTTATATTCCCAAAAAATTTAAAAAACTCACTGTCAGGCGATAAAATCAACGAAGTTTCACCTCCTATCAAAGCTTTTTCATATGCTTGCATTGCTCGATAAAATGCAAAAAATTCTGGGTCTTGTCCAAAAGCACTGGCAAATATATTATTTCTTTTACCATCACCTTCACCCTTCATAATCTCTGATTTTTTTTGCGCGTCAGCTAAAATTACAGTTACTTCTTTATCCGCTGTGGAAGTGATTGTTACTGCCATCTCGGCACCTCTTGCTCTAAATTCCTTTGCCTCTCTTTCCCTTTCAGTTTGCATTCTTCTAAAGATTGCATCACTGTTTGCCTGAGGAAGGTCTGCTCTTTTTATTCTTACATCGTTAATTTTTATCCCAAAGTTTTCGGCCTCATTATTAACTCCTTCTTGAATTAAAGCCATTTGCTTTGTTCTATCCTCAGATAATAAAGTTTGAAGTTCTTGCTGACCTAAAACATTTCTAATTCTTGAATTAATAATTGTTGCCAATCTTGATCTAGCTACTCGTTCATTACCCACAGAAATATAAAATTTTAAAGGATCAACTATTTGAAATCTTGCAAAAGCATCTACAATTAATCTTTTTTGATCTGATGCAATGACCTCTTCAGGTGGAGTGTCTAAGTTTAAAATTCTTTTATCCAAAAAAACTACGTTTTGAATAAATGGAATTTTAAAATTTAAACCTGGTTTTACAATTATTCTTTTTGGATCACCAAATTGTAAAACGATAGCTTGATTTACTTCTTTTACAATAAAGATTGAAAAAAATAATGTTGCTGCAATTGCAACACTAATTCCAGCAATAACTTTTCCCATATTCATAATTTAATTAGTCACTTTCTTTTTTAATTCAGGCAATGGTAAATAAGGCACTACACCTGATCCAGCGTTCTTTTCTATGATTACTTTATCTATATCTGCTAAAACTTTTTCCATTGTCTCTAAATACATTCTTTCTTGAGTAACTGATTTTGCATTTTTATACTCATTATAAATTGCTAAAAATCTACTTGCTTCACCTTCTGCTTTTGCAACAACTTCTTTTTTATATGCCTCAGCAGCTTGTAATATTTTTGCAGCTTCACCACGAGCTCTTGGTATCACATCGTTTGCATATGCCTCAGCTTCGTTTTTTGATCTTTCCATATCTGCTCTTGCAGCCTGGACATCTCTAAAAGCGTCAATTACTTGATCTGGTGGATCTGCTTTTTGTGTTTGAACTTGAGTGATTTGAATACCACTTGTATATTCGTCTAAAATTTTTTGAATTATTTCTTGTGTATCTGTTTCTATTAAAGATCTTCCTTCTGTAAGAATAGGTTGAATATTTGATCGAGCAATAACTTCTCTCATTGCAGTTTCTGCTGCAGCTTTTACAGTACCCTCTGGATCTTGAATTTTAAATAAAAAATTTCCAGCGTCCTTAATTACCCAGAAAACAGAAAAATCTATATTAACAATATTTTCATCACCAGTTAACATTAAGCTTTCTTGTGGAACATCAGCAACACCACCTTGAGAAGAAAATCCACTGTCTCGCTCAGACCTGAAACCTATATCTATTCTGTTTACCTTTGTAACCTTTGGAGTAAGCACAGACTCAACAGGAAAAGGAATATGATAATTTAATCCTGGTTGTGTTGTTTTTACAAATTTTCCAAATCTTAAAACTACGCCCTGCTCATCAGGTAATACTCTATAAAGACCGCTTGCTAACCAAACAAAACCTAAAATAAGTAAAACTAAGATAGCTTGTTTTCCACCAGATGAACTTCCGCCTGGTAAAAACCTTTTTAGTTTTTCTTGAAATTCTCTTATAATTTTATCGACATCAGGTGGTGTTGGTCCTCTACCTGAACCATTTCCAGTTCCTCCTCCAGGGGGTTTGCCCCAAGGACTTCCACCGCCTTGTCTAAAATCATCTGACATTATGGCAATCTATATAATGTCTTTATACTGAAAAACAAGGTAAGATCACATTATGCCTAAAGAAAAGCCAGAATTAAGTGACGCAATGCGTAAAAAGTTGAGTGGAAAATCAACTGAAAGGAAGGCAATTAACGGAACAAAATTCACTATTGCAATCTCTAGTGCTAAAGGTGGGGTTGGAAAGTCAACTTTTGCAACAAACCTTGCTTTAGCTTTAAAACAAATCGGGTGTAGAGTTGGGTTGTTAGATGCTGATATATATGGACCTTCTATTCCTAAAATGTTTGGCATTAATGAGAAACCGAAGAGTGATGGTCAAAAATTAGAACCTGTCATGAGATACGATATTCAGTGTATGTCTATAGGCTTTCTAACAGATGAAAAAACCCCAATGATATGGAGAGGTCCGATGGTAACAAGTGCAATTAAAACATTCACTCAACAGGTTAATTGGAAAGATTTAGATTTTATAATTGTAGATATGCCACCTGGAACTGGTGATACTCAATTAACTTTTTCTCAAAGCATTGAAATGAATGGGGCAATTATAGTATCTACTCCACAAGAAGTAGCACTTTTAGATGTTAAGAGAGGAATAAAAATGTTTGATAAACTTGGGGTAAAAATTTTGGGTCTTATAGATAATATGAGCTCTTTTACAGGAGATGATGGAAAAAAATACGCAATTTTTGGAGAGGGCGGAGTTAAAAGAACAGCAGAAGAATTTGAAAAAGAATTTTTAGCTGAAATACCGATTGATCCTGATGTTGGTAAATTTGGAGATCACGGAAAGCCTATAGTAGAAAGTGAGCCAAACAACAAAATATCTCAAATCTATATTAATCTAGCAAAAAAGATTAAATCAATTTATCTTTAAGCTCTAAAGCAGACATAAGCTCATTCCACTCTCTTTTTGATAAGCCAGATTTTTCAGCATCTACTTTTTCACCACTAATAAGTTTTTGTATTATTTTTTTTCCTTTTGATGATACTTCAGTACCTCCCACTCTATAATCTAAAAATGCCTCATATGTAATTGGCACCCATCTCTTGACAGTATCTAACATAGCGTCTGCATAAGCCCTTATTTCATATTGAGCGTGATGATCAGCTCTTAATCTTAAAAAATTCATTAAATTTAAAAGATCTGTTTTCCAATACCATTGCGTATAAGTGTTCAAAGTTAAATTCATTCTTGCTAGTTCTCTTGCTAAACCAACTTGTTTTTCATCAATTACCGAGCCATCATATCTTTCATTAAGCATAGTTTCATAATTATCATAAGTTTGCTCAGCATCTTTCTTCAGTAAATCTAAAACTTTTTTTGCCTGATCACCTGAAAGAATATCCCCTCTTCCTTGTCTATTACTTTGAGATTGCGCTGCTAAATTTTCTACTGCTGGCAAATAAAATTCTTTATCTAAAATAGAATATCTTGCAGAATATTCATTAACATTCGCAGTTCTGTGCCTAATCCATTGTCTAGCAATAAAAATAGGAAGTTTTACGTGATATTTAATTTCGCACATTTCAAACGGTGTACTGTGCCAGTGCCTCATTAAATATTTTATTAAACCAGAGTCAGTTGAAACTTTTTTAGTACCTTTTCCATAGGAAACTCTAGCTGCTTGTACTATTGAAGTGTCATCCCCCATATAATCAATCACTCTTATAAAACCATGATCTAGAATAGGTATTGCCTCGTAAAGAATATTTTCTAGTTCTGCTACAGTAACTCTCTTTGTTTTATTTTCTTGAGACTGTTGGTCTTTAATTTCTTGTTGTTGTTCCTTAGTTAATTTCATGAATAATTTATTGAATCTTTAAAGATTACTTTTATATTAAACATGTTGGTTTTCCAACTATGACGATAAACGAATTTCGTAATAACCATTGCGGACGTGGGGGCAGTACCCACCACCTCCACCATTTACAACTTATGGGGGTGAACTAGATTCGACGGGTGACTAAAGGCTATTCTTTCGTTCGGAATTGTTCCTCCGTAAAGGGCTAATTATAATTGCTAACGAAAGTTACGCACTTGCTGCATAGTTAACTTTGTTAATTAAGCAAACGGGGTTCGGGGCACCTGGCAACAGAACGCCCCTAAAAAATTAAATATTAATTGGAAGATATAATTGAAATAATTTTTTTTGCTACGACTGTATGACCTTTGGAGCTTAAATGAACATTATCTACAAAATATTCATCCTTTATTAATATATTTTCTAGGGAATAGAAATTATCAAAATCTAAACTTTTAAGATTGTTTAAAATATATTGGTTATTGAGTTTTTTTGACTGCATATCATCTTTTTCAATTGTATAAAAAATTTTAACTTTTTTATTTTCTCTTTTCAATCTTTCAGTCTCAGAAACTAATAATTCTAAAGAATAATCTATTAACTCTTTTTCATGGTCATATTTTTCTGCATCATTTTTTTTTGATAAAAAATTATTAATATCGTATTTAGTAAAAATAAAACTTATAGCCTCCATCAATCCTGGTAAAAAAAAGCTATCCCTATTCAAATAAAAATGGGCAATGTCAGAACCCGCATACTCACGTGTAAAATTGAAACCTGAAAATAAAAAAATCACTATGTCTGCATCAAAAATTCTTTCATCATATCTTGAACGATGAACCATGTTAATTATTCCATATGCATTTACACCTGCATTTCCACAAGTGAATCTTTTTAATTCATCGCATACTAAATAACTAAATATTTCTTTATCATCAATATAACTTCCCCCATAAGTAACACTATCGCCTATAAATAATATCTTTTTTTTATTAGAGTCTTTCCAGCTCTCAATTGATCTTAAACCACTTTCATTTATTGTGATTAATGATTTTTTAAATCTCATTTTTTTTTGATTAGCCTTTGGGGCATAACCGTAAACAACATCTTTATCATATCTAACTGGATCACCTAATCCAATATATTCAAAATAATAATTTACAGATAAAATAATAAGAATTGTAAAGATTGATACAAAGATTATTAACTTTTTCACTTGTTTTGTCTTTTCTTTTTCAATTCAGCCTGAGCTGCAGCCAACCTAGCTATAGGCACTCGATAAGGAGAACAAGATACATAATCTAAACCTATCGTAGAACAAAAATTAATACTTTTTGGGTCGCCACCATGCTCTCCACAAATCCCCAATTTAATTTTTTTATTTTTCTTTTTCCCTGCCAAGACTGCCATCCTAATCAAATCTTTCACTCCATCGTCAATTGAAATGAATGGGTCGATTGAAAATATCTTATTTTCTAAATAATCACTTAAAAATTTACCACTATCATCACGACTAATACCAAAAGTTGTTTGTGTTAGATCATTAGTGCCAAAACTAAAAAATTCTGCATGTTTTGCTATATCCTGAGCCTTGATAGCTGCTCTCGGTAATTCAATCATTGTGCCTACAAAAAAGTTTAATTTAACTTTTTTATATAATTCCACTTTTCTCGCAGTTCGTATTACAAGATCTTTTAAGATTTTAATCTCTGCTTCAGATGAGACAAGTGGGATCATTATTTCTGCAAAAGCAGACTTTTGTTCTTTAATTTTCAGATCTGATAATGCCTCAAAAATAGCCCTGCATTGCATTTCATAGATTTCAGGAAAAGAAATAGCTAATCTACAACCTCTATGACCAAGCATTGGGTTTTGTTCATGAAGCTCTTCTATTCTAGTTGCTAACTCTTTCTTATTAACACCAATCACATTTGCAAGTTCAAAAATTTCTTTTTCAGATTTTGGTAGAAACTCATGTAATGGTGGATCCAATAATCTTATGTTAACAGGTAATCCATGCATTACTTTAAATATTTCTATAAAATCTTTTTTTTGATAGGGTAATAATTTCTTTAAAGCCACATCCCTATCTTCTTTTGTTTTTGATAAAATCATTTCTCTTACAGATAAAATTCTTTCCTCATCAAAAAACATATGCTCCGTTCTACATAAACCAACTCCTTCTGCGCCAAAAGCTCTAGCCGTTTTTGTATCAATGGTGGTTTCAGAATTTGCTCTCACTTTAAGTTTTCTTACATTGTCCGCCCAGCTCATTAGTTTAGAAAAATCACCTGAAATTTCTGGTTTTATTGTTTTGACTTTACCCAAAATGACTCTACCTGTTGATCCATCAATTGTAATTATGTCACCCTCTTTTACCTCATAATTAGATGTTCTAAAAATTTTCTGATCATAATTAATATCAATTTCGCTAGAACCAGATACACAAGGTCTTCCCATCCCTCTTGCAACAACTGCAGCATGACTAGTCATTCCACCTCTTGCTGTTAAAATTCCTTTGGCTGCATGCATACCCTGGATATCCTCGGGAGATGTTTCAACTCTTACTAAAATTGTATCTTGCATCATTTGATTCAATCTCTCTGCTTCTTCCGAAGAAAATACGACTTTTCCACTCGCTGCACCTGGGGAAGCTGGAAGACCGTTTGCAATAACTTGTAAAGAGCTTTTTTCGTCCAAAGTTGGATGCAATAGTGTGTCTAAAGAATTAGGATCAATTCTTAGAACAGCTTGTTTTTTAGTAATTAATTTTTCTTTAACCATATCTACAGCAATCTTTACTGCTGATTTCGCAGTCCTTTTGCCTGATCTAGTTTGCAAGATCCATAATTTCCCGTTCTCAACAGTAAATTCCACATCTTGCATATCTTTGTAATGCATTTCTAGCTTTTTCAAAATTTTATTAAGTTCAAAATAAACTTTTGGCATAGACTCCTCCATGGAAAGTGCCTTGACTTTTGCCTCTCGTTTAGCTTTTTTGGTAATATATTGTGGTGTCCTTGTTCCTGCTACAACATCCTCCCCTTGAGCGTTAATTAAATATTCTCCATAGACATCATTTGATCCATCTGAGGGATTCCTAGTAAAAACAACTCCTGTTGCGCAATTATTTCCCATATTTCCAAAGACCATGGATTGCACATTAACTGCTGTTCCCCACTCAGATGGTATCTGATTTAACTTTCTGTAAATTTTAGCTCTGTTACTTTGCCAAGATAAAAATACTGCACTTATTGCTCCAAATAATTGATTATAAACATTTTGAGGAAATTCTTTTTTTGTTTTTTCCTTAACAATATTTTTAAAATCTTTTATTAAACCATCCCAATCATCTTCATCAAGATCTGTGTCTAACAAAACTCCTTTGGTTAACTTATAATTTTCTATAAGTTCCTCAAAATGATAACTGTCTACCCCTAGAACAACATTTCCATACATTTGAATAAACCTTCTATAACTATCTTTTGCAAATCTTCCATTAGAGGTGTTGTTGGCAAGTGCTTTAACAGTTTTATCATTCAAACCAAGATTAAGTATTGTATCCATCATACCAGGCATAGATACTCTGGCACCAGATCTCACTGATAATAAAAGTGGACTTTTTAGATCTCCAAATTTTTTTCTTACATCTTTCTCAACTACCTTCAATTCTTTTTTAATTTGATTTATCAAAGAAGAACTTAATTTCTTTTTATTTTTGTAAAAAAGATCACAGACATTAGTTGAAATCGTAAATCCAGGTGGAACTGGAAGACCCATCCTGCCCATTTCAGATAAATTGGCACCTTTACCACCTAAAAAATTTTTGGGATTTTTAATTTTTTTAGA
>CACMKP010000003.1 GCA_902614355.1 uncultured Pelagibacteraceae bacterium
ATGTTTGGAGTGATAGTTGTAATTTTCATTAAGAAAATTATAAATAAATATGGCTTATTTAAAAAATAAACTAATTATTTTATTTTTTTTTTTGTTAACTAGTTGCTCCTCAATTCCATCAAATACTTCAAATAGTTGCTCAATATTTAACGAGAGATATCTTTGGTATAAGCACACAAAAAAAGTTGAAAAAAAATGGGGCACCCCGATTTATATTCAACTTGCAATTATAAAAATGGAGTCAGACTTCGATTGGTTAGCAAAACCTGCAAGACAAAAAATTTTTAAAGTTATTCCTTATAAAAGACCATCAAGTTCATTTGGATATTCGCAAGCCGTTAAAGGAACATGGGAGCAATATAAAAAAGAGACTGGAAACAAATTAGCTACAAGAGCAAGATTTAAAGATAGTGTAGACTTTATTGGTTGGTATACAAATAAATCTGAGACAATCTTAAAAATTTCAAAAAAAGATGCTTTCAAGCAGTATCTTGCTTATCATGAGGGTTGGGGGAATTTCAAACATTACAAAAAAAATAAGAAGGTAATTGGATTAGCCAAAAAAGTGGAAAAACAAGCTGGCCTTTATAAGAGACAGTTATCAGAGTGCGGCAAGTCTCTTAACAAAAATAAATATATTATTTTTTAGATAATTCTTTTTTTAATTCTAAATCAACTTCATCTATTCTCTTCGTATTTTTAGCTAAAGCTAAGTACATTGATGGAGTGATATATAATGTAAAAAATGTTGAAATAATCATTCCACCTAGAATAGTTGAACCTACAGCCAATCTTGAACCCTCGCCAGCACCCGGTCCAATATTTCCTATAACAAGTGGCACCATTGCAATCATAGTACTTAAAGATGTCATGATGATTGGTCTAAACCTTACTGAGCATGCCTCTTTGACTGCTGACTCAATATTTTTGCCTGTAGTTCTTATTCGATTGGCATAATCGACTATTAAAATACTATTTTTTGTAGAGATACCTATAAGAATGATGAGAGCAATTTGAGAAAAAATATTCACAGAGCTGTTTAAAAATAATATGAAAACTAGTCCACCAAATATTGCTAATGGAACAGTTAGAACAATTATAAATGGATGAATAAAAGAATTAAAGGTTGCAGCCATTACCAAATATGCAGTCAGTAAAGATAAAACAAATATTATAAATAATTCATTTCTTGTCTCTTTTATTTCCTCAGATTTTCCTTTCCAAGTAATTTGATTTTTTGGGGCTAAATTTGCCATTACATCTTCAAAAAATCTTATTGCTTCAATTAACGTATAGCCTTCATTAATATTTGCAGATATTGTTACTGCTCTTTGTCTGTTATACCTTGATAATTCTTTTGCAGAACCTTCCTCTTTAAAGCTTACTAAATTTGCAAGTGAGATTAGTTTTCCAGTAGTATCGGAACGAACAAATATCTTTGAAACTCCCTCTTTATTTCTTCTATCTGACAAATATTGTTGGACAATAATTGGATATTCTCTACCTAATTTATTAAAACTAGTAATTCTCTTGCCACCATAAAGAGTTTCTAGAGTTTCTCCAATAGCTTTTGTAGAGACCCCTAGATCTTTAGCTTTATTTTTGTTTATTATTAATTTTACCTCAGGTTTATTTCTATTGTAATCAGATTCAATTCTTGAGAGGTTTTTGTTAGATCTAATTTTTTGAATTATTTGTGTTTGAATTTCTTCGAGTTCTTCGTAGCTGTTACCATAGATAACCATTTGCACTGGCTTATTGTAATTAGAAACTCTTATGGATTGCGGAGATATGGGGAAAGCCAGGGCTTGGGGGAGAGTAACAATTTTTCCAATTGCCTCTCTTAATATTACCTGTTGTCCTTTTTTTCTCTTTTTCCAATCATCTAAAAGAGCAATTATAATAAAACTATTAAATGAGTTTGCTGAATTTCCAAATCCAGGTACTCGCATAATAAATCTTGAGTAAGGACTATCGTCAGATTGTAAGAGTGGTATTAACCTAGCTTCAACTTTTTGCGCTTGTTCTTGTGTATATTCAAAAGAGCTTCCCTCATCAGTAGCTCCTATAATTAAATAAGCACCACGATCCTCCATAGGCAGCAATTCCTTTTTTGAAAAACTAAATAATAAGATAGAAGAAATGATTATAAAGACTATAAAAATACCAACTAATTTAGATTTGTGAACAATAACATCTAAGGTTTCTCTATAAAATTTGGCGAAATTTAAAAAAACTTTCTCAAATTTTTGTATAAAAATTTTCTTTGAGCTTTTTTTATTTAAGAATTTACTAGCAAGCATTGGCGACAGTGTTAATGCTACAAAAGATGAAATTACTATTGAAAATGACAATGCAATTGCAGTTTCTCTAAATAATGTCCCAGAAATTCCCTCAATAAATATTAGCGGAAGGAACACAGCAACCAAAATTAGTGTTGTTGCGATTATTGCAAATGATATTTGTTTAGATCCTTTGTAGGCTGCAACAAGCGGTGTTTCTCCATTTTCTATTCTTCTATATATCGCGTCTGTCATGATTACAGAGTCATCTGTAATTATGCCTATGGCCAATATAAAACTTAAAAGCACAAAAATATTTATTGATAGACCAAAAATATAAAGACCTAAAAAAGATGCTATTAAGCTTACCGGAAGTGCAATAGCTGGCACAACTACAGCTTTGAGATTTCCCAAGAATAAATAGATTATTAAAACAACCAAAACAAAGGCTATAACCAAGGTTTTATATACTTCCTCAATTGCAGCCTCCACATAATTAGCTCTGTTAAATGAGACCCTTAAATCTAGTTCTTCAGGCAAAGATTTTCTTACTTCAATTATCTTTTTTTTAATATCCTTTGAAAGCTCAACTGTTGATGCACCACTTCTTGCATAAATACCAATCCCGACAGTTTTCAAATTTATTTGATCTTTAGTTTGAGCTTTGAAAAGAGTTTTTTCTGAAACAGGTCCAAATTCAATATTTGCAATATCAGATAATAAAATAACTTTATTATTAGTCTTTTTTATCGGTAATTGTTTAATAGAATCTATATCATTATAGGATTTGTCTAAATTAAGCGTTAGATCAATGTTATCCGCCTCAAGAGTTCCAGCTGGAAGACTAATATTCTCTCCCCGCATTGCAACTTCAACTTCATTGATTGTTAGATCATTTGCCGCCAGTTTAATCGGATCCACCCAAACTCTAATACTTAATTCTCTTAGACCACCAACTAATATTCTTCCAACATTTTTTACACTTGAAAATTGATCTACCAAATATCTTTTCGCATAATCTCCTAATTCAAGATCACTCCAAGTAGAAGAGGACAAGGATAACCACATTGTTGTTGTAAAACCCGCAGCTCTTTTTAATATCTGTGGGGGTTCTGACTCTGTGGGTAAATTATCTACAACTCTTGCAACTCTTTCTCTAATATCATTTGCAGCGTTATCCAAATTTATACTTGTATCAAACTCAACATTTATTGTGCTCCTGCCATTTTCAGATTTAGAATCTATATTCTTTATTCCTTCAGCACCCCCTATTACATCTTCAATAACTTGAGTAACTTCTTGATCTATTATTGACGCTGATGCTGAGTTATAATTTACTTGTACTTGAACCACAGGTGGTTGAATACCGTCAGGAAGTTCTCTAACTGGTAATTTCCAAAATACAAATAATCCAAAAATAACTAGTATTAGGGACATTACCCAAGATACCGTAGGTCTTTTTATACTTAATTCAGTGATAAACATTTATTTTGTAATAGGTTTAATTTTACCGTTGGGTCTAACTTTTTTAAGGCCCTCAGCTACAACAGTTTCTCCTTCATTAAGTCCAGAGATTATCTCAATATTTCTATTACTTCTTAATCCTGTCTTCACCTCAGTTTTATTAGCAATATTGGAACCATTAATTTTGTAAACGTATGATTTATCACCTTCAATCATCACACTGGTATCAGGCACGCTTAATGAGTTTCTTAAGTTAAATTTAATACTAACCTCCAACAATGAGCCTGAAATTAATTCTTGGTTTGAATTATTTACTTTAATTCTAGATAATAAACTTCGTGTATCTGCATTTATTCTACTTGAAACAAAATCAACTTCTCCAGAAAAAACTTTATCTTTGTAGCTTGATAATTTTACCTCTACTGGAAGTCCTTTTTTTATTGATGCAGAGTAACTCTCAGGAATCTTAATATCTGAGTAAATTTCAGAATTATCATCTAGCGTAATAATGAATATGTTATTCGATACTAAAATATCCTCAGTTAGTCCTGTGTAACCGAGCACACCACTAAACGGAGCAATAATATCTCCACTCTTTAACCTTATTAATTTATCTCCTTTTTTAACAAAATCTTTAAGCTCTAGATCACCTAGGAGGTCGTCTTTTTTAATTTTGAAAGTTTTTGATTTTTTGGAAATTGCGGTGCCGTAAGTTTCAATTCTTTCTGAAAATTCTTTGTTTATTACCTCTGTAACTATTATTCCGGGAGGAGGTATCTTGCTAAATTTTTTTTTAAAATGATTGGCTATTAAAGTTCTTGAAATAATTACAGCTGCAATAACAAGAAAAAATATTAAAATAATTGATATTGTTTTTGTAGATCTTTTCATACTTCTAAATTAATCCGTATTCAGCCCAAGAACCATCGTAAATGCAAGGTAGATATTTATCATTTATTAGGGAATAAGCTAGTGCCAAAACACACGCAGTAACTCCAGATCCACAAGAAAAAACTATATTCTTGTCAACAATATCATTTAAACACAAATGAAAAATTTTTTTAAGTTCATCTACATCTTTAAATGTTTTGTCTTCATTTAAACAGGAACTGAATGGTATACAAAAAGAATTCTTAATATTTCCACTTTTTAATCCTTTTCTAGGTTCCGCAACTCTACCCTCAAATCTTTCTCTGCTTCTAGCATCTATAACTTTAAAACTGGGTTTAATTATATTTTGATTTATCATTTTCATATCCTTAACTAATTCTTTTTTTTCTAGGCTCTTATATTTGGACGTATTTATCTGAGGTAAATCAGAGGTAGTTATTCTTCTTTCTTTGATCCATTTTTTTAAACCACCATTTAATATATGAACTAATTTTGGATCATGTCCAAAATAGATAAAATTATACCAACATCGACACGAACTTATTACATCAGAGTTATCATAAATTACTATTTCATCATTATTTTTAATTCCCATTGCTGAAACAATCTTTTCCCAATCATGTTTATCAACCAGCATATGGGGAAGATTTGTTTCTTTGTTTGAATTAGAATCTAAATCAAAAAATATGGAGCTGGGTATATGCTTGGTTTTGTATTCCTCAAAACCATTTCTTTTTGTTAAAGGCATATGCCATGAACAATCAATAATTTTTACATTATCCAGATTCTTGTCCAACCATTCAGTCTCTACTAAAGACATTTATCTTTTTTCCAAATATCTTTGGTGATATTCCTCGGCAACACAATAATTTTTAAGTAATGATATTTTTGTTACGACTCTTCCTGACAATTTTTGATTAACTTCATTTAAAACTTTTTCAGCTATTTCTTTTTGATTATCATTCAAATAAAATATTTCACTCCTATATTGAGTCCCAAAATCAGGCCCTTGAGAATTTAGTGTGGTTGGGTCATGAATATCAAAAAATATATTTAAAATTTTTTCGTACGAGATCATTTTTTCATCAAAATCGAGCCTAACAACCTCTGCATGATTAGTTTTTCCTGTGCAAACTTCTTTATAGGTAGTTTGTTTGCTATCGCCTCCACAATAGCCAACCTCTGTTTTAATTATCCCATCAATTCTACTGAATTTTATTTCAGGTCCCCAAAAACATCCAAGAGCTAAAACTGCTATTTCCATTGATAAAGATTTAAATTAATTTACAAATTATTCGTATGCTAAGTAAAAATCAATTGGGTTTTTTGTACATGTTTATGTCTGTTTGTGCATTTTCATTAATGGACATAATTGTTAAGTGGTCGGTTGATTATCCAATAGGACAAGTTTTATTTTTCAGAGGATTTTTTGGTATCCTATTTTATTTCTTAATAATACCTAAAGAGAGACTTCATAATTTTTATTATACAAAAAGGGCTAGTTTACATTTTTTACGTTGTATGTCGGGCCTTGTTGCTTTAGTTGCAATTTTTATAGCTTTAAGAAAATTACCTTTAGCAACCGTTGTTAGCATTTCATTTGCTGCACCAATATTTACAACAATCTTATCAATATTTTTATTAAGTGAAAAAGTTGGGATTTACAGATGGCTCGCAGTAATAATTGGTTTTATAGGGATATTAATTATTACTGAGCCAGGTATAAGCCAATTAAACATTTATTATGTTTTCCCAGTAATATTTTGTCTTGGTTTATCTTATGTAGCCATTACTTTAAGACAATTATCAACAACAGAACCTGTATGGTTAATTTCTTTTTATTTTTCTTTATCAATTACTTTATTAAGTTTTTTAAGTATTCCACAAGGATGGGTCATGCCAAGTTTGAAAGATTTTATATTTTTATCTTTGGTTGGTATTTTTGGTGGAGTAGCCAATCTATGGCTGGGTCAGTCATATAAATATTCTGAAGTTTCTCTTGTTACCCCATTAAAATATTTAGCTTTATTATTTGCCATAGTCTTTGGTTACTTCATATGGGGAGAGGTGCCCACATATAAAACGCTTCTTGGAGCATCACTAGTAATTGTATCTACATTGATTATCTTTAGAAGAGAAATTTATAATAAAAAAATAATCACTTCTAAAACAATAAATGACTAAAGTTCCAAAATATTGGAAAAAAGCAAAAAATTACCTATCAAAAAAAGATAAAGTATTAGCAAAGTTAATTAAAAGCTATCAAAGTCCATCAGAAATAATTCTTACTTCTAGAAGAAATATATTTTTTTCTTTATGCAAAAGTATTATTGGTCAACAAATTAGTGTTGCTGCTGCAAACGCTGTATTTTCGAAATTTAAAAAGAAGTGTAATAATAAAATAAATCCAAAGATAGTATCTAAATTAACTACATCTCAGTTAAAAAGTTGTGGACTGAGCCGCCAAAAGGTCTCTGGTATCAAGAATTTAGCAAAAAAGACTTTAAATAAATCTTTTAATCCAAAACTAATAAAGAATATGAGTGACGAAGAGGCAATAGTTTATCTTTCCCAATTAAAACAAATTGGAAGATGGTCGGCAGAAATGATTTTACTTTTTACTTATAATAGATCTAATATTTGGCCTGTCCAGGATATTGGCCTTTTGAGAGCAATTTCTAAAAACTATAAAAAAAAGTATTTACCGCCAGAAAAATTTGTGATGCTTTTAAAAAAAAAATTTTCACCTTATTGTTCTGTAGCAACATGGTATTTATGGAGAAGTATTGATCCAGAACCTATTCAGTATTAAAACCCTCTACTATTTGCATATGTCTAATAGTTGTTTTTCTTGCTAATTCCCAACCAGCTTTATATTCTTTTGATTCATGACACTTTAATGCTTGTTCGAAATTAGGAAATTCCCAAACTACTGTTCTTAAAAAATCATCACCATCAAAAGTTGTATGTTTTCCTCCTCTAACAAGAGGCAAACCACCGTAACTTTTTATTATTGGTGTAACAGTCTCTGCATATTTTTTTAAATTTTCTTGATTATCTACTTTTAAGTATAAACTTATCCAATATGCTTTCATGATTTCTCCTTTTTAAATAATTTTAATTATGATAATAAATTTCATGGCAGAGAAATTGATTATCAGCTTTAATGAGTATACTAAAATAGTTGAAAAACTAGCAATACAAATTCATCAAAAATATAAACCTACAGTATTAGTTGGCATTATGAGAGGAGCAGCTCCAATCATTGATATTTTATCTAGAATTTTGAAACTACCTATCGCATACATTGTTATTCAAAGTTATTCAGGTGAAGGCATGGAGGATCAACAAGGCCAATTGATGTTTGCAAGAGAAATAAGCTCTCTAGCAAGTAATGAAGATTTTAACAAAGTGCTTTTAATAGATGATCTCTCTGACACTGGATTGACATTAAACAAAAGCATAGAATGGCTAAAAAATTACGGCCCCACAAAAGATTTTATAAAAGAGGTAAAAACTGCTTGTTTATGGAAAAAAAAATCTTCAACTTTTGAACCAGATTTTTGTCCTATAAGACTAAATTCAGATCCATGGATTGTCCAACCTACCGAACATTACGAAGAATTATCAATTGAGGAAATATTAAAACAAAACAAATAGGGCTAGTAAAAACCAGCCCTATTTTATTAATGTTTAGGCAACTACAAAACTTATAACACTTAAAACTGCTATTAACCATATAGCTGGTGAAGTAGTTGAAAACTTACCAGTGAATATTTTGATTAAAGCGTACGACACAAATGCTAAGGCAATACCATTGCTTATACTATAAGTTAAAGGCATAGTTATCATTGCAAGAATAGCCGGGGCAGACTCTGAAACATCGTTCCATTCAATATCAGTTATATTTCTAATAAATAAAACTGAAACAAAAAGTAAAGCAGCACCATCTATTTGTTTAGGTAAACTAGTTGCTAATGGAGCGAAAAATATACATGCTAAAAAAAGTATACCAATTACTAATGATGTCATTCCAGTTTTTCCACCAGCTTTAACTCCTGCACCAGACTCTACGTAACTAGTAACTGTAGTAGTTCCCATCATAGCTCCTGCAACAGTACCTACACTGTCAGATAACATTGCTTTATTTATGTCTTGAACTTTTCCATCTTTGCTAACTTTTCCAGCAACATTTGCCACTGAAGTTAATGTTCCTGCAGTGTCAAAGAAGTCTATAAATAATAATGTAAATATTACCGTAGACATTCCTGCAGTCATAGCGGCAGATAGATCAAATTCAAAAAGATAAGTCATTGGCGGTGGAGAACTTGCAATACCATTAAATTTTGCAAGGCCTGTTACCCAAGCAATAATACTAAAAACTAAGATCCCAATAATGATATTACCTTTAATATTCATCTTATCTAAAACTATGATTGCAATAAAAGTTGCACATCCTAATAATACAAGAGGATCACCTAAGTTACCTAGTTGCACCAAGGTTACTGGATTGTCGACAACCACTTCCATTATTTGAAGGCCGATGATTGCTAGGAATAAACCTATTCCAGCGCCTATACCTAACTTTAAACTTCTAGGAATTGAATTTATTAACCAAGCTCTTAAAGGGGTTAATGATATTACTAAAAACAATACACCTGCTACTAATACAGCACCTAGAGCTTGCTGCGGCGTATAACCCATTCCAGCACAAACTCCAAATGCAACGAAAGCATTGATTCCCATTCCTGGCGCCAATCCTATTGGCCATGTTTTTCCATAGAACGCCATAATAAAGCATGCTAATGCAGTCGCTAAAATAGTTGCTGTATAAACTGCGCCGAAATCAAAGAAACCTTTTTCGGGTCCGGCAAACTCTCCCGACAAAATAAATGGATTTAAAAACATGATGTAAGCCATGGTTAAAAACGTTGTAGTACCAGCGATTACTTCTGTTTTAAAATTTGTTTTGTGTTTTTTATAATTGAAATATTTATCAAGCATAAATCCTCCTCATGAATGATAATTATTTGATTCTGATTAAAAATACTCTTTATAAATATGCTTTATTCACAAAATTCAACCAAGAAGTTTATATTTATGCCATAATTATGTTGTTAACTTATAATAATGAATAAACTAAGATTTTTTTTAATAACAATTATATTTGTTAATTTACTGACAGGGTGTCAAACTGTTAAAGAAAAAACAGACAACATAGTTCAAAAAGAAAACGAAAAATTAAGTGAATTTATAGGAAAATCTTTAAGCAAACTTAAGATGGAATTAGGTAAACCTGATGAAGATTTCAAAAATGCAAAAGGTAATTTAGAGGTAATTTACAATACAAAAAAATACTTAATCCCCTGCGAAAGAAGATTTGAAATAAATTCAGACAATATTGTAATAGGCTTTGTATCTAATGGATGTTTTTAAAGTTTACTTGCGAGGAATACTCCTCGCAAGTAAGGCCAAGCTTATCTAATTTCGATAAGTCTTTTTTTCTTATGATCTGGTAAAATTCTCTCACAAGCTACTGTTAAAAGACCATCTTTTAACTCGGCGCTATTCACTTTTACATCGTCTGCAATAGTGAATGATCTTGCAAATTGTCTTTGCGAAATACCTTTGTGAATTATTTCACCATCTTCATTTTTTTCATCAGATTTGTTAACTTGTTTTGTCCTTACTGTTAACAAATTATCTTCGAACTCAACCTCAACATCTTTCTTACTAAAACCAGCAAGAGCAACTTCTATTGAATAGTTGTTTTTCCCAGTTTTTCTAATGTTGTATGGTGGATAGTTCGACTGCATAGTCAAATTTCCATTACCCAACATGTTTTCGAATTGGTCAAACATATCGTCAAAACCAATTGAGAAAGGTCTTAATGAGTTGAATATAGATAGATCCTTACTTGTCATATATCCTCCTTTTTTTGTAAGCAAGTTTATTTATGCAAGCCCCATAAGGCGACTTACTACTTTCATATGGGAATCATATTTTTTTTTTCAAGTATTTTTTTAAATTTTATTTGAAATTTTTAAAATAAATCCATAATCAAAAGCAATTTCTTCTATAGCACCATCTCGACCAGATTTTCCACCGTGACCCGCATTCATTTCTGTTTTAAGTAAAAGAAGATTGTTATCGGTTTTATAATCTCTAAGTTTTGCTGTAAATTTTGCAGGTTCATCAAACAAAACTCTATTATCGCTTAGGCTTGTTGTGATTAAAATATGAGGATAATCCATTTTTTTAATATTATTGTATGGAGCATAAGAATAAATATATTCGAAATGATCTTTGTTATCTTTAGCATTTCCAAACTCATCAAATTCTCCAACTGTTAATGGAAGTGAGTGGTCTAAGTTTGTAGTTAATGAATCTACAAAAGGTACTGCCATTACTATGCCAAGAAATAATTCAGGTGCTTCATTTACAACTGCGCCCATTAATAAGCCTCCTGCCGAACCACCCATGCCTATTATTTTACCTTTTGATGTATAATTTCTTTCAACTAAGTTTTTTGCAACAGAAATGAAATCTTTAAAAGTATTTTTTTTATTAAGAAGTTTACCTTCTTTCCACCATTTCATTCCTCTTTCCATACCGCCCCTTATATGAGCAGTAACCCAAATGATATCTCTGTTAATTAGACTGAGCCTAGTTGATGAAAAATCAGGAGACATTGAATTACCATAGGATCCATAACCATATAGTAGTAAATTTGCCGACCCATCAATTTTAGTTTTTTTGTGTCTAGTTATTGTAATAGGTATCAATCTACCATCGTGAGAAGAGCATTCTAATCTTTCAACAATATAATCATCAGTGTTATGACCTGATGGGATTTCTTGTTCCTTTACTAATTTTTTTTCTTTCGTCTTCAAATTATAAAGATAAGTTTTTCCGGGTGTCTTTGGAGATGAATATGACAAATAAACTAGATCAGTATTTTTATCTCTTTGTGTCAATGAGATACCAGGGACAATTACTTCTTCATCTGAAAATATTAACTCCTCCTCTAAATTTGTTTTTATATCTCTTAAGTATAATTTCCCAAGAGCATTTGACTTTTCACTTCTTATAATCCAATCATTTAAAAATATTAAGCCGCCTATAAGAACTTCATCTTTAGCATTTATATAAACTTCCCAATTTTGTTTAGATAAATCACTACATCTCTCTATTTTGAAATCTTCAGCATCTTCGTTTGTATGACAATAAAAATAATTATTCCAAGATGAAATTGAATAGATTATACCTCTTTTTCTTTTTTTTATTAATTTTGGCTCAGGTTTATGTTCATTAACTTTAAAGTAATATTGTTCTGAAGTGTTGTGATCTGAGGTTGTAATAAAGAAATATTTTTCGTCTGAACTTAAACTTATTCCAACTGTAAATGCTTCACTTTTTTCCTCAAAAATTAATTCATCGTTTTTTATAGATGTTCCAATTTTATGCCTAAAAATTTTTCTAGGTCTGTGAAATTCATCAAGTTTTGAATAAAATATATATTTGTCATCCAAACTAAAAGTTATACTGCCACTAGTTTCCTCTATTCTTTCTGTTATTTCTTTCCCAGTAAAAATATCTCTTAGATAAATAGTATAATATTCTGATCCTTTTAAATCCAATGAGTATCCTAAATATTTATCGTTATAACTTACCTCTAAATCTCCAATGCCGAAATACTCTGTTTTTAACTTTCCTTTTTCTTTGTCTCCATTCCAAATTTCTTCTATCTCATTAGAGCCAATCTTTTTTCTAAGTTTTATAGAATAATTTCCCTTGGTTGTGGTTTTGGTCCAATACTCATATCTAATGTCTTTGAATGGAAGTGAAACGTCATCTAATTTTATTCGACCTTTAATTTCATGAAATAATTTTTTTTCAATTTCTTTATTATCTTTCAAAAGATGATCTGTATAATTATTTTCTTCCTCTAGATATTTTCGAACTTCAGGAAGTAATTTTGATCCATCTTTTAAAACCTCGAGGATATTTTCTTGATGAATCCAACTATAGTTATCTTCCCATGCAACATTGTGACAAGATTTTTTTTCTGGTTTTTTTTTAAGTTGTGGTATTTTCATAATGAAACAGTTATATGAATATAATTATTTATACAGTAGTAATATTAGTCATTTTTTATTTTCTTGTGAGATACATTAGTAATATCTCATCAAAAAAACTTTCAAAAGGTTTAAGACTGCTGATAATAATTGGATTAATTTTTTTAGCAATTCTATTTGCAATTGGAGGCAGATTTTTGCTAACTTTGCCACTCACTCTCGCTAGTCTTGCTTTATTGAAGTTAAAGGGTTTATCAATTTTCCAACTAATCTCTCTTTTTAGATTGATTCAAACATTAAGAAGATCAGGTAGATTTTCATTCAATCAATCTCAAAACAACAATATGTCTACAATGTCTGTAAGTGAAGCTTTTAAAATTTTGAATTTAGACCAAAAAAAAAAGGTTACCAAAGAGGATATAAACAAAGCTTACACGAAAATTCAAAAAAAAATTCACCCAGATATTTCACCAGAAACTGCAAGATTATCTACTTTAGTTAATGAAGCTAGAGACATTTTGTTAAAGGAAATTATATAAAGTTCTTAACTTTATTTATTATCATTTCAACTGTTATTGTATCTGGATCAAAGCTTGATCCATGAGTAATTTTATTTATGTCGGCATTAGGTGGGATAATTCTAAATTGATTTTTACTGTAATCAGAATAAGCTTTTGGTGTATCCAGTAAAATTACAAAACTAGGTTTATTCATTTGACTTGAAACATGGTGGCCGAATGAGTCATTTCCAATAAAAATATCACTTAAATAAATATAATATATGATTTCTGATACATCTTTAGAGCTTAAAGATTCACAATTACCTTTTTTTATTTGGTCTATAATTTTAATTGCGCCTTCTTCCTCATTTTTTCCACAAACTAAGTAAAAATAATAATCACCAATATCATTAAATTTATTTATCAAAGATGCAAAATTTTTATACCCCCATCTGGTTGACGGACCAGAAGAGCCTATTCCAAGGACAATTTTCTTTTGTTTACCTAGATTATATTTTTTAATTTTTTCACTATTCAGAGAAATTTTAGTCTCAGTTGGGCAATTTTTAATATCTAAAGATTGTTCGGTAAAAGTTTTAGCAGCATTTACTAGATGTAAATTTTTTTTTTTAAATAAAGGATAATGATAAATATTTTTTATACCAGCAATTTTACAAGCTAGATAATGTCTTATACTTGGATAAAAAATAAAAATATTTTCAAAATCAAATTTCTTTATAAAGACTGATAAGTTTATTATATCAAAAAAGTTTCTATGAAATTTGTTTAAATAATTCACACTTTTGATTAAGGGGTCATCTATCAAAACTCTATTAAGATTTGGGCATAATGTGATCAATTCAACTTTACCAAATTTTTTTGCAATTTGATGACAGTAACTAAGATGTAACAAATTAGCTCCTAAACCCTTATAGCTTAAAAAAATTCCTGTTTTCATAAATGTAATTTTTCTATTATACTTATAAGCAAAAAAATATGTCTAAAATTAATGGTATCTATGCTGCAGGAATGTCAATCTTTAACAAAGATTTAAGCCTGAATATAGAAAAAACAATTCTACATGCTGAAAATATTATAGATAAAGGTTGTCATGGTGTTGCAATATTTGGGAGCACTGGACAAGCACAATTAATTCCGATCTCAGAAAAAATTAAGCTTTTAAATGATTTGTCAAAAAGTAAATACAAAAATAATTTTATAATAGGTAATGGGCTTAATTCTTTAAGTGAAACAATAAATTATATTAAAATAGCGTTATCTTTAAATTTTAAAAAATTCTTAATTATGCCACCTGCATATTATAAATACGGTGACGAAGAAGTAATTACTTTTTATTCAAAAATTGTCGAGGCAGCTCCAAATTCAAGGATTATACTTTATAATTTTGAAAAATTATGTGGTTATAAATTTAGTTTAGAATGCGTGAAAGAGTTAGTTAAAAAATTTCCAGAACAAATAGTTGGTATAAAAGATAGTTCCTACAATATTTATAAATATTTAAAATTAGAAAATTTTTCAATTCTTCCTGGATCAGAAACTAAGCTTGTAGAAGGTTTAGAAATAGGCTGTTCAGGAATAATCACTGCTACATGTAATGTTACTGCAGAATTATCTAGGAAAGTTTATGATGACTTCATTTCAAAAAAAGTTCAAACCGAGAATGAAAAATTGATTAATGTTAGGTCTGCTTTTGATAAATATAACCTTATTTCTGGCTTGCACTCTTATTGTGCAAAAGAAAATGACATATTTAAAAATGTGTTGCCTCCGTTAACTCTTTTAACCAAAGAGAAAGAGAGAGAATTATTTGAAAATTTAAAAGGTTTAAATTTTAAAATTAAATCTTTACTGGCGGCTTAACATGCAACTTGTAAGATTTCTAAATAAAGTTTTTAAAGATGGTGGTTTTATCCTCACTGATGCAAATTATAGAGATTATATCATAGGAAAACCAGGTAATGATCCTATTAAATTAAGAATCTTAAATAAAAAACTTCATTATAAATTATTACTTCATCCAGATCTGTATTTTGGTGAGGCATATACTAATGGTGAAATAATTATTGAGAACGGCACTATCACAGATTTTTTAGATCTTGCTCTGAAGAATATTGGAAGAGGAGAAGTTAATTTATTTAGCTATATTATGAATAGAATTAGAGGCTCGTATAGATATTTAACAAATTTTAATTTTATTAAAAAATCTAAAATGAATGTTTCCCATCATTATGACATATCTGACGACTTATATGATCTATTTTTAGATCCTAAAAGACAATATTCATGTGGTTACTTTCGTAATGAAAACGATAGTCTTGAAACAGCACAAAATAATAAAATTCAACATATAATAAAAAAATTGAATTTAAAGCCAGACCAAAAAGTTTTAGATATTGGTTGTGGGTGGGGGTCGTTAGCAATTGATATTGCAAAAAATTCAAAATGTGAAGTAACAGGGATTACGTTATCAGAAAACCAACTTTATTACTGCAAAAGAAAAGCAGCTGAACAAAATTTAGAAAATCAGGTGAAGTTTAGATTGATTGACTATAGAGAACTTAAGGAAAAATTTGATAGAATTGTAAGCGTTGGAATGTTTGAACACGTGGGACGTAAATTTTATAAAAAATTTTTTAGACAAATTCAAAATTTATTAAATGACAATGGTGTTTCATTAATACATACCATAGGATCAGTAAATCCACCCAGGGATCCTCATCCATGGATAACCAAGTATATTTTTCCAGGAGGTTACACACCAAGTTTAAGTGAGGTCACAACACCCATAGAGCAAGCAGGTCTAGTTGTTACAGATATCGAAGTTTTGAGATTGCATTATTCACACACTTTAAGACACTGGAAAGAAAATTGCATAAGAAATAGAGAAAAAATTATTAAAATGTTTGATGAAAAATTTTTTCGAATGTGGGAGTTTTATCTTGCGGGGTGTGAGATGGCTTTCAAGTGGGGTGATCAAGTTGTATATCAATTTCAACTTACAAAAAATTATGTATCTACTCCAGTCACTAGGGACTATATTTATCAATAAATTATTGATAGAGTCTTACCTCCTTTAAAATGAAAAAAAAAAACAAAAAATCAAAGAGAAAAAAGAGAGTAAAAAGAAAAAAAACAAAACTGAAAAATATCAAAAAAGTTAGGAAAAAGATAACTTTTTTAAGGAAAAAGAGGAAAAACAAAAAAAAGAAAAACAAGAAAAAAAATGCAAATCTTAAGAAAAATAAAAACTATATACCTAAAACTAAAAATCAAAGTTTAATTTCAAAAATTGTAAAACTCCAGTTATCGATTAAATCAAACTTTGATTTTAAAATTAATTTAAACCCAGAAAGATATATCCAAAGTTTTTTTGATAAAATTTCCGAAACAATTTCAAATTACAAAGTAATCAAAAAAGAAGAAAAAAGAAGAATTAAGATAGAACAAATTGAAAAAGAGAGAATTGAGAAAATTGAGCTACAAAAAGCAAAACAAGAAGAGGTGCTTGAAAAAACTCGACTAAAAGAGAAGGCCTTAAAGGAGGAAGCAAGGTTAGAAAAGCAAAGAAATAAAGATATAAAATTATTTTTAAGAAAAGAACAAGCAATTTTAAGAAGAGAACAAGCCGAAAAACAAAAACAATTTTTAAAGCAACTTCAACTAGAGCGTCAAATTGAAAAGTTTAGAATAAGAGAAGTAAAAGAATTAGAAAAACTTGAGAAAATAGCGCTCAAAGAGAAGAGAGAGGATTATCAAGGGTTACAAGAAAGGATTGGTAAACTTAAAGAAAAATACCGAGTTATTAGAGACCAGAAGATCAAGGAGAGAGTAGAGGCCCTTGGTGTCAAATTACAAGGTAACGAAGACAGAGAAACGTTACTAATCAAGGAAAAAGAATATACTTTAGCGAGACAAAAAGTTGAGTTTGCCTTAGAAAGTTTTTTTAGAAGTGCAAGCAGTCTAGTATTTCAATTGAACAAAAGACACATTACAAGAGATATGTCAATTTTGCGGTGTATAGATAGAAGATTTGAAACTGGTGAGATTTTTATAAAATGGGATGAAGCTGAAGATGAAGATTGGTTATTATTAATTTATATTAAAAATAATTCACCCGATGAAGGAATAGTAATAGAAGATAAAACAAATCCTGAAAAAAATCATTCATATGAATTTAAAAATATTGATATTTTTAAAGCCTCAGACACGATGGTGGACGCTTTGACACAATTAATTGCTAGCAAAAGATCACAAAATAACGATTAATTTTTTCTAAATAACAAGGTAGAACTTTTATATGTTTATTGGATCAATCATTATGATAATGCTTTTTTTAATTTTAAAGTATGTATTGGCATGGATTATCTATTATAACAAATTAGATCCGAGACTTGGTGACAGTACTTGGCGATTTACTTATGATTACCCTGTTTTAGGTGAAAGAGACATCTCCGATTTAGATGATAAGGATTTTGTGAGGTTAAGAAGAAAAAAAAATAAGATTATTTTATTAATGTATTCAATAGTTCTCGTTATGTTTATAACTTCTATGTCTTTGTTGAGCGAAATTTTATTGTTTTTTTTTAGTTAGTTTTTTAATTGTTTTTTATTTTTTAGATATAAGAAGAATGCAACTATTTCATAAAAAAAAGAAAATAACGTAAAAATTATTGGTAGTTTAAAAAAATTGTATAAAAAATTATATTTGGGAATTTTTTTCCATACAGCAAGAAAAGCTTCAGCTCCTTTTAAAATTTTTTCATCTTCTTTGACATGTAGCCTACGCAAAAGTTCTTTATTACTTTTAGAGGTCTCTTTTTTAGCTATCTCATTACCCGTAATATCAATCCAATCGATTTCTTGAATATTCTCTTTTTTATATAAATCAATTTCAGCTTTGCAGATTTTGCATGAATTATTAAAATAAACTTTCATATAAGTAGATTTATTACTATATATTTAAATAATGTATATGCGTAAAATACTCATATTGAAAATAGTAGATAAAACTTCTAAATAATGCTTTCTATGAATAATTTTTTTGAAAAATCTGACATTTCTAGATCAGAAGCAGAAAACATTGTATCAGATACACTTAGTAAGTGTGATGATGGAGAACTATACCTAGAAAATACAAAATCAGAGACATTATTATTAGATGATAATAAAATTAAAAATTCGAGTTATAATTCTGATTTAGGCTTTGGATTTAGAGCTATCTCTGATGAAATAGTTGCATATTCTCACTCTAATGAAATATCAAAAAATTCATTAAGGCAATCTTCAGAAAATTTAAAATCAACGTTAAAATCTGTTAAAGGCACTTATAATCATGAAATTCCTAAATCTAATAAAAAGTATTATGATAATATAAATCCTATTGAACAAAAATCTCTTAATGAAAAAATTAAAATACTTAATGAAGTAAATAACTACTTACGCTCTAAAGATAATAACATTAAACAGGTCACAGCCAATTTTTTAGGCGAACAAAAATCAGTTGAAATAATTAGATCTGGCGGAGAGTCTTTAACTGATGTCCGTCCTTTAATAAGATTCAATGTATCAGTCATGCTTGAGAAAAATGGAAGGAAAGAGTCAGGTGTGTATGGTGTTGGAGGAAGACAATCCTACGATTTTTATTTAAAAGATGAAAATTGGAAAAGAGTTTGTGATGAGGCTTTGAGAATAGCTTCAGTAAATTTAGAGAGTAAACCTGCACCAGCTGGTGAAATGAAAGTTGTACTAGGACCTGGTTGGCCAGCAATATTAATTCATGAGGCTGTTGGTCATGGTTTAGAAGGGGATTTTAATAGAAAGAAAACTTCTGCTTTTCATAATTTAATGGGCCAAAAAGTTGCTAGTGAAGGAGTTACGATAGTTGATGATGGTACCATCGACAATAGGAGAGGTAGTCTTACTATTGATGATGAGGGGACACCAACAGAAAAAACAGTTTTAATTGAGAATGGAATTTTAAAAAACTTTATGCAAGATCGACTTAATGCACGATTAATGAAAACCAGATCTACAGGTAGTGGAAGAAGAGAAAATTATAGGCACATCGTCCTTCCAAGAATGAGAAACACTATGATGTTAAGTGGTAATCAGACCCAAGATGAGATGATTAAAGCTGTAGATAAAGGTATTTTTGCAGTCAGTTTTGGTGGTGGACAAGTTGACATTACCTCTGGGAAATTTGTATTTAATTGCACCGAAGCTTATGAGATTGTTAATGGCAAAATTGGATCTCCAATAAAAGGTGCAACTCTTATCGGAGATGGTCCTTCGAGTTTAAAAGAAGTTTCTATGGTGGGTAATGATATGATGATGGATCCGGGAATTGGAACATGTGGAAAAGCTGGCCAAGGTGTTCCCGTTGGTGTTGCTCAACCATCTATTCTAATTAATAAGATGACTGTTGGCGGCACAAAACTTTAAATGGTCAAAGATCAAGAATTTTTAGAAAAAAAGGCATCTTATTGTCTAGGTTTAGCTAAGAAATTAGGCGCAACTGAGTCTAGTGTGATCGTTAACAACTCTGTATCTGAAACTGTTAATTTTAGAAATAAAAAACTAGATGAGTCTAATAGGTCAGATGATCTTGGAATAAGAATTACCACTTACATTGGAAAAAAAAAATCATCAATATCTTCCTCTAATTTACTTGATGATAACCTAAACATTTTGATTGAAAAATGTGTTGAGGCAGCAAAAAATACTCCTGAAGATGAATTTAATTCATTACCCGATAAAGATTTGTTAGCTAAAGAAGTGAAAGATTTGAATCTCTATGATGACACTCATATAGAAAATAATCAAAAAATAGATTATTTGAAAAAATTAGAATTCGCTGCCTCTAGTGATAAAAAAATTGTTAATACTGAGTCTAGTTTTACTCAAAATAAATCAAATTTTATTTTAGCTAATACTGAAGGTTTTTGTGCTGGTTACAAAACATCCTCATTTACAGCTTCGAGCGTTACAGTCGCAAAAGATGAAAAAAGCATGGAGAGAGATTATGATTATTCTAGCAAATGTTTTTTTAAAGACTTGGACGATGCAGGAGAATTAGGCAAACAAGCTGCTGATCAAACCATTAGAAAATTAAGCCCTAAAAAAATAGGCAGCGAAAAAATTGCTATAATTTTTGATAAAAGAATAGCTAAGGGAATATTAAGTACTTTTGCAAGCGCAATTTCATCATCAGCTATATCAAGAGGAACCTCTTTTTTAAAAGATAAAGTTAACCAAAAAATATTTTCCGATACGATTAATGTCTTAGATAAACCAGACATACTTAAAGGTTTAGGTTCAAGAAATTTTGATAGCGAGGGGGTTAAAACTGATACTCTTAAATTAGTTGAGCACGGAGTCTTAAAACATTATTTGATTGATACTTACAATGGAAGAAAATTAAACCTTAAATCAAATGGAAGATGTGGAGGGACAAGTAATCTTTATTTTGAAAATGGAAATATTAGCTTTAAAGATTTATTGAATTTAAAATCGAAAAGTCTCTATATTACAGAAACTATAGGTCACGGAAGCAATATAGTAACCGGTGATTATTCTGTTGGTGCAACAGGGTTTTTAGTGGAAAACGGTGAGTTTAAGTATCCTATAAATGAAATTACCATTGCAGGAAATTTTAAAGACATGTTTCAGCATATTACCCTAGCAAATGATTTAGAGTTCAAATATGCAACCAATTCACCAACCATGATGATTGAGGGAATGGTTGTTGCTGGTAAATGAGTGAATTTTGCGTAATTGGCTCAGGTATTTCTGGAGCTACAATTGCAAATCTTCTTAGTAAAAAAAACTCAGTAATCATATTTGACAAAGCAAGAGGTCCAGGTGGTCGCGCGTCTTTTAAAAGAATGAAAGGCGATATAGGCTTTGATCATGGTACTCAATACTTTTCGCCAAAAACCCCAGAATTCAAAAAATTTACTAAAAATTTAATTAAAAAAAGAATTTTAAAGGTTTGGGGCGGTAAACACGTTTTTCTTAACTCCAAAAAAAAAGAGGATAAAAAACACCTTAAAATTATAGGCAAAAAAGGAAACAATGATTTTAGCAAGTATTTATTAAAAAAAATTAAGTGCAACTACCAAAGTGAATTAAAAAAAATTCAGTATAAAAACAAACTTTGGCATTTATCATTTGCTGATGGAAAATTGAGATCCTTTAAAAGTATTATTTTGACCTTTCCTTTTCCACAATTAAAAAAACTTTCTAAAAAATTCATTAATAACTCTTTTTTAAAAAAATCAATAAAAATGGATGCAAACATAACTACTATGATCGCTATTAAAAAAAACAAAAAATCAAATAGCAGCTACCTTTTCGAAGACCCAATTCTTGGCTGGGCTGGTAATGAAAATTCGAAAAAAAGATTTAAATCAAAATATGATTTATGGACTCTACAAAGTACCTTTAAGTGGGCAAATAAAAAGATTAACCAAAATAAAAATAATAAGAAAAAGAATTCAAAAATTATGATCGACAAGTTCTTTCAACTCTCAAATATTAAAAGAACAAAAATTAATTTCTCTCTTAATCATGGGTGGAAATATTCTTCAAATTCAAAACCTTTCAAAATTAAAAGTTTTTGGGATCCAAAGAAAAAAATAGGTGTTTGTGCTGATTGGTTTGTAGGACCAAGACTGGAATCTGGATGGATAAGTGCACAGGACTTATATAAAAAAATTTCAAGATAAATTATTCAAAGCTTTTAAATCTGTATTCCCAATTTCCCATTCTTGAGTAAGACACTTTTAAAATTCTTAAATTTTTTTGATCATACCAAATGTCAAAGTCTAATCGTTTATCCTTTGGAATATTCATATCTTTAGATTTAAGTGTAAAATGATCGGCATCATAAGTTTTTCCATAAAGGTCTATTTTTTCTTTTCCCACAAAAGTAACAAACTGTTCTTTAATACTTCCTGATATTGGACTTATTTGAGATCCTGCTTGTAAAATTTTATGATTCCACCAATTTCCAATAACATTATCAATGGTTGCTTCCCCATTGAATGAAGACCCCTTAATATCAAATTTATTACTAGCTTTATTTAATTTTAAATTTACAAATTTTTCTTTTTCATTTTGGAGGGTTTTAGAATTATATGATATTAATTGATCTTTTATATATTTTTCTTCACCATATGACTCAACCTTAAAAATTGTAGTTCCTAATAGACCAACAGAAAATTTAAATTGATTTGTAATAATAGTTTCTTCACCATTTCTTTCGAAAAAATAATAATTGTATCCAATTAGCTCACCATTTCTAAAAATTTCCATTTCAATTTTATTATATTTATTGTAGTGACCCATATGTGCCATAGAAAGAACTGGAAAAATTACAATAAACAAAATGGCAATAAATTTTCTCATTTAGCAATTACATTAATGGACTTTATCAATAATAGAAATAACTTATTAAAATGTTTTTAAAAATAAAGAAAATACCTAAAGTTAATTGGAGTTCCGATAAGCCATATAATTTTAAACCAAAATTTTCCACTTTCTTTTTTTTATGTTTTGGTCTGACGTTATTTGGTCTTGGTGAAGGTTTATTAATTGTTTCTTTCACAGGTGCTTCTCCGTGGAGTGTTTTGGCTCAAGGTATTTCTTTAAATGTTAACTTGAGTATTGGAACAATTACTCTTTTAATAAGTATTGCTGTCTTAATTTTGTGGATACCTTTGGGCCAAAAACCAGGAATGGGCACAATATTTAATGCCTTAATAATTGCCTTCATGATTGATCTTTGTATAAAGTTTGTACCAACTCCATCTAATTATTTTAATCAATTGATCTTAGCAGTAATTTCTGTAATGATGGTTGGAATAGGTGGGGGTATTTATTTAGTTTCTAACTTAGGCGCAGGACCAAGAGATGGATTAATGATTGGTTTACAAAAAGTGACCAATTTGCCAGTGGCAGCTGTTAGAGCTTTTTTAGAAATTTCTGTTGTAAGTATTGGCTGGTATTTAGGTGGAACAGTAGGTGTTGGAACTATTTTGTTTGCTTTTGGTATTGGTCCGTGCGTTGTACTAGGTTTGTTTTTAGTTGATAAAATTTTTGATTAGGCAGCAGCGCCTGATTTTTCACTTCTTTTTCTTTCATGAGGATCAAGTATAGCTTTTCTCAATCTACAAGACTCTGGAGTAATCTCTAAAGCTTCATCTGTATTTAACATACTTAGTTGTTCAGCAATCGACATTTTTCTTACTGGCGTTAAGACAACATTTTCGTCAGTACCTTGAGTTCTCATGTTAGTTAATTTTTTACCCTTCATAACATTAATGATCATATCTCCGGGTTTAGGTGATAAGCCCACAATCATTCCTGGGTAAACAGGATCATTATGAGTTACAAACATTTCTCCTCTAGCTTGTAAGTTAAATATTGCAAAAGCAACTGCCTTTCCTTGTTCCATTGAAATCAGAGCACCATTTCTTCTACCTTCCATTTCACCTTCAAATGGACCATATTCATAAAAAATTCTATTGATGACACCATTTCCTTTTGTAAGCGTTAAAAATCTACTTGTATATCCCATTAAACCTCTTGTTGGTGCATGAAATATAAGTCTCTTTTTATTTTTACCAGTATCTTTTAATTCTATTAATTTACCTTTTCTCCTATTCATCGAGTCGATTATTTTTGATGAATGCTCTTCATCAAGATCCATAGTAATTTCCTCTATTGGCTCAAGCTTGTTGCCATTTTCATCTTTTTTATAGAGGACTTTTGGAGGGCTCACGGTCATTTCAAAACCTTCTCTTCTCATTTGAGTAAGTAAAATTTCCAACATTAATTCACCACGACCACTAACCACAAAAGAATCATTTCCCTCATTTTCAGTGAATGTAATTCCAACATTATTTTGTGCTTCTTGAACTAATCGATCTCTAATTTGCGTACTTGTAAGCTTTTTACCTTCTGTGCCAGCCAAAGGAGATGTATTTACAGTGATTGTAATTGACATAGTTGGAGGATCTATAGGTGTAGCTTCTATTGGTTCATTTACTTCAAGATCACAAATGGTGTCTGCAACGTTAGCTTTTTCTAAACCTGCAACCACCACAATATCACCAGCTTCACCAACTTCAATTGGAACTTTTTTGGTTCCTTCGTATCTAAAAATTTTAGTTAATCTACCTTCATCAACTTTTTCTCCTTTTAAATTGATTGCTTTAATAGCTTGATTAGCTTTTGCTGTTCCTTGCGAAATTCTACCCACTAAACTTCTTCCTAAAAAACTATCAGCATAAAGAAGTGTAGAAAGCATAGCGAAAGGTTTTGATTTATCTAGTTCAGCTGGCTTAACATGCTCGACAATCTTATCTAAAAGTGGATTAAGATTTTCTCTTGGACCATCTACTTCAAGATCAGCCCACCCAGATCTTCCACTGGCATATAAAACTGGGAAATCTAGTTGGTCTTCATTAGCATCTAAACTTACAAATAAGTCGAATGTTTCATCTAGAACTTCATTAGCTCTCTGATCTGATTTATCTAATTTATTTATAACTACAATTGGCTTTAAACCTTGTTTTAAAGCTTTTGCTAAAACGAATTTTGTTTGAGGCATCACACCTTCGGCAGAGTCTATTAGCAATAATGCTCCATCAGCCATACTAAGTACTCTTTCAACTTCAGCAGCAAAATCTCTGTGGCCGGGGGTATCAATTATATTTATTCTAGAATCTTTCCAATTAATTGAGGCAGGTTTAGCTAGTATAGTAATTCCTCTTTCTTTTTCTAATTCTCCAGAGTCCATCAGCCTTTCATCAACAACTTCATTTTCTCTAAATGAGCCACTTTGTTTCATTAAGTTATCAATCAGAGTTGTTTTGCCATGATCAACATGTGCAATTATGGTGATGTTTCTTATAGTATTATTCATAAATCTGGGTTCTTATACATATTTAAACACTTTTGAAAACTTAAAAAAAACTACACTAGGCTTGGATAAATTAGCGATTTTTTTTTAATTTTTATTTTTTTCGCTTTTCGCGTTTAAGTTTTCTTTTTTCTTTAAAACTTAATTTAGGTTTTTTTTTGACACTAGAGTCTTTAAAGGATTTTCCACTATATCTTTTCGACATAACAAAAACACTATATCAAAGATTTTTTTAAGCAAAAAAAAAGGGCAGTAAAAACTGCCCTTTTAGAATTTTGATTAGGAGTTATTGGGTTACATACCCATGCCGCCCATTCCTCCCATGCCACCCATGCCACCCATGCCACCAGGCATTCCGGCAGGAGCCGCATCTTTTTCCTCAGGTTTATCTGCTATCATGGCTTCAGTTGTTACTAATAATCCAGAAATTGATGCTGCATCTTGAAGTGCAGTTCTAACAACTTTGACTGGATCAATAATACCTTTAGCAAACATGTCACAATATTCTTCATTTTGCGCATCATATCCATGAGTTTTTTTGTTTTGCTCTAATAATTTACCAACCACAACTGAGCCATCTACTCCAGCGTTTTTAGTAATCTGTCTTATTGGAGCCTCTAAAGCTCTTCGAACTAAATCAACACCAGCTTTTTGATCTTCACCTTTAGCTTTAACTTTTTCAAGATCTTGAGCAGCATATAACAAGGCACATCCACCACCTGTTACAATTCCTTCTTCAACTGCAGCTCTTGTCGCATTTAGTGCATCTTCAACTCTATCTTTTCTTTCTTTAACTTCAACTTCTGTAGCACCACCAACTTTTATTACAGCAACACCACCGGCAAGTTTAGCTAATCTTTCTTGAAGTTTTTCTTTGTCATAATCTGAGGTTGTTTCATCAATTTGTTGTTTAATTGAAGAACATCGAGCTTCGATATCAGATTTTTTACCACTACCATTAACAATGGTACTATTGTCTTTATCAACTTTAACCTTTTTACATGATCCAAGATCATCTAACTTAACGTTTTCAAGTTTAATTCCTAAATCTTCAGAAATCACACTACCGCCGGTTAAGATTGCAATATCTTCAAGCATAGCTTTTCTTCTGTCACCGAATCCTGGAGCTTTTACAGCTACTACTTTTAAACCACCTCTTAATTTATTTACAACCAAAGTAGCTAAAGCTTCACCTTCAACATCTTCAGATATAATCATTAATGGTCTACCAGCTTGTACCACTGCTTCTAAAAGAGGAACCATTGGTTGTAGATTTGTTAATTTTTTTTCATGTAAAAGAATAAAAGGATTATCTAACTCTGTAGTCATCTTATCGCTATTTGTGATAAAATATGGAGATAAATATCCTCTATCAAATTGCATACCCTCAACTACATCGAGCTCAGTTTCAATTCCTTTATTTTCTTCAACTGTAATAACACCCTCATTACCAACTTTTTGCATTGCTTTAGAAATCATGCTTCCGATTTCTTTATCACCGTTAGCAGAAATTGTTCCAACTTGAGCAATTTCATCACTATCTTTTACTTTCTTTGCTGAGGAAACTAAGTTTTGTTTAACAACATCAACTGCTGCATCAATACCTCTCTTTACATCCATTGGGTTCATTCCAGCTGTAACGTATTTCACACCTTCTTTTACTATAGCTTGAGCTAAAATGGTTGCAGTTGTTGTCCCATCACCAGCTTCATCATTTGTTTTGCTGGCCACTTCTTTTACCATTTGAGCACCCATATTCTCAAACTTGTCTTCAAGATCAATTTCTTTTGCAACTGAAACACCATCCTTTGTAATTCTAGGAGCACCATAAGATTTATCCATTACAACATTTCTGCCTTTAGGACCCAACGTCACCTTTACAGTATCGGCTAGGATATTTACCCCTCTTATCATTGCTGATCTTGCTTCAGCATCAAATTTAACAACTTTTGCCATTTTACTTTCTCCTTTAACTTATATTATTTACTTGAAATACCCATAATGTCTGACTCTTTCATTATGCTGTATTCTTTGCCATCAATTTTGACTTCAGTTCCTGACCATTTGCCAAATAAAACTTTGTCTCCAACTTTAACGTCCATTGGAATTTTTTTTCCATCATCAGTTTTTGCACCACCGCCAACAGCTACAACCTTTCCCTCTTGAGGTTTTTCCTGAGCTGTATCTGGTATAATTATTCCTCCAGCAGTTTTTTCGCTGCTATCTAAAACTTCTATTAAAACTCTGTCATGTAACGGTCTAAATTTCATATATTCTCCTATATAAATATGGAGTTCATATAGAGATTGGTAATACTATTTCAAGATATACTTAAGATTTAGTTTATTAAAAAAGGTAGGAAATTGTGGATTTTTTGGGTTATAGATTATTTTGATGACTAAAAATTTAGATAATGATGGTTTCAGCTCAATCGTTGATAATTATCAGCTCTTTTATATCGATTTATGGGGTGTCATTCATAATGGTATAAATCTTCACAAAGAAGCTATCAACGTTTTAAAAGAAATTACAAAAAAGGGCAAAGAATACATTCTTCTCACAAATGCACCTAGACCTAACAATGTTGTTAAATCCTTTTTAAAAAAAATGGGCATGGCAAAAGAAATTAGAGAGCATGTTTTTACATCTGGGCAAGCATCACTAAATTATCTCAAAAAAAATTTATCTAATAAAAATTTTTTTCATGTTGGACCACCACGTGATTTTGATTTGTTTAATGACTTTGTTAAAATGAAGTCAGACAACATTGATGAAGGAGAATATATATTATGCACTGGATTGTTTGAAAAATTTGATAAAGATTTAAATTATTATAAAGAATTATTTGAGAAAAATTTAGATAAAGAAATGATTTGCACTAATCCAGACTTAATTGTAGACAGAGGAAACAAGAGAGAACTTTGCGCAGGTTCAGTTGCTATGGTTTTTGAAAAAATGGGGGGTAAAGTTGTATACTTTGGTAAACCTTACCCTGAAGTTTATAATTTATCCATCAATAATAAAGGTAAAAAAACTCTTTCAGTCGGTGATAATTTAAATACAGATATAAAAGGTGCGAATCTTCTCAATTACGACTCTTTAATCATTTCAAATGGTATACATAAAAAAGAAATTGAAAATAAAGGAATTGAAGAGACAGCAAGATCTTACGAAACAATCTGTAATTATATTCAATCTGAATTAAAATGGTGAAGATGAAATTATATAATAGTTTTAATATTTCTAAAAACCATAAAAACTCGATTATCTTAATTGGTAATTTTGATGGCCTTCACCTTGGACATCAAAAGTTATTTAAGCTTGCAAAAAAGTATAAAAAAAAATATTCATCAAAGATTGGTGTTTTAACTTTTGAGCCAATGCCAAAGATGTTTTTTAACCCACAGTTAAAAAATTTCAGACTATCTAATTTAAATCAGAAAATTGAAAATTTAAGTAGACTTAATGTTGATTTTGTTATCATTAAAAAATTCGACCATAAATTTTCAAAAACAAAATCAATTTCATTTATAAAAGAAACTCTAGGAAAAAAAATAAATCCAAAATTTATTTTTGTAAGTAGTAATTTTAGGTTTGGGAATAAAAGAGAGGGAGATGTAAAACAATTGATAAAGTATGAGAAGTCATGCAAATATAAGATAATTAAACCTCAACCTTTAATAGTTAAAAAAAAAATTATTTCATCTTCTCTGATAAGAAAATATTTGCAAACTGGAAAGCTTAAGGATGCAAATAAACTTTTAAAAAGAAACTGGTCCATCGATGGAAAGGTTCAAAAAGGCAAACAGCTAGGAAAAAAGATTGGTTTTCCAACAGCTAACATTGATATCTATGATTACGTTTTGGCTAAACCCGGTGTTTATGGTGTTAAAGCTAGCAAAATGAATAAATCAAATTATATTAAAGGTATAGCAAATTTAGGATATCGACCCACATTTAATGGAAAGAAAATACTATTAGAGGTTCATTTATTTAATTTTTCTGGAAATTTATATAATAAGTATTTAAGAGTTGAATTCTTAAAGTTTATAAGAGAAGAAAAAAAATTCAAAAATGTAGAACAATTAAAGAAACAAATTAATGTCGATCTACTAATTGCAAAAAAATAAAATGAGTAAAAGTCAAATAAATTTACCTAAAACAGCTTTTTCAATGAAGGCAAATTTACCAATAAGAGAACCAGAAATATTAGAATTTTGGAAAAAAATTGATCTTTACAAAGAATTAAGAAAATCAAGAAAAGGAGAAGAAAAATTTGTTCTTCATGACGGTCCTCCATATGCAAATGGAAACATTCATATGGGTACTGCTTTAAACAAAA
Source organism: uncultured Pelagibacteraceae bacterium (assembly GCA_902614355.1). Taxonomy (GTDB): domain Bacteria; phylum Pseudomonadota; class Alphaproteobacteria; order Pelagibacterales; family Pelagibacteraceae; genus Pelagibacter. Next base: position 29,505 of record CACMKP010000003.1, read on the forward strand.
TATTAAAGGATATCATTGTGAAATTTCATCAAATGGACGGTAAAGATTCTGTTTATGTGCCAGGTTGGGATTGTCATGGTTTACCTATTGAGTGGAAAATTGAAGAGCAGTACAAAAAAAATAAAAAAAATAAAAATGATATTCCAATAGTTGAATTCAGAAAAGAATGTCGATCATTTGCAGAAAAGTGGATAGAGGTTCATAAAGACCAGTTTAAAAGACTGGGTGTTGTTGGTGACTGGGAAAATTATTATTCAACAATGAGTTATGATGCAGAGGCACAAATTGTAAGAGAGTTAGGTAAATTTTTAAAAGAAGGAAGTCTTTATAGGGGATTTAAACCAGTTTTATGGTCAACAGTAGAAAAGACAGCCTTAGCTGATGCTGAAGTTGAATACCAAGATCATAAATCTGATACAATTTATGCTTGCTTTCCAGTAAAATCATCCAAAACTAAAGAGCTTAATGGTTGTGATATTGTAATATGGACAACTACTCCTTGGACCATACCAGCTAATAAGGCTCTAGCTTACAAAGAAAGCTTAGATTATTTAATAATTCAAATAAGTGATGAGGGTAATTTTAAAAATAAAAAGATCATCATTGCAGAAGCATTATTAGATTCGGTTTTAAAAAATTGTGAGTTAAAAGAATTTAAGATTTTAAAAAAATTTAAAGGTAAAAATTTAAAGGACACTATCTGCAAGCATCCATTTAATAATTTGGGTTATGATTACGATATTCCTATGCTAGAGGCCCGTTTCGTTACCACTGAACAAGGAACAGGAATTGTTCATTGTGCACCAAGTCACGGACCTGATGATTTTAATCTATGTTTAAATAATGGAATAAAAGCCATTGAAACAGTCGATGATGATGGAAAATATACAAAAAATGTTTCTTTGTTTGAAGGTCTACATATTTTTAAGGCCAATCCAATTGTTATTGAAAAATTAAAAGATCAAAATAAACTTCTTTCAAATGGTAAATTAGTTCATTCCTATCCTCATTCTTGGAGGTCAAAAGCACCTTTAGTTCATAGAGCAACACCACAATGGTTTATTTCTATGGAAAGTCATAAATTAAGAAGTAAAGCTTTAAAAGCAATTGATGATACAACTTTTTATCCAAGTAAAGGCAAAGAAAGATTAAAATCAATGATTGAGACAAGACCAGATTGGTGTGTGTCAAGACAAAGAGTTTGGGGTGTACCTCTTCCAATTTTCGTAAATAAAAAATCTAATGAAATTTTGATAGATAATGAAGTATTTGAAAATATTGCAAAAATTTATGAGAAAGAGGGTTCGGATTGTTGGTTTGCAGATGACCCTCAAAAATTTTTAGGTGATAAATATAAAGCAGAGGATTTTGAAAAGCTCAGCGATATCGTTGAAGTTTGGTTTGATAGTGGATCAACTCACTCTTTTGTCCTAGAAAAAAGAAAAGATCTTAAGTGGCCTGCATCCATGTATTTGGAGGGTTCAGATCAGCATAGAGGTTGGTTTCACTCTTCTTTATTAGAGTCGTGTGGAACAAGGGGCAAAGCACCATTCGAATCTATACTATCACATGGATTTGTTGTAGATGGAAAAGGTCTTAAAATGTCAAAATCCCTTGGAAATGTAATTGCACCAGAGGATATTTTAAAAAAGTATGGTGCTGATATATTAAGGATTTGGGTGGCTGCATCAAATTATGCAGAAGACTTAAGAATAGATTATTCAATATTAGACCAGCATTCGGAGTCTTATCGTAAAATAAGAAATACATTCAGATATTTACTAGGAAATATAAACGATAAATTTAAGGATGTTAATTTTGATGAAATTGATATCGAAAGCTTGCCAGAACTAGAAAAGTTTCTACTAAATAAGATATATATACTAAATCAAAAATTTGAAACTTGTTTTCATAAATACGATTTTCATAATCTTTACAAAGAATTGTTAAGTTTTTGCACAGTAGATTTATCAGCTTTTTATTTTGATATCCGAAAAGACACTTTATATTGTGATCCAATTAATTCTGAGAAAAGAAAGTCATGTGTTACTGTTTTAAATATTCTGCTAAAATCCTTGCTTAGGTGGTTCGCTCCTATTTTATCTTTCACCACTGAAGAAATTTATCAGCTAATATCAAAGAACAGTAAAAGCATTCATTTAGAAAAATTTTTAAAATTTCCAGAAAAATTCAAAAATGATAAACTGGCAGAGAAATGGTCTCAATTAATGAAAATAAGAGACATATGCAACATAAGCATTGAAGAACAAAGAGCTAGTAAAGAAATTGGTTCAAGTTTGGAGGCAGACCTTAATATTCAACTTAATCAAAAATATAAGGATATAGTTGGAAATATGGATTTATCGGAGCTATGTATAGTTTCTAAAGCAAATGTTAATTTTGATAATCAATTAGATATTTTGGTTGAGACAAAAAAAGCGTCTGGAAACAAATGTTCTGTTTGTTGGAAGATAAGAAAAGATCCATGTGAGAGGCATCCCAAATGTCAAATAACATAAATAAAAATTTTCTAATAAACTTTTTTATAGTCCTTAGCATATTTTGTGTTGATAGATTTTCAAAAATTTATGTGATCGATTTTTATGAGATGAATTATGGTTCTGATTTGTATAATTCAAAATTTCTAAATATAAGTTTAATATGGAATGAAGGTATCGCTTTTGGTCTTCTATCCTTTAGTGATAAATTTTTTTATCATATCTTAACTTTTTTTATAGGGGTAGTGATATTGATAATACTTTTGATGCTCAATAACAGCGAAGGGCTGAAAAAATACTCTCTTTTAATGATATTAGGTGGTGCTTTAGGTAATTTTTATGATCGAATTTTTTTTGAAGCTGTGCCAGATTTTATAGATTTTCATGTTGAAAATTTTCATTGGTTTATTTTTAATGTATCAGATATATTTATTACCACAGGTGTTGTATTAATGATTTTTTTAGAGATGTTTTTAAGCAAAGATAAATTTCAAAATGATAAAAATTAAGTTTATTTTATTTTTAATTTTTACTTTATTTGTATTACAGAGTTGTCAAGCTGTTAGGGATGGATTAACTTCCCAAAAAAAAAAAAGTACTGACGAATTTTTAGTTGAGAAAAAATCACCATTAGTAATGCCACCCGAATTTGACAAATTGCCATTACCCACAACAGCAGAGGAGTCTAACTTTGAAACAAATAGTAATAATATTGAAAAATTAATTTCTGATAATAACTCAGAGGAAAAAATTGAAACTCAAAATAAGAATTTTGAGAATTCAATCATAGAAAAAATTAAACAAAATTAATGATTACTAATGGTATCGATTTTAGAAACTTTGCAATCAATAAAAATTCTAAACTAATTAAAAGTTATTTCAGACAATTATTAAAAAAAAAAAATCAGGTTATTCAATCTTTAAGCATTAATTACAAAGATAGTTTCAAAATTAAAAATATTAAAAAATATAAAAATTTTCAAAATTTAAGAGTAATTGGCATGGGTGGATCCTCTTTAGGTAGCGAGGCGATTTATGATTTTCTCAGGAAAAAGATAAAAAAGAACTTTTCTTTTGTAGACGATCTAGATGTTAGCAACAAAATTAAAAATGATAAAAAATGCTTAAATTTAATTGTTTCTAAGTCAGGTGAAACAGTTGAAACTATTATTAATTCAAATCTGATTATTAAAAAAAAAGATAGAAACTTATTTATTACCGAAAACAAAAACAATTATTTATATAGACTTGCTTTAAAATTGAAGGCAGAGGTAATACATCACAATAATTTTATTGGTGGAAGATATTCGGTTTTATCTGAAACGGGAATGCTTCCAGCTGAGCTTATGGGATTAGATGTTAAAAAATTTAGACAATTAAATAATTTAATTAAAAATAAAAAATTTTTAAATTCTTTAGTTAAAAATGTAAGTTCAATTATTTATTTCATTAAAAGAAAAAAACACAATTCAGTTATCATAAATTATGATAAAAATTCAGAGAGTCTATTTTTTTGGTATCAACAATTAGTTGCAGAAAGTATAGGAAAAAATAAAAAGGGTTTGTTACCAATTGTATCAAATATGCCAAAAGATAACCATAGTGTTATGCAGCTTTACTTGGATGGATTTAAAAATAACTTTTTTACAACTTTTTTTGTTCATTCAAAAAATTCATCTAAAATCATAAATAAGAATATTCTTTATTCAAAAAAATTTTTAAGAAATAAAAAATTATTAGATGTGACATATGCTCAAAAAAAAGCTACAGAAATTGTTTTTAAAAAAAGAGGAATACCTTTTAGGAGTTTTGAAATTTTCAAAAGAGATGAAAAAACTCTAGGAGAACTATTTAATTTTTTTATTTTAGAAACTATTTTGATAGGTCAGGCAATAAAAGTAAATCCCTACGATCAACCAGCCGTAGAACTAATTAAAAAAGAAACAAAAAAAATTTTAGTTTAAGATACCAAATAAAATTTTTGAAATACCATATATTTTTTCCTCTAAAATACTTAAATTTTTAGAATATTTTTCATTGTCTTTCTTATTTCTATGAATGATTATGATTCCATTTTTATTAAGCAGTTTTATTTCATAAATTTTATCAATTAATGCGGATATATTTCTATCTTTATAAGGTGGATCTAAAAAAATGATATCATAACTATTTTTTGTTAAATAAAGCTCAGCATAAATATTTTGGTTAATTATTTCATAATTTTTATACAATTTTAAATTGGCTAAATTTTTTTCTAATATAGGCAAAACGCTGTTATAATTTTCAACAAAAGTGACATGTTTTGCCCCATTGGACAAGCATTCTATTCCAAACGATCCAACACCAGCAAATAAATCTAAAATTACAGAATTTTTTATCCTAATATTAAACTTATTAGAATGTTTAAGTATATTAAAAATAGATTCTTTAGTTAAATCTTTAAGTGGTCTAGTTTTGATATCATTAGGTGCTAATATTTTTTTACCTTTAAGGTTTCCAGAAATAACTCTCATTTATCTATTACTTTGTAACCAATATCTTTACGGTAAAAACCACCAGTCCAATTTAATTTATTCAAGTATTTATTTACGTTTTCTCTAGCATTAATAAATTCATTTGATAAAGAGACAAAATTTAACACTCTTCCTCCTATAGAAAAAATTTTTCCTTCTTTTTCAAAAGTTCCAGCATGAAATAGGTAATCTTCATAATTTAATTCAATTTTGCTGAGATTTTCTATTTCAACTTTTTTTCTATAATTTTCTGGATAGCCTTTTGAGCACAAAACAACACATAAACTTTTTTTATCACTCCATTTAATTTCAGTTTCTTTTAATTTTTTGTTGCAGCAAGCTAAAAATATTTCACAAATGTCAGTTTTTAACTTTGGCAGAATTGTTTGACATTCTGGATCACCCATTCTCACGTTATATTCGATAAGGTAAGGCTCATTATCAATTATCATTAACCCTGCATATAAAAAACCTTTGTATTCAGTCCCAAGATCTTTTAAAGCTTTTAAAGTTGGTTTTATAATTTTACTTAATATTTTTTTTTCTAGTTGTTTTTCAATTAATCTAGAGGGTGAATAGGCACCCATCCCTCCCGTATTTTTTCCCTTATCACCTTCTAAAACTCTTTTATGATCTTGGGCTGTATCAAAATTTTTGATTGAAATTCCATCACTAATAACAAAAAAACTCATCTCTTCACCTTTCAGAAATTCTTCAATCAATACATTGTTAGCTATGCCAAATTTTCCATCAAATATTTCTTTAACAGCGTTATAAGACTCATTAAGATTTTCACATATATAAACACCCTTGCCTGAAGCTAAATTATCAGCTTTTATTACTATGGGATGATTAGATTTTTTTAAGAAATTATTAGCTTCATTAATATTTTCGAATACCCCAAATTTTGCAGACGGAATATTATATTTTTCACAAATTCTTTTTGTAAAAATTTTGGAACCCTCAAGTTTAGATGCTAATTTATTTGGACCGAAAACTTTAATTTTAAATTTTTCCAAATAGTCCACCAAGCCATCCACCAATGGTTTTTCTGGACCTACTATTACCAGTCCAATCTTATTCATTAAAACATAATCTTTAAAACCTTCAAAGTCATTTGTATCTATTTCAACGTTGATTGCTATTTTTGCTGTTCCAGCATTTCCAGGAAAACAATACAATTTTTTTATTTTTTTAGAGCGGTTTAAGAGTTCGCATATAGCATGTTCTCTACCACCACTTCCTATAACACCTACTATCATGTATAAGTATATAAACTAAAAATGATAAAAAAATTAGCAAAAATAAAATATTTACCAAATAATTTTCAAGTAATTGAGCCTGGAGATTATGTTATTTGTGCAGTTTCAGGTAAATCAATCAGTTTAGAAAATTTGAATTATTGGAATGTAGATTTACAAGAACCATATTATTCATATGTTGAGGCGAGCAAAAAAAAAGAGGAGATAGAAAAAATATAATTTATTTCCATCTATTATGAGACCAAATCCAATAATTTGGTTTATCTTTTATAAAATTTTCAAGTATTTTGTTAAGATAATCTGTAATGTCTTCAACAGATTTATTTTCATCAAAATTTATCGGTTTCACTACGGTAATTTTAAATTTAACGTTGTCAAACCTTTCAATAAAAATTGGAACAACTGGTATTTTATATTTTTTAACTAATTGAGCTGGAATAGTTGTTGTAAAGGCTTTTTCATTAAAAAAATTCGATTTGACTCCCTGCGAAACTCTTTGATCAATCATTAGTGCAGTTGAAAATCCATCATTATTTAATTTAACTAATTCTTTTATTCCTCCAATACCTTTTTTGATTTGATATTTACAAATATAATTTTTTCTTATTTTTTCCATTATTTGGTTTAAAAAAATATTATTAAGTGGTCTATATATTGCAGCAATCTTTATACCAATTTTTTCTATTTGCATTGCCATCAACTCAAAATTACTGAAATGACCAGAGATAAACACAACTCTTTTTTTATTGATTTTAATATCTTGAAGAACTTCTTCACCTTCCAGTATTATATTTTTATTTAGCTCTCCGCTTCTAAAGTTTTTAATAAACATATATTCTGCAAAGACTCTTCCATAATTATTCCACATGGAGGTAGATATTTTTTTTAAATTTATCTCATCAATTTTTGGAAAAGCTCTTTTAATGTTTGAATTAATTAGTTCTTTTGGCCTAAATAAAGGACCTACTATTTGAAAAATTTTCCCACTTAAAAAAGATGCTAATTTAATGCCTAAGATTTTAAATATAAAAAAAAATAAAATTATAATAATAAATTGTAAGAAATATTTTATTTTTCTCATATTAATTAAGTAAAATATTTATGAAACTTTTTTCATCTTGAATTTTGATGTCAGATTTTATGAATTTTATTTTATCATGAAATTTTTCACTTAATCTTAAAAAATCTTTTTCAGTTGTGATTATTTTACAATTTGTCTTCTTGGCTTCTGAAATTATACTTTTGACATCATAGTCTGAATAATTGTAATGATCAGGAAATTCAATATCTTTTAATATGTTAATATTATTTTTTCTTAACATCGATATAAAAGATTTATGGTTTCCGATTCCTGAAAAGACTAGGTATTTATCTCTATCATCAAAGTTATTCAAGTTTAAAGGAATATAATTTGAAATAAAAATATTTGCTTCTGGGTTGATTTTAAAAATTTGTTCCCGCGCTTTTTCCAAATTTTCCATATTTCCAGTTATAAATATATTTTTGTGTTTTCTTATATTTTTAAAATGTTCTCGTAAAGGACCTGATGGGATTGTAAATCCATTTCCAATCCAATTTTCATCATTAAAACAAACAAAAATTAAATCATAGTCTATTGAATAATCTTGCAAGCCATCATCAAAGATTGCTACTTTATACTCATCATTAATTGCATTAATTAAGGATTGTTTTCGCCTTTTAGATTTAAACAATTTGCCACTATTTTCTAACAATTTTTGCTCATCCTTCTGATCTGAGTAATCTTTTTTTATAAAGCATGCTTTAATATTCTTCTTTTTAAGAATTTCGTGTATTTTTAAACTTAAAGATGTTTTTCCCGTGCCACCTAGATAAATATTTCCAACACATATGGTTTTAATATTTTTAAATTTTTCCTTTTTTATAACTAATTTTTTTATCAAATTAATAAGCCATAAAAACAATGACAGAGGCAGAAAAAGATAAGGTAAAATTTTTGCATTTTTTTTGTCCCAAAAATTTGGTTTTTTAAATTTCATAATTCATTGTTTTATCAAGTTTTATTAAGGTATTTTTAAAGATATTATTACCTAATTTTTGAATTTTCCTGACATTTTCCATTTTTTTTTTAAAAACTATTTCTTTTGAGAATTGTTTCGGATTGTTTATTTCTTTTGAGATTTTTAAAGATTTAAGAAAATCATAAACTTCACGAAAATTATCAACATTTGGCCCATGAAGTATTTTTGCACCATAGCGTGCGGGTTCTATTGGGTTTTGCCCACCTTTATTTACTAAAGACCCACCTAAAAATACAGTAGTTGCTATTTTATAAAATTGTTTTGAGTCTCCAAAAGTGTCGACAATATAAATATCAATATTTTTTAGATCTTTAATTTTTGAGCTATGACATGTAGTTTTCAAATTTAATTTTTTCAATTCATTTTCTATTTCTTTTACTCTATGAACATGCCTTGGAATGATAATTGTAATTAAGTTTTTTATTTTTTTCTTTAGCAAAATATGTGTTTGAGCTGCAAATATCTCCTCGTTTCCATGGGTGCTAGCAGCTATACAAATTTTTTTTTTTTTAAACTGATTTTGGATTTTACTATTCATATCTCTAAAGGAAATTTTTTTATCCTCAAAAAATTTTAAATTTCCAATATATTCAATTTTTTTTACACCAAGTTTTTTAAGATACACCATTGTTTCTTTATTTTGGGGGTGAGCAATACTAATTTGACTAAAAACTTTTAAAGAAAATTTTTTTAGTTTTAACCATCTTTTGAAAGTCTTCTTTGTTATTCTTGCATTTAGTAGAACCAATGGGATATCATTTTTTTTGATTGATCTATACATACTTGGCCAAATCTCAGATTCTAAAAAAATAGCAAAATCAGGTTTCCAATAATTAAGAAAAAAATTCGAAAAAAATATATGATCTATTGGTAAAAACTGATGTACAACTTTTTTAAAATTATATTTCTCTATAATTTTTGACGAACTTACAGTACTTGAGGTTACAAGAATTTGATTAAAAGTATTTTCTTTATCATATTTATTAAGAATAGGTATTACACTCATTATTTCTCCCACGCTTGATCCATGAAACCATATCACTTTTCCTGTGAGTCTTTTTTTAGAAATTAAACAAAATTTTTCTTTAAATCTTATTATGTCTTCTTTACCTTTAATAACTCTAATAAAGATTATTAGAGGTGAGATTAAGATTACTGTAGATAATAATAATTGATAAAAAAAAAACATCTCTATTTTTGAATCTGTTTTTCGTAAAAGTTTTTGTAAAGTTTGGAATTCTCTAATAGCTCCTCGTGCTTACCACTTGCTACTACTCTGCCTGTATCAATTACATAAATATTATTTGAATTTAATATCGTTGATAATCTATGAGCTATTACAATTGTAGTTCTATCTTTAGTCAATACAGATAATGCATTTTGAATTTTCGACTCTGTATCACTATCTAGAGAAGATGTTGCTTCATCTAAAAGAATGATCGAACTTTTTTTCATCATCGCTCTGGCTATTGATATTCTTTGTTTTTCCCCACCTGACAACCTAACTCCATTTTCACCTATTATAGTGTCATATTTTTGTGGGAGTAACTCTATAAATTCATCACAATAAGAAAGTTTTGCGACGCGTAAAATTTCTTCATCATTAGCATCTATATTGGCATATTTAATATTATTTTTTATTGTATCATCAAACAAAGTAGTTTCTTGACTTACTAATGAAATATTATTTCTTAGTGACTGAATTTTCGTTTTGTAAATAGATTGATTGTCAATAGTGATGTCACCTGAATTTGCATCATAGAATCTTGGAATTAAATTTAAAATTGTTGATTTTCCAGATCCACTATTGCCGACCAAAGAAGTCATTTTTCCTCCAGCAAATTCTAAATCTATTTCTTTGAGCACTATGTTTTCTTTATCAACATCATATGAAAATTTAACGTCTTTAAAATTTATTTTTGCGTCTTTAACAGTCAGAGCTTTCGCTTCTTTTTCATCTTTAATTTTATTTTTGTTGTCTATTATTGGCAAAATTCTAGATGCTGCAGATAAGCCTTGATTTAGAACCATATTTAAAGTCGATAATGATCTAACTGGCTGATACGCAAGCATCATAGCAGCTAAAAATGAAAAAAAATTATTTATATCTAATTCATTTTGCATCATTAACTTGCCAGAATAAAAAATTAAAACGGCAATCATTACTCCAGTTAAAGTTTCCATAATTGGCGACATTCTTAAGAAAACAACTAATATTTTTTTATTTTTATCTTTCAATTGTTCAAGATGACGATCTGCTCTTAAATTTTCATAACTTTCTTTTTGAAAAATCTTAATTAGTTTATGATTTTTAAATAATTCAACTAAATAGGTTGTTAAAAAACCAGATTTTTCTTGAGCTTGTGTAGTTACTTTACCGATCCTTTTACCTAACGTCTTTGCAGATAAACCTGCCAAGGGTATCATCACAATAGATATTAAAGCTAATTTCCAATTTTGTGTAAACATAACACACAATAAACCAATTAATGTTAGAGAGTCTTTAAAGAGTGTTAGTAGCGCATGGCTTAGTAAATTTGTTATATGTGTCACATCGTAAGTGAGGTTGGAAATAAAATTTCCAGAATGTTTTTTATCTATAGTTTGAGTATCCGCTTTAATGAGTGATTTGGTCATATCAAATTGTAATTTTTTTTTAACCTCTTCACCAACGCTTATCATTGTTGCTTTTGCAAAATACAAAGATGTCCCTTTTAATGCAAAAGCAATTATAATCATAAAAGGTATTAAAAAAATAAGTGTTTGATCTTTTTCAATAAATATTTTTTTGATAGCTGGATCTAATAACCAAGCTATTGCAGATGTACTAGCTGCAACAACAATAGAAAAAAAAGCAGACAAGATAATCTTATCCAAGTAAATTTTTGAATAATCTTTGTAAAGCCTCGTATAAATTTCTTTTTTATCCATTAAAATAATTTTCCAATCAAGATAATTAATAAAACAATTAAACCGAAATAATTATTGCTTTTAAATATCACAAGACATTTTTCTGGGTTATCTAATTTAAAAGACTTAACTTGATAAGCAAATAAATGAATAACTGGAAAAATTAACAGTGAAAAATACATAAGACTAAAATCTAAAAGATACCCACCCATTATATAGCTAAGAATAAATATTAAATAACATATGAATAAAAATAATTTTGCGTTTTTTTTAAATTTAATTGATGTTGATTTTAATCCTATTATTTCATCATCCTTAATATCTTGATACCCATATATTGTGTCGTATCCTAGTGTCCAAAATATGGCCCCAAAATAGAATACTAGTGGAACTAAACTTATTTGTTCAGAAGACGATGTCCAACCAAGAATCAAGCCATAATTAAATGTAACTCCTAAAAAAAGTTGTGGCCAATATGTGTATCTTTTCATCAAGGGATAGGTAAAAGCTAACGGCATAGAGCCTAATGCTAAAATAATTGTGAGTGTGTTAAAATTTATTAAAACAATGAGAGCGATTAAACACAGTATAAGTGCATAAATTAAAGCAACCTTCCAGGAAATTTTTCCTGAAGCTAAAGGCCTTTCCTTTGTCCTTTTTACTTTTTGATCAAACTCTTTATCAAGTATATCATTTACAATACATCCTGCAGACCTCATTAATATAGACCCCATAAAAAATAAACTTAAGTAAAAAAAATAATTATCTAAACTATTTTTAAAATCGTAAGCTAAAGTTAGGCCCCATGCACACGGCCAAAATAATAGCATATAACCAATAGGTTTTTTTAGTCTTGTTATTTCAATAAAAATATTAAATTGGTTCATAAATTTTACTTGTAAATAACAGGGGCAAGATTGATAATCAAATTGATTCGTATGAATATAGATTACACAGTAACAGCATTAATGTTCCCGGCCATTCCTTTATTGATGGGAGTATACAGTAATAGGTTTCATACTTTAAGTAATCTGATCAGAAAGTTACATGATGAACATGTTTATGAAAAACATATTCCACCTGAATGGAAAAAACAATTTCTCAATTTAAGTAATAGAATAACTCTTTTAAGGTGGACAATCTTGTTTGCAGCTTTTGGATTTTTATTTAATATGTTGACCGTATTTGCCCTTTATATGGATGAGCTTTTAGTGGCAAGAATTATTTTTGGTTCATGCTGTCTGTCAATGATAATATCAATAGTATTTTTTATAAGAGAAATACATATATCGACGAATGCTCTAAAACTTCATATGTCTGATATGGATGTAAACGTAGACTAGGGAATTATAACTGCAGGACCCGTCAGTAATCTTGCTTCTAAATCTTTGTGAGCTTGTGCAGCATCTTTTAGGGAATACTTTTTTGAAACTTTAACTTTAAATTTATTTGTTAGTAAAGCATCAAATACTTTTTTCGCGGACTCAACGAGCTCTTCTCTTTTAACTGTGTAATGAGCGATTGAAGGTCTTGTAAAAAATAATCCTTTGGCATTAATGTCTTTCTTAACATCGATTGTATCAACGTACCCTGACGCATTTCCAAAAGCTACCATCATACCTCTTATCTTTAGTGTTTCGATTGAACCTTTGAAAGTTTTAATACCAACACCATCATAAACTACATCGATGCTGTTTTTTCCGACAATTTTTTCTACCTCTTCAACAAAATTTTTTTCAGAGTAATTTATTACATGATGGCAGCCATTTTTCTTTGCAATTTCTTCTTTACTTTTTGAACCTACGGTTCCTATCACTTCAGCGCCTAATGAATTTGCCCATTGACATAAAATTTGACCAAGACCTCCTGCTGCAGCGTGATATAAAACTTTATCACCCTTTTTTAAAGGATATGCTCTATGTATCAAATACTCTGCAGTAATTCCTTTTAATGTTATGCATGAGGCTACTTCATCAGAAACTCCATCTGGAACTTTAACTAATTTTTCCTCAGGCATTATTTGCTTCTCTGAATAAGCACCGATAGGCATTGACGCATGAGTTACCCTGTCACCAATTTTAAAAAATTTTATGTCTGACCCGACTTCTTCAATTATTCCACAAGACTCGAGACCTATACCACTTGGTAATGGAATAGGATAAAGACCAGTTCTATGATAGACATCTATGTAATTTAAGCCGATAGATAAATTTTTAATCAAAACTTCTTTTGGTCCTGGTTTACCAATTTCTGCATCTTTTAATATTAAAACTTCAGGCCCGCCAAATTTCTCTATTTTGATTGATTTCATTTATTATTTTACAAAATTGCCATTATGATAATCTTGAACAGCTTGTAAGATCTCTGATTTAGTATTCATTACAAATGGTCCACCTCGTGCTATTTCTTCATTAATAGGTTTTCCTGAAATGACTAAAAACTTAGCGTTAATTTTTGCAGATACTTTTAAATTTTCACCTTTTGATAACAAGACTAGAGTACTGTCTTTTATTTCAGTATGTTTTTTTTCACCAATTTCTATTTCACCATTTATTAGATAGATGAATGAATTGTGAGTAGAAGGAATTTTAAAATCAAATTTTTTACCTTTGTTTAGTTCAACATCAAAATAAATAGGTTCTATGTTATGGCCTTTTACAGGACCTTCTGCTTTTTCAAATTTACCAGCTATAACTTTAATTTGTTTATCTTTATCTTTATGAATTTTCATTTTATCAGCATCAATATAAATATACTCAGGCTTACTCATTTTAAGTTTTGCTGGCATATTAATCCATAATTGGAAACCATGTAATTTACCTTCTTTCATTGCAGGCATTTCCGAGTGAATTATTCCGCTTCCTGTTTTCATCCATTGAACATCTCCTGCCGACATTTTTCCTTCACCACCTGTGCTATCTTTATGCTCAAAGTCACCAGCAAGCATATATGTTACTGTTTCGATACCTCTATGAGGGTGGGGAGGAAAACCAGCAATATAGTCCTCACTGTTTTCAGAGCCGAATTCATCTAACATTAAGAATGGATCAAAGTAATTAGGCTCCACCCCAATACTTCTTTTGAGTTTCACTCCTGCACCATCGGATGAATTAATTGGTTTTATAATTTTCTGAATCTCAATTGAACTCATAATTTTTTCATTTATTATTACCTTTTATAAAAAAGAATAATCCACTTACTAGTAGAAATATTTGCACACTAGAAAATAATTTTGTTGTTATAAACCAATCAGAATGTGCCACTATAAGAATACTAGACATTAATAAAACTATATTCAGTCCAGCTAATCGTGTTAATATATTCCCCAAAGGATTTTTTATAAAAGCTGCTATTATAATAATTATTCCTGATAATAATTCTGATAATGCCACAGTAGATGCTAAGATTGGATGTAAATCATAATACTCTACAAGACCTTCTGGAGGTAGTGGAAATTTTTTTGATCCATAAATTATGAAAGCTATACCAAGAATAAATCTAAGTGAAAGTGAGGCCAATGCTTCAAAATTTTTTAGATAATTATCAATTTTTTTATCAAAATTGTTCATAAATATATTTAATTATTATTATAAATATTCTTAATTACAATCATGAAATTTATATTATTAGATTAAATTTAATAATTCTTTCAAATTTTTAATCACGTGCTTTGGTTTAAAATCAAGCTTGTCAAAAATATTTTCATTCCTGTTTACCCAAATAGCATTATACCCGTAATTTCCTCCGCCAGAAACATCCCAGGTATTTGCACTTAAGAAAGCAATTTCATTTACTTTAATATTATATTTTTTAGTTGGTATTTCGTATACCTTTGAATCTGGTTTATAAATCCTAACCTCTTCAATAGAAAATAGATCATCAAATAAATTCTCTAGATCGTTACTTCTCACTAACTCATTTAATAGTTGTGGTGTTCCATTTGATAAGATAGCTAACTTGTAATTTTTTTCTTTCAAAATTTTTAAAGTTTCTGGCACCTCCTCAAAAGTAGATAGAGATTTGTAAAGATCTAACAATTCATCTTTCATTGAATGACTTATCTTAAAATTTTCCATTGACTTTTCTAAGCTATCCTCGGTTATTTTCCAAAAATCTTTATGTCTTCCCATCAAACTTCTAAGCCAGGTATATTCTAATTGAGTCGTTCTCCAGTAATTTGAAAACTTTTCCCATTTGTCTCCTATCTTATCTTTACATTTTTCAGCAGCAGAGTTCACATCAAACAATGTCCCGTAAGCATCAAAAATTATTGCTTTAATATTTTTCATAAATTAACCTATCATATATGGGCAATATTAGATTATTTTTTTCAAATTCCATAACGACTGGTATGACTGACATGTTGGATAAATCTCAATCACATTATTTGCAGAAAGTTATGAGAATAAAAGAAAATGAGATTTTTTCTTTGTTTAATAATAAAGGTGAGTGGGAAGCAAAGATTTTGAAAATTTCTAAAGGCCAAGTTGAATTTGAAATAATCAAGCAATTACGACAGAAAGAAAATATGAAAGATTTGTGGTTAGCATTCTCCCCAATTAAATCTAATTATCAAAATTTTATGATACAAAAAGCGACTGAACTTGGGGTAACAAAATTTTTACCTATAATTTTTGAAAGAACAATTGTTAGAAGGATAAATGTTGAGAAATTAAAAAAGATTGCAATAGAAGCTAGCGAGCAATCAAATCGTGTTAATATTCCATTAATTGAGCAAACCCAAAATCTTGAAAGTTTTTTAAATTCAAATTCAGTAGATTTGATATTTACAGATTTAAATTCGACAAATAAAAAAATTGATAAATATAAGTTAACGAATAAACCAACTTGTATAATCGTAGGTCCGGAAGGAGATTTTTCTGAGTTAGAAAGAGAAAAGATTCTTACTTTTAAGGGAGTTCAAGCGGTTAAAATTAATGAAAATATTTTAAGATCTGAAACAGCTGTGATATCAGCAATTTCAATCGTTAATTATGCATTTAATTGATAAATTGTCGCGAAAACTAAAGTGTAATTTTATAAAAAGAGCTTTATATAGCTATTAAATATGAAAAAGATTTTATTTATATTTTCAGGCTTTTTAATAACAACTGTAGCTTTTGCAAATCAACCAACTGATTGGCAACTTGGGTTCCAAAAAGCAGCTTCAGAGTCTATGAGAGATATTGTATCTTTTCACAATAATTTATTATTACCAATTATCATTGCGATTAGTGTTTTTGTTTTATTTTTAATGCTTTATGCATGTGTAAGATTTAGAGCCTCAGCAAATCCCAACCCTTCAAAAAGAACACATAACGTTACTGTTGAGGTTTTGTGGACTTTGATACCTTGTTTGATTTTAATTGTAATGGCAGTACCATCTTTTAAAATTTTGTATAAACAAGATTCTATTCCAAAAGCGGATTTAACAATTAAAGCAATTGGATATCAATGGTACTGGGGCTATGAGTACCCAGATGAAAATTTAATATTTGATTCTTACATGATAGAAGAAAAAGATTTGAAACCAGATCAACCAAGATTGCTTGCTGTTGATAATGAAGTTGTTGTCCCGGTTGGAAAAGTAATAAAAGTACTAATCACTGCTAATGATGTTCTTCACGCATGGGCCTTACCATCTTTTGGAGTAAAAAGAGATGCGGTGCCCGGCAGAATTAATGAAACTTGGTTTAAGGCAGAAAAAGTTGGCACTTATTATGGACAATGCTCTGAACTTTGTGGTATTAAACACGCTTTCATGCCGATAGCGGTAAAAGTTGTTAGTGAAGATGAATATCAAGAGTGGTTATCAGAGGCACGAGTAAAATTTGCAAAAGAAGAAATTAAAAATGATAAACTTAAATTAGCGAGTAAATAAATATGTATACACAAACATCTTCACACGACGATCATCATACACCAACTGGTTGGAAGCGTTGGGCTTATTCTACTAATCATAAAGATATAGGAACAATGTATTTAATTTTTGCAATTGTTGCAGGAGTTATTGGAACCGCATTTTCAGTTTTAATGAGAATGGAACTGATGCATCCAGGAGATGGTATTTTGGGTGGAAATTATCACTTATACAATGTTCTAGTGACTGGTCACGGGTTAATCATGATTTTTTTTATGGTGATGCCTGCTATGATTGGTGGTTTTGGTAATTGGTTTGTTCCAATAATGATTGGTGCACCTGACATGGCATTCCCAAGAATGAATAACATTTCTTTCTGGTTGTTACCCGTGTCTTTAACATTGTTAATTTTATCAATTTTTGTAGATGGCCCTCCGGGACAAACAGGTGTCGGTGGTGGATGGACTATTTATCCTCCATTATCATCAAAAGCAGGTCAACCAGGTCCAGCAATGGACCTAGCAATATTGAGTTTACATTTGGCAGGAGCCTCGTCAATTCTGGGCGCTGTTAATTTTATAACTACAATTTTAAACATGAGAACTCCAGGTATGACATTGCACAAGATGCCTTTGTTTGCTTGGTCAATTTTAGTTACTGCATTTTTATTACTTTTATCTTTACCAGTTTTAGCTGGAGCAATTACAATGTTGTTGACAGATAGAAATTTTGGAACTGCTTTTTTTGAGGCTCAAACTGGAGGTGATCCAGTATTGTTCCAACACTTATTTTGGTTTTTTGGTCATCCAGAGGTTTATATTTTAATTCTCCCAGGTTTCGGAATGATAAGCCACATCGTCTCAACATTTTCAAGAAAACCTGTCTTTGGATATCTAGGTATGGCTTACGCAATGGTAGCTATTGGAATAGTTGGATTTGTTGTTTGGGCGCACCATATGTATACAGTTGGACTAAGTACCGATACTAAAGCTTATTTTTTAGCAGCAACAATGATTATTGCTGTTCCAACTGGAATAAAAATTTTTTCATGGATTGCCACAATGTGGGGTGGATCTATATCTTTTAAAACACCAATGGTTTGGGCACTAGGATTTATATTTATGTTTACAGTTGGTGGCGTGACAGGAGTAGTGTTAGCCAATGCAGGAGTAGATACAGCAATGCATGATACATATTATGTGGTGGCTCATTTTCATTATGTACTTTCTTTAGGTGCTGTTTTCGCAATATTTGCAGGATTTTATTATTGGTTTTCAAAGATGAGTGGTTATGAATATTCAGAGTGGTTAGGACAATTACATTTTTGGTTAACTTTTGTTGGAGTAAACTTAATATTTTTTCCACAACATTTTCTAGGTTTGGCAGGTATGCCTAGAAGGTATGCAGATTATCCAGATGCATTTGCAGGATGGAATTATATATCATCCATAGGGTCTTATGTAGCAGTAGCTGGACTAGCTGTTTTTTTTATTAACCTTATTTATGCATTCGCTAAAAAGAAAGGAGCAGCAAAAAATCCTTGGGGAGAAGGAGCTACAACTTTAGAGTGGACTGTGCCATCACCACCAAACTTTCATACTTTTGATGAACTTCCAAAGTTTGAGGATGATCAAGATACACAAAAATCACACGGGTAGTAAGAGTACAAAAAATTGATGAACGATATTAGGCTAAAAAAAAGAAGTTTAAGCCAAGAGGATTTATTTAATTTCTCGGAGCTATTTAAACTAATGAAGCCTAGAGTAATGTCTCTCGTTATTTTTACTTGTGCCGTGGGTCTATTAACAGCACCAAGTCTTGTTTCAACTAAAGAGGCTGTAATTGGTATTTTGTTAGTTTCATTAGGTGCCGGTGCAGCGGGGGCATTAAATATGTGGTACGAGTCTGATCTCGATGCTCTAATGACAAGGACTTGTTTAAGGCCAATTCCGACTGGAAAGGTAAATAAGAATCAAGCTTTAATATTTGGCATTACCCTATCAATTGTTTCGGTAGTAGCCTTAGATTATTTTACAAATAGGATTTCAGCTGCAATATTACTTTTAACAATATTGTTCTATGTATTTGTTTATACAATCTGGCTTAAGAGAAGAACGCCCCAAAATATAGTTATTGGTGGGGCTGCAGGTGCATTTCCACCAGTTATAGGATGGACTATTTCTACAGGTTCGCTTTCGTTAGAACCCCTTACCTTTTTTCTTATAATTTTTTTTTGGACTCCTTCACACTTTTGGGCTTTGAGTTTGTATAAATCTGATGATTATAAAAAAGCTAAGTTACCTATGCTTCCATTAACTAATGGAGTTGAGTCAACTAAATTGAATATATTCATTTACTCTTTATTAATGGTGCCTGTAATAATTTTCCCATTTTTAATAGATTTTGTTGGTTTAGCATTTTTAATACCATCATTGATGCTTACTTTTTACTATAATTATTTATGTTATCAGCTATTTAATTTCAAAAAAGATAGGTTTAATCCCAAAATAGCTAGAACTATATTTGGATATTCAATACTTTATTTATTTTTGATTTTCGTCCTGTTTTTGATAGATAAAATTGTATGATAACACCCGATAAAAAAACAAAAAGAAAAAACATTATTACTGCATTAGCAATTATTGCTTTTATGATTTTTCTTTTCTTTTTTACTTTATATAACACAGGAGTATTTGACAGGGCTATATGATTGAGAAAAAAAAATTAACACCACTAGTTCTTGCTGGAATATTTGTTTTAATGTTGGGTCTTTCATATGCTTCAGTGCCCTTGTATGAAATTTTCTGTAAAGTGACAGGTTTTGGGGGAACTACTCAGGTTGCAAATAAAGCTCCACAGATTGTTTTAGATAAAGTTGTTAGTGTGAGATTTGACACAAATGTGAACAATTTGCCTTGGGATTTTAAGGCTAAGTCTAATGTGATGGATGTAAAAGTTGGTCAAGTTAATAAAATTGAGTTTGAAGTAACAAATTATAGTAATGAGCCAACGGCTGGTGTAGCGAGTTTTAATGTTTCACCATCAAGTTTTGGAAAATACTATAGCAAATTAGGCTGTTTTTGTTTTGAAAAGCAAGAGTTGAAAGCTGGAGAAAAAGCTACGTATGTGATGACTTTTTATTTAGATCCTGAGATGGTTAATGATGCAACTGTTAAAAATCTTGAGGATGTAACAATGTCGTATACTTTTTTCTCGACAGATTACTATAAACAATCATAATTAATATATGTCAGGTGAAAAAAAACACGATTATCATTTAGTTGACCCAAGCCCTTGGCCAATTTACGTTTCATTTTCCTGTTTGGTTTTAGCTCTGGGTACCGTTTATTATATGCACTCCGATGTTTCGTGGGGAATGTATTTGGGTTTTGCTCTTTTAATTTACGGTGCATACATGTGGTTTAGAGATGTTGTTATAGAGGCAGAGCATCAAGGTCATCATACACCCGTTGTACAAATTCATCATCGTTATGGCATGACATTGTTTATAGCCTCTGAGGTTATGTTTTTTGTTGCTTGGTTTTGGGCATACTTCGACATCAGTCTTTTTCCTAATGAATTTGTAGGAAATGTATGGCCTCCCAAAGATATTAAAACTTTTGATCCTTGGGATATTCCATTAATAAATACTTTAGTGTTACTCTTGTCAGGAACGACTGTAACTTGGTCCCACCACGCACTTTTAGAAGATGATAGAAAAGGTTTTATACAAGGATTAGTTGCAACTGTTGTTCTTGGAGTATGTTTTACTGCTCTACAAGCTTACGAATATCATCACGCAACATTTAGCTTTTCAGATCATATATATGGATCGGTATTTTATATGGCCACAGGGTTTCATGGTTTTCATGTTATTGTAGGAACAATTTTCTTAGCAGTATGTCTTTGGAGAGGAAAGTTAGGTCACTTTAACAAAGATCATCACTTTGGTTTCGAAGCTGCTGCATGGTATTGGCATTTTGTTGACGTTGTATGGCTATTTTTGTTTGCAGCAATATACATCTGGGGAAGTTAGATCTGTATCATTGAAATATAAGTTTTTATTCTCTGTTTTTATAATTTTTTTTATTTTAGTTTTTATTGCCTTAGGTGTTTGGCAAATGATCCGTTTAAATTGGAAAAATAATCTTATTTTGGAAATTGAAAATTCACTCAAAAAACCTCCAGTTGAACTATCCCAATCGAATAAAGAAAATTTTTTAAAAATTAAAACGTCTGGATTAATAAATTTTGAAAAACAAATTTATTTATATAACCTGAATGAGTCAGGTACCCCAGGTTTTGAGGTAATAAATCCAATTTTTATTGGTCAGGAAAATTATTTAATTAACCGGGGTTGGATACCATTTGAAAAAAAAGACACTCCAGAAATAAACGTATTTGATCAAAATAACATAATAGGTACATTGAGAATTCAGGGCAGAAAAAATATTTTTAAACCTGATAATGATCTAAATAAAAATTATTGGTTTAGTTTAGATAGGGAAGATATATTTACATTTACAGGTAAGAATTTTTCTAAATATATAATTTATCTTGATGGAAATTATCAATTTCCTAGACCAAAAAAAATTACCGCTAATATTTCTAATAATCACAAAAAGTACGCAATGACATGGTTTTCATTAGCGATTTCAATTCTTTTGCTATATCTATATTTTAGAAAAAAGAATTATTAATGAATTACATAAGCACAAGAAACAATCATAAAAACTTTACTTTTAAAGACGTTTTCCTAAAAGGTTTGGCTGACGATGGGGGACTATTTGTTCCCAAGTCAATTAAACCCTTTAAAAAGGAAGAATTAAATAATCTAAAAAACCTTAGTTACAATGATTTAGCAGCTGAAATAATTTATCCATTTATAGGAGATTTCATGTCTAAAGATGATTTAATCTCTTTGATTTCAAAATCATATTCAAATTTCAGATCCGACGACGTTGTTAAAATATCTGATCTAGGAGATTTAAAAGTATTAGAATTGTTTCATGGACCTACACTTGCTTTTAAAGATATCGCAATGCAACTAATAGGTAATTTTTATCGATATCATTTAGGCCGTGATCAAAAAAAAATTAATATAATAGTAGCAACTTCAGGTGATACAGGTGCTGCTGCCATAGACGCTTTAAAGGGAATAAATAATTTAAATGTTTTTGTGCTACACCCTAACAATAAAATTTCGCCAGTGCAAAGAAGACTAATGACAATACATGAGGAGAGTAATGTATTTAACATTGCGGTGGAGGGTAATTTTGACGATTGCCAAAATTTAGTAAAAGCAATGTTTAACGACGAAAAATTTTCTAAAGCAATCAATATGTCGGGTGTAAATTCAATTAATTGGGCAAGAATTATTGCTCAATCAGTGTATTATTTTTACGCTTACTTTAAAGTTGGAAATGGTCAACCTTTGTCCTTCTCTGTTCCAACAGGAAACTTCGGTGATATTTACGCTGGCTATTTAGCAAAAAAATTAGGTCTTCCAATTGATAAACTAATCGTAGCTACAAATAAAAATGACATACTGCACAGAGCTATATCTGGTGGTGATTATAGTCAAAAGAAAGTTGAGGAAACAAATACACCAAGCATGGATATACAGATAGCAAGTAATTTCGAAAGACTTTTATACGACGTAAAAGATTGTAACTCGGATGTTACAAAAGATGTAATGGCCGAAATAAAAAATAACACTTATAAAATTGATAAAAATGACTTAGATAAAATCAAAAAGAATTTTATATCTGAAATGCTTGATGAAAACGAAACTGTTGAAATGATAAAAACTATCAATGATGAACATCAAATAGTAGTTGATCCGCATACTGCAGTGGGTATCGGTGCTGTGCGAAAATTGAGATTGGAAAAAAATTGTGTTGTATTATCAACTGCACACCCATGTAAATTTCCAAAAGCAATAGAAGATGCAATTTCAAAAACTGAAAATTTACCAGATTGTCTGAAATACGTTAATGACAGAAAAGAAAAATTTGAACTTCTATCAAATGATATTGAAAAAGTTAAAAAATATGTGATGAATTCAATATGAAACTTAAAATAAAAGACCAACTACCAGACACAGAAGTTTTTCAACTTGTTGATGGAGAACCACAAAAAAACAAATTAAGAGAAATTATTGGTAATGGTAAAATTATTTTGTTTGGTTTACCTGGGGCATTTACATCAACTTGCTCTAAACTTCATCTTCCAGGCTTTGTGGCAAATGCAGATAAAATCAAAGCAAAAGGAATAGAACAAATATTTTGTCTATCTGTCAACGATCCTTATGTAATGAATGGTTGGGGGGAGATAAATAATACTACAGGTAAAATAAAAATGTTATCTGATCCTTATTTGTTATTCACAAAAGCAATTGGTGCAGAAGTTGATCGTAATGCAAAAGGAATGGGAATTAGATCAAATCGTTATTTAATAGTAATTGAAAATTTCACAGTTGTTAATATTCACGAAGAAAAAGAGACTAAAGAGTGTGGTTTAACTTCCGCGGAAAATTTATTAAATAATTTACTATAGGTTATGCGCTTTCCAAGCGCATGCTTTAATTGTTTGCTGCCGATCTTGCAAGTAAATCTACTTCATTATTTAACTCATCAGTAGAATGTGCTTTTACCCAATTCCAACTTATTTCAAATTCATTATTTAAAAGATCTAACTCTAACCAAAGTTCTTTATTTTTTACATCTTGTTTGTTTGCTGTTTTCCATCCATTTTTTTTCCAATTGTGAACCCATTCTGTTATTCCAGATTTCACGTACTTGGAATCTGTAAAAATTTGAACTTTACTACCCTTTGAAATTTTTTTAAGAGCTTGTATAGGTGCTAACAATTCCATCTGATTATTCGTAGTATCTTTTTTATTTCCTTTTATTTCAATTTTTTTTCCATCATCTAATATTATTGCCGCCCAACCACCTCTACCTGGGTTTTCTATACAAGAACCGTCTGTGTATATCTTGATCATTAACTTAAGTAATCTTTATAGGTTTTTAAATTATTATGTATTACTAATTTTTGATAATACTCTCTTGGATCTTTGATCTTAATTAATGCTTTTTTTGGAGTATTTGTGTAGTCATACAGTCTGGTTAAAAAATATCTCATTGCTGCACCACGGCATAGAGTATTTATTGATTTCTTTTCTTTTTTAGTAATTTTTTTTACACTTTCGTAACCTTTTATTAAATTCTTAATCTTTCTTTTATTAATTCTAAATTTTGTTTTATCTTTATCAAAACATAAAGCATTTATGCAAATAGCAATCTCGTACATAAAATAATCATTTGCTGCAAAATAAAAATCAATTATGCCAGATATTTTATTACCTTTAAAAAAAATATTATCTATAAACAGATCTCCATGAATAATACCTTGAGGTAATTTTTTTGGCCATTTATCTTTTATATCTTTTAAATTATCTTTTAAAAACTTTTCTAAGTTACTAAATTTTTGAGACTTAAATTTAATACTATTTAATAGAGGATTAAGATTTTTAATATTCATTGAGTTTTTTCTGTATAGTTTTAGTTTTTTTGTAGATAAGTGTATTTGCGCAATTGTTTTACCAATATCAAAACAATTCTTTAGATTAAGCTTTTTTTTGTCTTTTCCGTCAAGAAAAGTTACGACACAAGATATTTTATTTTTAACCTTGATTAGATAACTTCCTCGATTATTTTTAAGAGGTTTGGGACAATTAAATTTTAGATTACTTAATTGATCCATTAATTTCATAAAAAAAGGTATCTCTTTTTTCACAACTCTTTTTTCAAAAATTGTAAGAATAAACTTTTTATTTTTTGATCTGAGTAAATAATTAGTGTTTTCAATACCTTGTTTTATTCCTTTAAAACTTTGAAAATTTTCAAAATTAAATTTTCTGTTTATAGTTGTTAAATCACTCCTATTAATCTTGGTATAGACAGCCATTTAATTTAATTTCTTAGGTACTTTGAAAACAACGTTTTCTTTAATTATCTCAACCTCGTCTATGGATACTGTAAATTTCTTTTTTAAATCATCTATGAAGTTTTCTACAAGAATTTCTGGTGCAGAGGCCCCAGAAGAAATCCCTATAGTTTTAGATTTTTCAATTAAATGATAAGGTATTTCACTTTGGGAGTGAATTAGATGAGTATTGTTACAACCTGATTTTTTTGCGACCTCAACTAGCCTCACTGAATTTGAGGAATTTCTACTTCCAATTACAAAAAACATATCACATTTTTTTGCAATATTTTTTACAGCCATCTGTCTATTTGTCGTTGCGTAACATATATCCTCTTTATGTGGTTCTCTAATTCCTGGAAATCTATCTTTTAAAATACTAATTATACTTTTTGTGTCATCTACTGATAAAGTTGTTTGAGTTACAAAAGCTAATTTTTTTTTTTCTTTATATTCATATTTTTTTGCTTCATCTTCATCTTGAATAAGGTCTATCGAACCTACTGGTAATTGTCCCATTGTTCCAACAACCTCAGGATGGTTCTGGTGTCCAATCAAAATTAAGTGATAATCTGATTTGTGAAGATTTTCAGCTTCACGATGAACTTTCGAGACTAGGGGACAAGTAGCATCCACATATGTCATTTTGTAACTTTTAGCTTCATAGGGAACTTTTTTTGGAACCCCGTGCGCAGAAAAAATTACAGGTCTAGTTTTATCTTTAATTTCTTCAAGCTCTTCAACAAATATAGCTCCTTTCTTTTTTAAATCGTCAACTACAAATTTATTATGAACAATTTCATGTCTAACGTAAACTGGAACACCGTATTTTTGAATGGCCTTCTCAACAATTTCAATTGCTCTCTCTACACCTGCACAAAATCCTCTTGGTGCAGACAGTAAAATTTTTATTTCTTTATTTTTCATTTTTTTCAATTAAATATTCGAGCAATATATGCGGAAAAGTTAAAGACGCCAAACCTATAAATATTAATTTCAAAATTGCACTGTCTAAGTTGTAATTGTTATTTAAAAAATAAAGACCTATTAAACAAAAAATAGCAGTTAGGATAGTTAAAGGGGTAGCTTTTTTAATAAAAACTAAAAGTCCATCCCTTAAACTTTCTTGATCAAGTTCAGTGATTAATGAAATACTATGTCTTATAGAATGCAAAAAACAAAAATAAATTGTGAAGGCTATTAATGGAGAGAAATGCATATTTATGATTATTATCGAGAAATAATCAAAAAAAATTGTAAATTTTTTTAAGTCAAATTTTTTGAAAAATAAAATTATGCTAGATAATGCACTTAATACAATCCCAATTATCAAAAAATTATTATTTTCGATCACATTTAAACTTTGATAAAATGATTCATTCTCGATTAACAGTACTTTGAAAATAGAAACTGTTTCATTAAAATTAAAATACAGTGGTGCCAATACTACCAAAGATCCTTTAAGAAAAAATAAAAATTGATTTAAATATGAATTATTATCTATTAGAAATTGAGTATCTTCTTTTCCAAAATGAAATGAAGCAACAATTAAAAAAGCAATAAGCACTACTGTTGGCAAAAGTACCCAAAGAATTATAACTGTTAACGCAAGCAGAAAATAGGATGTATAGAAAGTGATTATATTATTTATTTGGAAAATTTTAATAAGCTTCCTTCCCTTTATATGATCCAAAGAACCATGTGATACACCAATTATTAAAATTAATAATAAACAAACCAATGGAGAAATACTTAGATTGTAAGCTTTTATAAACGGTAGAGAAACAATATTACAAAATAAAAAAAAAATAAAAGAATGTTTAAAGTTAATTTTCTTAATCGGTATAGTCATCATCAATTAGTCAAATAAAGCTTTAATAAATATCCATTTTGGCATTTTAAAAATTATACTTAAATCTTCTAAAAAATTACTCTTATTTGATAGAAATTTTATAACAGTCTTTGGTGAAGTCTTAAACATCCTAAAAAATACATCAGACATTTTTTCAGGATTTTTCTGAAGAACACGTAGGAAAATTTCATCCAAAAATTGGTATTTTCTATCTATTTCAAATTTTTTAGTATTTGAAATATTATCAATATTCTCTCTAATATACTTGCTGTGTTCTTGTATATTTAAAAAAGTATATCCAGTGCTTAATCTTGTCATTCCACCGGCTGTTCCAATATTGATTTTATTTTTTTCGTTTTTATTTAATGGATAAAATAGTGGTATTGCTCCCTCTTCTTTATAAGTAATTTCATAATTTTTAATTTTTAAATTATTTTTAATATAATTGTTTATTTGATTTTCATAATCTTTTTGTGAATTGTCATTCATTTTTGATAACCAAGTTGTCTCTACTAAAGCTCTATTTTTTGTGTATGGTAATGTATAAAAAAAATGCACACTTTCTCTTTGCTCACAATCAAAGTCCATGAGGTTAAAAATTTTTTCGTCGAAAATATCATTGTCTGTTTTTATTTCTATACCACAAAAATGTTGCCAAAGATTTAGATGGTTTTTTTTGATATTTGGCACACTATTAAAAACTAAAGAATTTTGCCTGTTAATCTCTTCTATATTTTTGAAAAAGAAAATATTTTCATTTTTTTTTAGTTTGTTCTTAATTTTTTCATAAAATAGACCGCTATCAATGCTTTGATATGGAAAATTTTTACATTCTAAATAATTTGTTTTACCTGGGATATTAATTGAAAAATTCTCCCAATTTTTTTTTACACAATCGTCAAAGTTATGAGGTGCTATTTTCCAAAAAGACCAAGTCTTATCTCGTTTATATTCCTTCCTAGGTTCAATAATTGCTAAAGTTTTATCTTTTAATTTTTCATGAATTTCTAACTCATAAGCAAGAGATAATCCTGCACAACCACCACCGATAATTACATAATCAAATTCTCTCATTTAAATTTATTTCCTCATTTATCAGAATGTGATCATGTTGAATTTGATCTTTGTTTTTATTAATTAAATATAAACTGATTAAGTCAAAAATTGACAGAAAAGTCTCCAATACCTTCTCAATGCTTGAGACATAAATCTTCCCTGATCTTTGGTAGTTCTCTAAGTTTTTTTTTTTTAAAATTTTATATCCTATTTTTCTATACACTCTTCTAGCAACCAATATAGAAAAACGGAAACTAATTGGTATACTTTTTATTGCATAGAAAGAATCTTGATAAAAACGGTTCGCAAGATTAACAGTTGAGGAGATCTTTTCAAAATTTTCTTCTATATAAAATCTGTTATTTTTTGAGTCTTCTATGACATCTCTAGATATATTTGTTAATTGCATTGCTATTCCCAAATCAATAGCTGATTTAAGAGAATCTTTTTTTGTTACATTTAAAATTTTCGCCATCATTAAGCCAACAGTGCCAGCAACCCTATATGAATAAACTAATAAATCTTTTTTTGAATTTAGTTCAACTCTCTCTTTAATATCCGATTTAATACCAGCCAATAAATCTTGAACTATTTTTATGGATATGTCGAATTCCTCCATGATACCCCACATATTCTTTATAATAAGGTTATCAAATTTTTTTTGAATAAAGTCATTTTCAAATTCAGCAAATTTTTTTTCTTTCACCTCTACCTCGTCTTTATCGTCTGCAATATTGTCTGCAACTCTACAGAAATCGTACAATACTGAACATTTTTTAAGTGTTTTCCTTGGTAAAAAAAAACCAGCCCAGCTAAATGACTTAGCATAAACAGACAAGTAACTTTTATCAGACATTATAAAATTTTATCTAATACTTTAGCTGAGGATAGGACGCCGGGCACACCAGCCCCTGGATGTGTTCCAGCTCCAACAAAATAAAGTCCATCGTATATTTCAGATTTATTATGAAATCTAAAATAAGCAGATTGTGTAAATTTTGGTTGAATTGAGAAGCCTGATCCATATTTTGTATTTAAGTCTTTTTCAAAATAGTCTGGTGTCAAATAAAAGTCTTCGACAATATTTTCTCTTAAGTTTGGCATAAGATCCTTTTCCATTTTTTCAATCACCAAATTTTTCATCCTTTCTCCCTGAATAGACCAATTAATTTTAGATTGATTATTGGGAACTGGAACAAGAACATAAAAACAATCTTGTCCAGCAGGAGCCATAGTTTTGTCAGTGGCAGAGGGCCTATGAAGATAATAACTTATATCATCATTTAATTTTTTATTCTCAAATATGTCATCGAGATGCTCTTTATATTTGTTTCCAAATTTAATTGTATGATGTTCCACGTTTTGGTAAGTTTTTTTTGTTCCAAAATAATAAACAAATAATCCCATAGAGTATTCCATCCTTCCCCTTTTCCATTTGAACATAATTGAATTTTTTGAGTTTCCATTAAGCATCTTTTCGTAAACTGCAGGTGGGTCGGCATTACAAATAACATTATCAGCTAAAATATTAGTATCATTATCAAGTTTGACTCCAGTTATTTTATTTCCACTTGAAATAATTTTTTCTACTTCATGGCCCTTTATGATTTTAACATCAACTTCATTCATAAGTTTCTCAAAACCTCTGATAATATTGCCTGTCCCACCCATTGAATAATGTATTCCCCATTTTTTCTCTAAATATAAAATTAGCCCATAAATAGAAGTAGTTGTAAAAGGATTGCCACCAACCAAAAGAGGATGCATGCTTAACATTCTTCTAAGTTTTTCATTTTTTATAAAAGATGAAACCAATGAATAAACTGATTTATAACTTTTAAGTTTTAGAAGTGAGGGAAGTTGCTGCATCATAAAAAAGGGTTTATCAAAAGGCACATCAGCAAGCTCTAAGAAACCCTTGTCGAAAATTTTCTTTGTAAAACTTACTAGTTTTTCGTATCCCGCAACATCATCTTTACTAATTTCTGCTATTTGTTCTTTCATTTTAGTTTCATCACCCGAGTAATTAAATTTTGAATTATCCTCAAAAATGAATTGATACCAAATTTTAAGAGGGGAAAGTTCTATATAATTTTTTGGATCTTTTTTAAATAATCTAAATAATTCATCGATTAAATAGGGTGCAGTTATTACGGTGGGCCCACCATCGTAAGTGAAACCATTTTTTTTAAAAACTCTTGCTCTGCCACCAAGATCAGGATGTTTTTCAACCAATGTTACTTGATGACCCTTAGCTTTTAATCTTAGAGCTGCGGCAATACCACCAAAACCTGAGCCGATCACAATAGAATTCATCTTGATAATTTATAGTTTTTTTAAAAAATTGTAAGATAATTATGAATTAATTTTTTTTAACTCTTCTTTAGTCTCTTCTAAATTTTTTTGAAATAAATTATCGAGTTTAGACTTATCAACGGATGTGGTAATAATTTTTTTAACAGAGTCTACTGCGATTTTTACTGATGCATCCTTTATTTCTTTAATCGCTGCCTCTTTCATTTGAACTATTTTGTTTTCAGCAGACGCTTTTTTTATTTCTGAAGATTTATGAAATTTTTCATTCAGCTCTATGATTAATTTATCACTATCTTTTTTAGCCTGTTCCAAAATTTCATTTTTTACGGATTGAGCAGTATTAAGTTTATTTTGAGCGTTAATTAATAAATCTTTTGCTTCCTTTCTAAGCTTTTCGCTTTCATCAATCTCATTTTTTATATCAGTAATTAGTTTATTAAGAATTTCATTTATTTTCTGTGGCACTTTTAAATAAATAAGTGCACCAAAAAAGATGAAAAAGGAAACGGCAACCCAGAATGTTGAATCAATTACCATAATATTTGCCTCCATTTTTTTTGAAAAGATCATCAACAATAGCTGAAATACTACTGTTATTTATTTCGGCTCCTATTAAATTTTTAAGTATTTCTGAAGATGTCTCAATCGCAATTTTATTTATTTTTTGAGGAGCACTCTTTCTGAGCTGATCAATCTCATTTTCAGCTTTTTTTATTTCTTCATCAATTTGTTTTTCTAATAAATCTCTTTTAACATTAATTGTCTTTAATGTTTTTTCTTTAGTATCATTAAAAAAATTTTTCGACTCAAGCTTACTTTTTGAAATTACATCATCATATTCTTTGAGTTTTAATTCACTGTCTTTCCTCTGGTTATCCGCAGCCTCAATGTTTTCTTGTATTTGAGATTTTCTTAATTCCAGGTTTGCACTAATCTTTGGTAATATAAGCTTTGATAAAACGATATACAAAGTACCAAAAACCAATGTAAGCCAAAAAACCTGAGAAACCCAAAATTCAGGATCTAATTGAGGCATACCACCACTTTCAGCTGCAAAAACCTCTTTTGAAAAAAAGAGGTATAAAAATATTAACTGAAAAAAAAATTTTTTAATCATCAAATTTAAAATGCAAATAGAATGATTAATGCAACTACAAGACCAAACAATCCAGTTGCTTCCGCTAGAGCAAATCCTAAAAGCAAGTTAGGAAATTGTTTTTGTGCCGCAGAAGGGTTTCTCATTGCACCAGAAAGATAATTTCCAAAAATTATCCCGATTCCAACACCGGCACCAGCTAAAGCGATTGCCGCTAAACCTGCTCCGATCATTTTTGCTGCTTCTAATTCCATTATATCCTCCTTTATTAGTTAATGGTGTAAATTTAATGCATCATTTAAGTAAATGCATGTTAAAATTGCGAAAACGTAAGCTTGAAGAAAAGCAACTAAGATCTCCAAACCAGTTAATGCAACAGAAAATGTTAAAGGAAGCCATCCTCCAACTATTCCGAGGCTTATAACAAAGCCTCCGAAAACTTTCATCATTGTGTGACCTGCCATCATATTAGCAAAAAGTCTTACTGATAAACTAATAGGTCTACTTAGATATGAGATTATTTCAATGACAACTATCAAAGGCAATAAAACAATAGGAACTCCGCTTGGCACAAAAAGTTTTAAATAACCAAATCCATGTTTTATAAAACCAATAATTGTTACACCGATGAATATGAATGCAGCTAAAACAAATGTTACTATTATATGACTAGTGACTGTAAAGGTATAAGGTATCATTCCAAACATATTGCAAAAAAGAACAAACATAAATAATGAAAATATAAATGCAAAATAAGGTTTTGCCTTAGATCCTGCTGTATCGCTGATCATTTTAGATACGAAAGTGTAACTTAATTCTGCTAATAGTTGAATCTTATTAGGTAGCATAGAATTTTTTTTAGCCCCTAAATTAAAAATCAGGAGAATTGCAAGAGAACTGACTACCATAAACAAACTTGCATTTGTGAATGAGATATCAAAAGCTCCGATCTTTATTTCTGGCCCAATTCTATAAACTTCGAATTGAGTCATTGGATTTGCTGCCATAAGTCTTATATCTATTTTTGCATATTTTTGGCAGATCTAATCACATTCGTAATGCCTGCGATTACACCTACAAAAAAAAAAATTAAAATTAACCAAGGTTTAGTACCAAAGGTATTGTCTAAAATAAACCCAATAATTGTCCCTACGGCAACTGCAGATACTAATTCTGTACTTAGCTTAAAAGCTGAGCCAAAAGGCGATGGATTCTGCTTTTTGTTTTCACTGTCTTTCTTTGAGAGCTTTTTTTTTGCAATTTCTAAGCGAGTTTTGAACTGATTTTTAGACATCCGATTATTTTAATCAAGCAACCATACTCTCTGCTTTTTGTAAATCAACTGCTACCAGCTGACTTATTCCTTTTTCAGGCATGGTTACACCGTATAATCTATTCATTTTTGACATTGTCAATGCATGGTGAGTAACGATGATAAACTTTGTATTTGTTATTTTTGTAAGCTCATCTAATAAATTACAAAATCTTGTGACATTGGCGTCATCCAAAGGAGCATCTACTTCATCAAGTACACAAATAGGAGAAGGATTAGTTAAAAAAACTGCAAAGATAAGTGATAGTGCAGTTAAAGCTTGTTCTCCGCCCGATAATAGAGTTATTGATTGAAGTCTTTTTCCTGGTGGACTTACCAACATTTCTAAACCTGCTTCTAGAGGGTCCTCTGAGTCAACGAGTTCAAGTTTTGCATTACCACCATTAAATAATTTTGTATAAACTTCATTGAACTTTCTATTAACTTTTTCAAAGGCTTCAACCAATCTCTCTCTACCCTTTTGATTGAGTTCATTAATACTGTCTTTTAATTTTACAATTGCTGTCACTAAATCTGCCCGGTCAGACTCCATTTTTTTAATTTCAGTCTCGTATTTATTAGTTTCTTCGTCTGCTTTTAAATTAACGGACCCTAATTTTTCTCTCTCCTGTTTTTTTTTATCCAATAAATCTTCTTGATTTACAGCGTCAGGTAATTCTTCGATACCATTTAAATTTGAATTTTCCAAGATATTTTCCTCAGTCAAATTAAGCTCAGAAGTAATTCGATCTATTAGATCATTTTTTCTTTTTATTAATCCTTCGACAGTTGCACCAGAGCTTGCTTTTCTCTCTCTTATTTGTATAAATTGTTCTTGTATTTCATTAAGTTTTGTTCTGAGTGAGTCAATTTTTTCGTCAGTATCATTTATAATTTTTTCATTTTCTTCTTTTTCTTCCTCTGAATTTCTTAAATTTTCTGAAATTTGTCCCTTTTTTTCTGCTTGTATTTTTGGTTGATTATCAAGTATTTCTAATTGATTGGTTAGATTATTCTTTCTACCAGTTAATTCATTTACCATTTTTTCAGAATTTAGAAGTAAATTTTTCCAGCTTTCAATTTCTTTTTCAATTATTTTGATTCTCTCATTTCTTTTAACAGATTCTTTTTTGATATTTTGATTTTTACTATAGCTATCGGCATATTTATCAATAATTTTTTCAAGATTATTTAGAATATCTAATGCACTATCATTTTGATTTGAACTTATTAAAGTTTTAATTTTTCCTATTTCATCAAATAAATTATTTTTTGAATTATCAAGATCCTCATTTGATTTTTTTTCTGTCTCAAAATATTTTGAGTCAACCTCTATTAGGTCACTTCTTTCCTCTTTGAGTCTTTTCTCATTAGAATTAGCATCTATAATAATTCCTTTTTCTCTTGAAACATCTTCATCAAGTGTTGTTAGTGACTTTTTAATATTCTCAATCTCTTCTTGAGTCCTAGTATTTTCTTTATCCAAACTCTGAAGTTCTAAATTCAATCTTTGGATTTTAGACAAATTTTCGATGTTTTTTTCTCTTAATGGAGTAACTTTTTCTGTTTCTAATTTGATTAACGTTTCAATTTCTGTGATTCTTTCATTGAATCCACTAACCTCACCTTCAGCCTCTTTGTTTATCTCATTTTCAATAGTTATTTCTTTATCAATTTCTATTAATTTCAGATAGTAAAGACCAGCTTCAATTTTTTTTATTTCATCTGTTATGTTTTTATATTTTGATGCCTCCTCCGCTTGTTTTTGAAGATTTGCCAATTGTTTTTCTTGTTGTTTTCTTAATTCATCTGCTCTTTTAAGATTATTTTCAGCTGCACCCAATCTTAACTCAGCTTCATGTCGTCTTACATGTAGACCAGAAATACCGGCTGCCTCTTCGAGAATTGCTCTTCTATCAGTAGGTTTAGCCGTCACTAGGGCTCCAATTCTACCCTGACTAATCATCGATGGAGAGTGAGCTCCAGTGGATAAATCAGCAAAAAACATTTGAGAATCCCTTGCTCTTACCTCTTTATCATTGATGTAAAACTTGGATCCTTTATCTTTTTCAATTTTTCTTCTAACGTTAATTTCATTAACTTTCCGATATTGAATAGGTCCTTCGCCAGTATCATTTTCAACTGTTATAGAAACCTCAGCGATATTTTTAGATGGTTTATTTGAAGTGCCAGAGAAAATCACATCCTCCATTCCTGAGCCACGTAAACTTTTTGCAGATGTTTCGCCCATAACCCATCTGATGGACTCGACAATATTTGATTTTCCGCAACCGTTAGGTCCAACTATACCAGTTAAACCATCTTCGATTAAGAAATTGGTTTTATCAGCAAAAGACTTAAACCCATTTAATTGGATTTTTTTAAACTTCATTAATTAGCTTATATCAGCTTTTCTAAAGATTTTTTTAAATTTTTATAATTAAGAGTTTTCTCGAACTTTTTATCATTAATTATAATCGTAGGAGTGGAATTTACCTTAAATTTTTTAGTGCCTTCGATTCGATCATTTAAAACGAAATCTTCAATCTTTTTATCGCTTATGCACTTTTCAAAATCTAAGTTAAAATTTTTGTTTTCAACAAATTTTTTTAAGTTTTTATTAGCCTCCTCTATTGTTTTGCCTTTAATCCAAGCCTGCTGATCAGAATATAAACTCATCATAATTTCTAAACTTTGATCTTGTTTGCACTGTGAAATTTTTGATGCATTAAGAGCAATAATATCCAAGGGAAAGTGCCTAAATTCTATTTTTACTAAACCAGTATCAATAAATTCTTTTTTAAGTAGTGGGTAAATATTGTTATGAAAATCTGCACAAAAACTACAAGTCAGAGACTCGTAAGCTATAATTGTTATTTTGGCATCGTTTTGTCCGGAAACAATTCGATTATTTTCAGCATTTACCTTGAGAGAAAATCCAAAAACAATCAAAATTAATAAAATAGTTTTTTTCATTTTTCTCTAAATACTTTTGTTAGTTCTATTAGGGACTTTTTGATTTTTTCATTTTTAACACTCTCAATTTTTTTACGGAATGTTTTTCTTGTCACAGCTTTTTTCTCTATTTTGTCACTGATTACCTGCTTACGTTCCTCCTCAAAAGTAGTAAATTTGATTTTTTCAATTACTATATTTCCAAAGAAATTATTTACTCTATCCATGATTTCTTTTTTTGAATATTCTAAATCTATTTCATGACCTCTCTTAACCATAATTAATAATGTACTAACTCCAAATTTATTTGAATTTTTAAATGATTTTGGGAAACAAACTTTAAAGAGACTTTCTCCTACCAAAAATTTCCAATTATTAAGTATTTCAGAAAAAATATGGCCTCTTTTGTTAATAACTTTTTTTACATTTGTTGGTAAGGTGTCTTTAAAAGATCTTAAGCCTTGAATGGATCTTAATCTCTGCTTAGTATTATTTTTGAAATACATATGACAGAAAAGATCATAACAAAAAAAGTTCTTAAATGGTATGATTTAAATAAAAGAAACTTACCATGGCGGAAAAAAGTACCTTCTTGCAAAAAGCATTATTTTACATTGGTAAGTGAGTTCATGTTACAACAAACACAAGTTGTAACTGTTATTCCTTTTTTTAATAGATTTATAAAAAAATTACCTTCACTTATGGAATTAGCTAAAGTTAGAGAAAATAAATTAATAAAATTATGGGAAGGTCTTGGATATTATTCAAGAGTAAGAAATTTACAAAAAACTGCTAAAATTATAATTAGTAAATATCATGGAAAAATTCCAAATAATTATAAGGATTTAATATCTTTACCTGGTATTGGCAATTACACTGCTGATGCAATCTTAGCTATTGCCTTTAATAAATCCTGTATTCCTCTAGATGGAAACATTGAAAGGGTTTTAAAAAGATATCTTTATTTAAAAAAAGAAGAGGAAATTCAAAAAAACAATCTAATAGAAAAAAAATCTATTTTTGGAATTTCATCAAGAGCAAGCGATTATGCACAAGCTTTAATGGAATTGGGAGCAATTATTTGCAAACCTAAAAATCCTAAATGCAGCGGGTGTCCAATCTCAAAAAATTGTAAGTCTTTTAAGAAGAAAGATTTTGATTTTGCTAAAATTACAAAAAAGAATAAAGAAAAATACTTTATTCTTAAAGTTTATGAAAAAAATCAAAGGTATTTGCTTATAAAAAACACAAAATTTAGTTTTCTTAAAAATTTAAAAATTTTTCCAATGGAAGAGCTATCTAAGCCAAAAAATTTTAATGAAAATCTTAGTTTTAAAATGTCAAACATGAATATGAACATAAAAATTCAATATCTCAAAAATGCAAAAAGATTTCCTTCATCTTACTGGTTTGATAGAAGAAAATTAGATAATTATATGCTTCCATCATTTACTAAGAAAGTTTTTAAATATTTAGAAAAAAATCAATGAAAAAAGTAGCTATAATTGGTGCTGGAATTTCAGGGCTATTTATTGCCAATTTATTTAAGAGAAGCAAAAAGTATCAAGTAAATATTTTTGAGAGAAATAGCTTAATTAATTCAAAAGAAGGTTACGGTATTCAATTATCTGTTAACAGCATCAAACTATTAAATAAAATTCAGTTTGATAAATTAGAAAATAGTGAAAAATTTAATCCAGACAAAATTAATTTTTACTCAGTTAAGAATTCTAATAAGATATGTGAGTTAAATATATCAGATTTTAATACTGAAAATTGTAAATATACTACTCTTAAAAGATCATCACTTATTAATTTTTTAAAAAAGGATTTAGAAAAAGAAATAAAGTTTGACCACACTATTTCAAAGATAGAAAAACAAGATCAAATCGTTAAAATCTCTTTTGAAAATAATCAAATTTATGAATTTGATTATCTAATTATTTCAGATGGAGTCTTTTCAAAGAGTAAAAATCTGTTATCAAAAGATCAAATTGAACCAAAATTTAATGACACGTTAGCTATTAGAGGGATTATACCAAGTTCTTCAAACATGGCTGATAAAAAGAATATCTCATTGTTTTTAGGTTCAAACTTTCATTACGTTATTTATCCAGTCTCTCCTAATGGTGATTTAAATTTTATAGCTGTAATGAAATTCAAACTTTCAAAGGATGAGCAAAAAGATTTTTCTTTGTTTAAAGATGATAATTTTATCAGTAAGATTTTAGAAAAAGTTCCACACTTAAATAAGGAATTTTTTGATAGTGTTAATGAGTTAAAGATATACCCAATATTTGTAAGTCATGATTTTTTTGAGGTTAATAATAATAATATTCATATAATAGGAGATGCTTTTTTTGCTTTTTCACCATCATTTGCTCAAGGTGCATCACAATCAATAGAGGGTGCATACGAATTATTTGAGAATATAGAGAATAATACTGAGAGTAATTTTTTTAGAAATAGAGTTGATAAAATAAAGATGGTAAATAATCGCTCAAAATTTAATCAATTTGCTTTTCATTTATCTAATCCTTTAACAACATTATTAAGAAATATTTTTTTGAAAAGACTAGTAAAAAATAAAAAGTTTTTAGAGGGCTATCTTGGAAAAATTTATAAGAATTAACTATTAGAAATCAACCTTTGTCTTAAATGATCGATAGGAACTGCGTTTCCATTCAAGTTGTAATGCCAATAGGTCCATCCATTACAGCTTTCAGCACCTAAGATTGTAGCTGCTACTTTATGAATTGAGCCCTCAGTTTGAGCATGTTTGATACTGCCATCAGCCATAATTTTTGCACTGATTTTCTTTTTATTATCGAAAATAGTGGTGCCTGGTTTAATTATTCCTAATTCAACTAAAGAGCCAAATGGTATTCTTGGTTTAGATCTACCGTTCTGTAGAGTATCTAAATATTCATCTTCTATGGGTTTAGTTTTACTTAATCTTTGCTCAGCAGCTTTAAAATAAGTTTTTTCTTTTTCAATTCCATAATAATTTCTCCCTAATTTTTTAGCAACTGTTGCCGTTGTTCCTGACCCTAAAAAAGGATCTAAAATTAAATCATTTTTATTTGAAGTTGCTAGTAAAATTCTGTGAAGTAGAGCCTCAGGTTTCTGTGTAGAATGTACTTTTTTGCCGTTCTTTTTTAATCTTTCAGAGCCATTACAAATTGGTAATTCCCAATTAGACCTCATTTGAAGATCATCATTTAAACATTTTAAAGACTGATAGTTAAAAGTATATTTTGATTTTTCAGATTTTGAAGCCCAAATTAAAGTTTCATGAGCATTTGTAAAACGTGTCCCTCTAAAATTTGGCATAGGATTTTTTTTATTCCAAATGACATCATTTAAAATCCAAAAACCTAAATTTTGTATTGCTGTTCCAACTCTAAAAATATTATGATAACTACCAATTACCCAAATAGAACCATTCTTTTTTAAGATTCTTTTGCACTCTGTCAACCACAAATAAGTAAAGTCATCATATTTTTTAAAATTCTTAAATTTATCCCATTTATCATTTACTGCATCAACCTTTGTTCTATCAGGTCTTGTAAGTTCATTTTTTAATTGTAAATTGTATGGCGGATCTGCAAAAATTAAATCAAAAGTCTCATCTGGAATTTTCTTTAATTCCATCAGGCTATCACCATTAATTAATTTATTTTTGAAAATTGAGTTCATTTATAAAAATAAATTAGACTCGAAAAAGATTCTTGGGTCAACCTATGATTGAATTATGAAGACTCAATTTGTGTATTTAATTTTAGAAATATCTATATCTAGTGTTTATTGCTTTGAGGTTTTTAATTTATTTAAAGGTGAAAAAGTCTTTCTGTGATGAACTGTGACCCCAAACTTTTTGATAGCTCTTAAATGTTTTTTGGTACCATACCCATAATTTTCTCCCCATGAGTAACTTTTATATCTAATACCTAACTTTGAAATAAAATTATCACGAGCTACTTTTGCAATAATTGATGCAGCAGAAATTGACGGTATTTTTTGATCTCCCTTGATTACAGATTTAAGTTTGTATTTTTCTATCTTTGGTAATTCATTTCCATCAACTAAAATCATTGAGGGTTTTTTTTTCAATTTAAGGATTGCTCTTTTCATTGCCATCAAACTAGCCTGTAAAATATTTTTTTTTTCAATCTCACTGATTGATGCTTTCGCTATGGCCCATGTAGAATTTTTTTTGATATATTTAGCTAAAATTTCTCTCCTTTTTTTGGATAACTTCTTAGAGTCTTTTAATAGTTTTTTGTTTATCGAGTGATTTAAAACTACAGCAGCTGCATATACAGGTCCCACTAAACTTCCACGTCCAACCTCATCAACTCCAGCAATTAATTTCATTAAAACTTTATATTTAGATCTTGAATTTTTTGCTTAATCATTTTTAAATCCTCCCAAGAATATTTCTTATTCTCCGGGAATCTAATTAAATATGATGGGCTGTAACTAATTATTAAGGGGACTGTTTTACTTCCTATAATTATTTCTTTCCATTTCCCCCTTTCATCTGAAATTTTACTCTTTAACCCAGTGACAGCCTCCATAGCAGTTCCACCCATTAGGATTAACATTTGTGGATTAATTATTGAAATATGTTCTTTCAAAAATTTAGAATATCTTTTTATATCACTAGTATTAGGTTTTCTTTCATCAGTTGTCTTATAGTTTATTGAATAAGTTAAATAAATATTGTCCATTGTTATATTGATAGCTAAGAGCATCTTTTCTAAAAGCTTTCCCACATCACCTTGAAAAAGAAACCCAGACTCATCTTCTTCTTCACCAGGTGCATCGCCAATTAACATTATAGAACTGTTTATATTTCCACTACCAAATAAAAGATTTTTTGAAGCTTTCTTTAGATTACAATCCTCAATTGTATTTATTAAATTTTTAAGATCAGATAGCTTTTGTTTTTTTTGCGAGTTTGAATTAATCAGATTGCTTTTTAAATCTTTATATCTATTTTGTGGCTCATTATTGAAGATAAAATCTGTCTCAAATGTTCTAATGAAATCTTGTGTGAATTTAGTGTTTTGATTTAGGAGTTTTTTAGACATAGAATAAACTAATGTGTTTAAAAAAAGTTTTATCAGTAATAATATTCATATTATTCTATCAGAATCATCTTTATTCTAAAAGCAATAGTTTCAATAATTTCAATCCGAAAAATTTATCGAATTATTTTTCTGGGATAGTTGCTTTCGAAAATAAAAAAAATTCTGATGCATTAAATTTTTATAATTCATCAAAAATATTGACTAATCAGCATGATCCATATCTAAAAAGATATGTAACAAGTTTAGTATTAGAAAATAAAGTTTCTCAAGCGATTAATGTTATTAGGTTAAATAAAGAAAATGAAAATACAAAATTTTTTGATGCATATTTGTTATTAATTCTCG
Source organism: uncultured Pelagibacteraceae bacterium (assembly GCA_902614355.1). GTDB lineage: Bacteria > Pseudomonadota > Alphaproteobacteria > Pelagibacterales > Pelagibacteraceae > Pelagibacter. The sequence continues at coordinate 70,625 of CACMKP010000003.1, forward strand.
ATAGTTTAAAACGTGGTAATTTTGATGATGCTTACGATCAGACCAATAGAGTAACAGATTTTTTTAATGAAGAAAAATTGAAGTTAGCAGTTCTAAATATTTTAAAAGAATATATTTATGTTTTTAAAGAAAAAAATTATTTTGAAAACAAGACAAGTTATGGAAATTTATCGAAAATTTCAGACGCTTTTCAAAAATGCTATTTAGACGATAAAAATACTGAAAATTATTTCCTAAAGGTAATTAATGAAAGTGATTCTGATTACTCAAGATACGTGTTTTTTTATGTCAGTTATTTAATTGAAAAAGGAAGGATTTCTACTGTTCGTAATGTTTTATCAGAATATGATTATATTAATTCTAAATTATTAATATCCCAGTCTAAAAACTGGGTAGAGGATAGAAAATATGAAAAATTTACAAACATATTTTCATGCAAAAATCACAATGATGTAATTAGTGAGTTTTTATTTTTGGTCTCTAATCTTTATTCATCTCAAGACGATTTTGAAAAATCTAATTTTTATTTATATCTCTCAAATTATTTAAATCCAAAGTTTATATATAATTTATCCTTAGTAGCTGAAAATTATTACTTCAATGAAGATTTCATTAAAGCCAAAAAAATTTTAAAAGGATTTGATAAAGAAGATAAAATTTATTATTGGTTTCGTATTAAAAAAGAGGCACAAATTATAGCTGAGGAAGATAATAACAAAAAAAAATCAGTTGCTTTTATAACGTCTGAATTCAATAAAATTAAAAAACATAATCGTAAGATGATTTTTGATATAGCTAACTTTTATAAAGGTTCTAAAGATTATAAAAATGCAATAAAGTATTATTCAAAATTAATTGAAGATCTAGATGATAATAACATAATCAAGGCTGATGTACTTTACAGAAGGGGTGGAAGCTATGAGAGAATTGGTGAATACGAAAAATCAGATAAAGATTTGTTAATGTCTTTAGATATAGAGCCAAATGATGCATATGTTTTGAATTATTTAGCATATTCATGGCTTGAAAGAGATTATAAAATAGACGAAGCATTAGATATGCTTAAAATAGCCTATGAGTTAGAAAGTAATGATCCATATATAATTGACTCAATTGGTTGGGCTTATTATTTAATAGAGGATTATTCTAAAGCTGAAAAATTTTTGCAAAGAGCAGTGGAGTTGATGCCCGAAGATCCAATAGTAAATGATCACTATGGTGATATCTTATGGAAATTAGACCAAAAAATACAAGCAAGATATTTTTGGAAAAATGTGCTTAAAATGAAAAAAGCAGAGAAAGAAATGAAAGATAAGATTAATCTAAAATTAATAGAGGGCATAAATAAATCTTAATCAATGCAATTAAAGAAGATTAAATCATATGCTAAAATTAATTTAGCACTAAATGTTCTAGGTAAATCTTCAAAGCTCCACAAAATAGAAAGCCTGGTTGCTTTCATAAATATCTATGATCTGATACTGATAAAAAGAATTAATAAAAAAAACCATATTGTAAAATTTAAAGGAAAATTTTCAAAAAATATCAACTCAAACAATAGTGTCACTAAATTATTAAGAATACTTGATAAAAAAAAATTACTTCAAGAAAAATTTCATATCGAGATAGTCAAGAATGTACCACAACAGTCTGGGTTAGGAGGGGGCTCAATGAATGCCGCTAGTATTCTTAATTATTTTATCAAGGAAAAAATATTCTCTTTAGATAAAGAAAAAATTCGTTCAATAGCTAGATATTTAGGATCAGATGTTATTTTAGGATTAACTAATGATTATCAAGTATTAACTTCTAAGAACCAGACTAGAAAATTTAAAAATTGCAAAAAATTATATACATTAGTTGTTAAACCTAATTTTGGTTGCTCGACAAAAGCTATTTACGCAGATGTAAGGAATTATGAGACTGCCAAATTTAAAACTCCACGAAAAAAAATGTTTAGTCTTAATTTTTTAAAAAAAATGAGTAATTCTCTGGAAGAAATTGTCTTGGTTAAACACCCAATTTTGAAAAAAATTAAAATTTACTTAACAAATTTGTATAATCCTGAGTTTGTAAGAATGACTGGCTCTGGATCAGCTTTTATTGCTTATTATAATTCTAAAAAAAAATGCGACAAAGCACTTACACAATTTAATAAAGATTATACAAAATATTGGTGTATAAGCTCAAAAACTATATAAATTTTATTTTTTTGTGTTATATCAATTTTATATTGGGGCGTAGCCAAGCGGTAAGGCACGGGTTTTTGGTACCTGCATCCTAGGTTCGAATCCTAGCGCCCCAGCCAAATATGAAAAGTTTAATATACAAATTTTTTTTCAGACAAAATAATCTAGATCCGATAAGTAATAGAATAAAAGACATATCAAAAAAAACTCCGGTGTCTAAAATATTTAATGCCATAAACTCTTATTCAACTACAAGTGAACTTAGATATGTTGGTGGTTGCATAAGAAAAGTTATAAATAACGAAATTTTTGATGATATTGATTTAGCAACAAATATAGCTCCAACAGAGGTTTGTTCTGCACTCAAAAAAAGCAACGTTGAATTCTATGAGAGTGGAATAGATCATGGAACAATAACAGCAATAATAGAAGATAGTAAATTTGAAATTACAAGTTTAAGAGAAGATATTTTGACTGATGGTCGTCATGCAAAAGTAAAATTTTCTGATGATTGGAAAATTGATGCTTCGCGAAGAGATTTCACCATTAATTCTATTTACTCAGATAAAGAGGGAAATTTATTTGATCCATATAACGGTTATGAGGATATTAATAAGGGTAAAATTAATTTTATTGGTAATCCAGAAAAAAGAATAAAAGAGGACTACCTGAGGATATTGAGATATTTACGATTTTTTTTAAATTATTCTAAACAACCACATGATCCTAAAATTGTTAAAGTTTTAAAAACGAATCTTGTTGGCATCGCAAACCTTTCGAAAGAAAGACTGATAGATGAACTAAGAAAGATTCTCAAACCAAATGTGTTAGAAAGTTTGTCAAAAGATAAAATAATTTTAGAAATTTTAGTCTCAGTTTTTCCTCAACTAAAACACTTTAATATTTTTTCTAAACTAAATACTAATCTAAAGGATATGCTATCCAAAGTTGATTTTATCTTTATCATTTCATTATTAATCATCGATGAAACTGACAATGTGGAGTATTTTATTTATAAATTTAACCTATCTAAAAAGGACCAAAAAAGGATTAGAGATATAAGCGATTTTTATAAAAAAAAAATAACTTCAAAAACTTTTACTGAAAAAAATTTAAATTTGATATTTTATCATTCAGGCAAAGAGACAGTCTTGGATATTCTAAATTATAGGATATTAAAAACTAACAAATTAGATATCAATATAGCGGCATTAATTAGCAAATTTGAAATAAAATCGGTACCAACAATGCCATTTAAAGCAGATTTCATAATGTCAAAATATGATATTCCAGAGGGAAAAATTTTAGGGGAAAAACTAAAACTTATTGAGAGTAAATGGATCGAAAATAATTTTCAAATATCAGAACAACAGATTGAAAACATAATTAATGATTAAATATATTTAACATCTTTAATTTCAAAGTTTTTTTTACCAGCAGGAGTACTAATTTCAACTAGATCATTTTTATTTTTTCCAATAAGCCCTCTTCCAATTGGTGATTGATAGTAAATTAATTTACTTTTGAGGTCTGCTTCATCTTTTCCAACAATCTTGTAATTTATTTTTTCACCTGTATCTAAATTTTCTAAAAAAACTGTTGATCCAAAAATAACTTTGCCATCATTATTCAATTTTGTAACATCAATAATGTTTGCTCTCGCGATTATGTCATTAATTTCAGTGATTCTTCCCTCATTATGGGATTGTTCTTCTTTAGCAGCATGATATTCAGCATTTTCTTTTAAATCTCCATGTGAGCGTGCTTCAGCAATTGCAGCAACAATTTTAGGACGTTTTTTCTCTTTTAAAAAAATTAATTCCTCTTTAAGTTTATTTAAACCGTTTAAAGTAATTGGCTCTTTATCCATTTTATTTCCATTTTGCAATTGGCGGTAACGACATTAAAATACCCTCAACATTTCCACCTGTTTGCAATCCAAATTTTGTACCTCTATCATAAAGCAAATTAAATTCTGTATACCTACCTCTTTTTATATATTGCATTTCCTTATCTTTTAAAGTCCATTTTTTTTTTAACTTCTTTTTGATAATTTTTTTAAATATTAATTCAAATGTGGTACCGACCTCCCTGACAAATTTAAAATCTTTTTCAAAATTATTTTTTTTGTAGTCAAAAAAAATTCCCCCAATCCCTCTTGTTTCTTTTCGGTGAGGTAAATAAAAATATTCGTCACACCATTTTTTGTATTTTGGATAATATTTTTTGTTATGACGATTACACATTTCTTTTAATATTTTGTGAAATTCCTTTCTCTCATTTTCATCTTTTTTGGATGGAGTGACATCCATACCTCCCCCAAACCAATCATGAGATGTGCAAATATATCTGGTATTAAAATGCATCGCTGGAATTAGGGGGTTTTTCATATGCATTACTACAGAAATACCTGATGCCCAAAAATTCGGATTTTTTTCGGCACCTGGAATTTGTTTTTGAAAATGTTTTGGAAATTTCCCATAAACTTTTGAAAAATTTACGCCTACTTTATCAAATATTCTTCCATCTTTAAGTATTCTATATTCACCACCACCTTCATCTTTATTTTGATTTCTTTTCCATGTTGTTGATTTAAATTTAATCTTATTTCTTTCTAGCTCACTTATGCTATGACATATTGAGTCTTGTAAAGTTTTAAACCAATTACTTGTCAAATCTTTTCTAATTTCTAAATCCATATTAAATTAAATTTGTTTGTTTTAGGCTCTCAGCTAAAATAATAGCAACAGATGAGGAGATATTTAGTGACCTTTTATTATTTTTCATAGGTATCTTTAATTTGTTTTTAATTAATCCATGTACTTTTTCTGGTACTCCAGCACTTTCCCTCCCGAATAAAATAGTGTCATTCTTTTCAAACTTAAATTTAGTATATGAAATAGAAGCCTTGGTGGTCATTAATACAATTCTATGATTCTTTTTATCCTTATAAAATCTATCGAAGCTTTGATAAAACTTAATCTCTTTATTGTCCATATAATCCATTACAACCCTTTTAAATCTCTTATCATTTAACAAGAAGCCACATGGCTCTATAATTTCTAATTCTGCCCCAAGACATGCACATGTTCTTATTATAGCTGCTGTATTTTGGGGTATATCAGGTTCAAATAAAGCAATTTTGGGACCCGAAAATATTGAACTATTATGTGTCATTCTTTCAGTAGTAAATTGAGTATTTTATATTATATGAAACATATATTTAAGTAGAAAAAATCTATTTTGAGTATATTTAATTAAATTTAACAATGTCTGAAAAAAAAACTGAAAGAAGAGATTTTTTATTCACAGCTACAGCTGCAGTCGGAGCTGTAGGAGTAGGGGCAACAGTTTGGCCGATGATAGATCAAATGAACCCAGACGCTTCAGTAAAGGCTCTAGCTAGTACAGAAGTAGATGTGAGCTCAATGAACCCAGGAAAAACTATTACAGTTTTGTGGAGAGGTAAACCTGTTTTTATTAGACGAAGAACCCCAGAAGAAATTGATGAAGCAAGAGCTGTTAAATTAGATGATTTAAAACATCCAGAAAAAGATGAGGATAGAGCTAAAAATCCAGAGTGGCTTGTGATGCTTGGAGTATGCACGCATTTAGGATGTGTACCCTTAGACCAAAAAGGTGATTACAACGGTTGGTTCTGCCCTTGCCATGGATCTCATTACGATATTTCTGGAAGAATTAGAAAAGGACCAGCACCTACAAACATGGAAATTCCTAAATATGAATTTGTTAACGCTAATACCATTAAGATCGGATAAAAACTATGAGTGATCACGAATATACACCTAAGTCAAATTTTGGAAAATGGTTCAACGATAGATTACCATTATTAACTTTAGCAAACCACTTAACTGATTATCCAACACCTAAGAATTTAAATTATTGGTGGACATTTGGTGGTATTTTAACTTTTTGTTTAGTCACCCAAATAGTTACAGGTTTAGTTCTTGCTATGCACTATATTGCTCATGCCGATATGGCATTTGATAGCGTGGAACATATAATGCGTGATGTGAATTATGGATGGTTAATAAGATACATTCATGCAAATGGAGCATCAATGTTTTTTCTAGCTGTTTACATACATATATTTAGATCTTTGTTCTATGGGTCTTATAAAGCTCCAAGAGAAATAATCTGGATTATAGGTATTATTATTTATTTATTAATGATGGCAGCAGCTTTCATGGGTTATGTACTTCCTTGGGGACAAATGAGTTTTTGGGGCGCAACTGTTATTACGAATTTGTTTAGCGCAATTCCATTAGTCGGTGAAGGTATTGTAACATGGTTATGGGGGGGGTATTCTGTTGATAACCCAACATTAACAAGATTTTTTACTCTTCATTATTTAATTCCTTTTTTAATTTTAGGTTTAGTTGTTCTTCATATTTGGGCATTACATGTTCCAGGTAATAATAATCCCATTGGTATAGATGTTAAAAAACCTTCTAAAGATACTGTTCCTTTTCACCCTTACATAGTAATAAAAGATGCTTTTGCTTTATTAATGTTCATGATTGTTTTTGCTTTTTTTGTTTTTTATACACCAAATATTTTAGGTCATGCAGATAATTATATAGAAGCAAATCCACTTGTTACGCCAGCTCATATTGTTCCCGAATGGTACCTTTTACCATTTTACGCAATTTTAAGATCTGTACCTGATAAATTAATGGGTGTGATAGCAATGCTATCAGCTATTTTTATCTTAGCAGCCTTACCTTGGTTGGATACTTCAAAAATAAGATCAGCAGTATTTAGACCTTTGTACAGACAATTTTATTGGATCCTAGTAGCTGATGTTTTAATTTTAGGATACGTGGGAGCAATGCCCGCTGAAGGTTTATATTTGCTTATTGCTAGAGTAGCGACCACGTACTATTTTTTACATTTTTTAGTTATTTTGCCTATTTTAGGCTTTAAGGAGAGAACATTACCAGTTCCATTAAGCATTACAGAACCAGTTTTAGGTGGCTCTTCAAACTTAGCAGCCGCCAGAGATGATAGTAGGTTAGAAAAGTTAAAGTGAAAAAATTCTTAAAATTATTTTTTTACACCCTCTTTTTAATCTCTTTTTTGCCCCAGGTATATGCTGCAGAAAAGGTCGAATACTTGACCACTGATTGGAGTTTTAAAGGATTATTTGGTAAGTTTGACCGCTCAGCTTTACAGAGAGGTTACCATGTTTATACCGAAGTATGTTCCTCTTGTCATTCTATGAAATACTTAAGTTATAGAAATTTAGCCCAAGAAGGGGGTCCCGAATTTACTGAAGCTGAGGCCAAAGCAATCGCAGCCTCTTTTGAGGTAACAGATGGTCCCAACTCTGATGGAGAGATGTTCACAAGACCTGGAAAATTGTCAGATAAATTCGTGATGCCTTACGAAAATGTAAAAGCAGCCCAAGCTGCTAATGGAGGGGCTTATCCACCTGATATGTCCGTGCTAGTGAAAGCAAGGGGTGGTGGAGTAGATTATATTTACTCATTACTGCAAGGGTATGAAGATCCACCAGCAGGAGTTATTTTAGATGATGGAGTTTACTACAATAAATATATGTACGGTAATAAAATAAAAATGGCCAACCAATTATCTGATGGGTTAATTGAGTATTCAGATGGTACAAAGGCCACTGTTGAACAGATGTCAAAAGATGTCACTACTTTTCTGATGTGGGCAGCTGAACCTCATTTAGAATCTAGACATAAAATGGGTTTCAAAGCAATCGTATACTTAATTATTCTCACAATTTTAGTCTATTTTAGCATGAAAAGAATTTGGTCACGTATTGAAACGAAAGTTTAGAATATCTCCATCTCGGACAATATAATCTTTACCTTCTAATCTCATTTTACCATTTGTTTTTGAATTTGCCCAACCTCCATTACTAATAAAATCATCATATGAAACTGTTTCAGCTCTTATGAATCCTTTTTCAAAATCAGAATGAATTTCACCTGCTGCCTCAGGCGCAGTGCTACTCATTTGAATAGTCCAGGCTCTAGTTTCCTCTGGACCAGACGTAAAGTAAGTTTCTAATCCTAGAATATTATAAGCTTTTTGTATTAATAGGCTTAACCCTGTGCTCTTTAAACCAATCATATCCATATAGTTTTTTCTTTCATCAACGTCTAATTCGTTAATTTGATTTTCTATATCAGCAGATATAACTAATGTGTTTTCTTGGCCAAATTTATCTATAAAAGATTTTGAGTAATTGTTACCACTCTGAACACTTTTTTCATCAACATTACATACAAATATTTTAGGTTTGATAGATAACAGTCCACTTTGATTTAATTGTTTTTTATCAAATTGGTTTTTTAATATAGAAATATTCCTATCATTGTTAATACAATCTAAAGCATTCTCAAGAATTTTAATTATTGACTTGTCGACATTTTTTTTATTGTTCTTTTCGAGCCTTTTTTGTATCGACTCAAGGTCAGCAAGCATCATTTCTGTTTCAATAATTTCTAGATCTCTTATTGGATCTACAGTTGAATTAACATTTTGTATATCACTAGAGTCAAAGCATCTTATCATATGAATGATTGCATCAACTTCTCTTATGTGAGAAAGAAATTTATTTCCAAGACCTTCACCCTTTGAAGCACCTTTAACCAATCCTGCAATATCAACAAATGAGATTGTTGTATTAATGACTTTTTTAGATTTGGATATTTTTGCTAAGTTATCTAGTCTATCATCAGGGACAGCAACAATACCGACATTAGGATCGATCGTACAAAACGGAAAATTTGCAGCTTGTGCTTTATTCGAATTAGTTAAAGCATTAAACAATGTAGACTTACCAACATTTGGCAAACCAACGATCCCACATTTCAAGCTCATTATTTATTATTAACAGTGCTTGAGAATAGATCTAATTTTTTTTCCACCAAAATAGAAATTGAATCAGTAATGTTGTCTGAAATTTTTTTAATACCTACAGTTTCATCTTCATCAAAATTTTGTAAAACATAGTCTGCAACTTCAATACCGTTTTTAGGTTTTCCAATACCTATCCTAACTCTTGAGTAATCTTTGCCGATGAATTTATCGATTGAGGCAACACCATTATGACCTGCACTCGACCCACCAAATTTTACTTTAATTTTTCCTAATTCAACATCAAGATCATCATGAAAAACTATCACGTCTTCAGCATCAATTTTAAAATATTCAATTAATTCTCTTATGCAAATACCTGAATTGTTCATAAACGTTAGAGGTTTAATCGCATAAACTTTTTTATTGTTAATATTTCCAGTTGTAAGAAGACCTTTAAATTTTGGCTTTTGCTTTGAAAGACTAAATTTTTTATTAATGTTGTCTATAATTTTAAAACCTACATTATGTCGGTTATTTTCACTATCTGGAGTTGGATTACCTAGACCTACAAACAAAAGCATAAATTACTGAAAAGTTATATTCAATTTAATTAGATTATTTTTTTTCTTCTGAAGGTTTCTTGTCAGCAGCCTTTTTATCATCAGCATCTTTTTTTTCACCTTCAGCCGGTGCTTTTTCACTATCAGCTGCCGCTGCTTCTGATCCTTCTGCCCCAGGTTCACCTTCAGTTGTTTCAGCCTCAGCTGGTTTCTCAGGTTCTTTCATTACAGTTGGTGCAGCTAGAGTTGCGATTACAAAATCTCTTCCTTGAATGGTAGGAGTTACCTCATTATCTAATTTTACAGAAGAAATTTTAAAACTTTCACCAATATCAACACCATCTAAGTCAATTGTTATATTTTCAGGAATTTTTTCACTAGGACACTTTAATTCAATTTTTCTTCTAACAATATTTAATACACCACCTCTTTTAAGTCCTGGAGATTTTTCATGATTGATAAAATTTACTGGGACTTCAATTTTAATTTTAACACCAGGTAAAATTCTTAAAAAATCAACATGAGTTGGTTCATCACTTAAGATATGATATTTTACCTCTCTTGGTAAAACATTAAGATTTTTATCACCAACATTTAGTGTTATAATATTAGATAAAAAATTTTTTTTTTCGATTAAAAATTTGAGCTTTTTTTTTGAAATAGAAACTTTTTGATTTTCATCTTTACCACCATAAATAATTCCAGGAACTTCTCCACTTTTTCTAATAGCGTTTAATTCGCCTTTAGTCTTATTATCTCTGATGCTTGCTTCTAATGAATTCATAAAACAGAGTTTTTTAACCCATGTCGATAAATAATCAAGGTAATTATTTAAATAAATCTGAAACTGAAGTTGAATTGGAAATTCTTTTGATTGCCTCACCCATAAGGCCGGAAATTGGTAAAACTTCAATGTTTTTTACATTTTTTGTTCTTTCAGAATTATCAATTGTATCAGTTATTACTAAATTTTTGATTACAGATTTTTTAATTTTTTTTACTGCATCTCCACTCAATACTCCATGTGTAATATAAACGAAAACATCTTTTGCGCCTCTATTTTTTAGGGCCTTAGCTGCATTAACTATAGTTCCGCCAGAGTCAATTATATCATCAACAAGAATACAAGTTTTACCTTTGACATCACCAATCACATTCATTACTTGAGATTGGCCCGGCTTAGGTCTCCTTTTATCAACTATTGCGAGTCCAACATTTAAAATTTTTCCTAGCGCTCTAGCTCTTTCTGTTCCACCAACATCTGGTGCAACACAGATTATGTTTTTACTTTTAATTTTTCTTTTAATGTGCCGCGCAAATATTGGAGTTGCGAAAAGATTATCTACCGGGATATCAAAAAAACCTTGAATCTGACCAGCATGGAGATCAACTGTTACGATTCTATCTGCTCCAGCTTGAGTAATTAAATTTGAAACAAGCTTTGCTGATATAGATGTTCTTGGTACCACTTTTCTATCTTGTCTTGCATAACCAAAATAAGGAATTACAGCAGTTATATTTTTTGCTGATGATCTTTTTAAAGCATCAATACACAATAATAATTCCATTAAATTATCATTAGCTGGTGAAGAAATTGATTGAATTATAAAAATGCTATTTCCTCTAATGTTTTCATTTATTTCAATGTAAATTTCACCATCTGCAAACTTTCTTATACTGGAATTGACAAGTTTAGATTTTAAATACTTAGCGATATTTTTACTTAGGATTTTATTACTATTTCCAGTTAATAATTTCATGAAAAACTTAATTAATCATAATTATTGAAATATTTCTACCATAATCATTAAGATTTGATTTTAATGATCTTCTTGCACTAAAAAAATTATTTTTTTTATCAAACGTATCAATTTTAATCATATCAATTTTATTGATTTTTTGTGATTTAAGTTGAGTTTTGACATAATTTGGTAAGTCAAAATAAATTAATTTTTTTTTATTTTTAAAGAAAATTTTGTTTTTTTTGTGTTTTTTAATAAATTTTTTTTTAAAGTCGGCTTTTACTTCGTAGTTTTTTTGAGTAATTGATGGACCAATTGCCCCAACAATATTTTTTGGGCTACAGCCTTTTTTAAGCATAAAATTTATAACGTTTTTGATTATGCCTTTATATGCACCCTTCCAACCAGCATGTATAGCCGCGATGATTTTCTTTTCATAGTCACATAATAACACTGGCACACAATCAGCGGTCAATACAGCTATCGGAAGTTTTCTTTCGCCAGTTATAATTGCATCAGCTTTAATCCTTTTTTTTAATTTAGAATTTTCATTAAGAAAAACTAACTTATTGCTATGTGCTTGATGAACTAAATAAATATTTTTTGTTTTTTTTCCTATTTTATTTTTGACAATTTTTAAATTTTTAAAAATGTTATTTTTTTTATCAAGAGAACCGACACCACAATTAAGGCTTTTATAAATGCCCTTTGATTTACCGCCATTCTTATTAAAAAAACCATGACTTATATTTTTGTTTTTTAATAATTTTTGAGAAGTGATCAGATTAAAATCCTAAATTAAAATTGTTATTTTGATTTTTTATTAACATAACTTTAAACAATTTTCCCATTTGTTTTTCATCTGTTAGCCTTTTTAATCTGTAGTAAATATCCGCTTTTTTTAAAAAGTTTTGATTTTTTGCAATCATCTCGGCTCTTTCATGAATGCCCATTTTTGTAAGAAATTCTTTCTGAGTTGTTAAACTATGCTTTAATTTACCAATTTTTTTGATTATCTTTTTAAATAATTGGAAGTTAATATTGTGTGTGATATCAGAATTTCCAATTTTAGCTAAAATATCTGAATATTTGTGTTTATATAATGCTTGTAAAGTATTTTTCATTTTATCTTCAGTATATCCATAATCTATGATTAAAATTCCTCCAGATCTCACTTTGATTATCTTTGAAATTTGTTTCAGGTAATTAATACCAATCTCTGAATATTCTATAAAATTTTGATTTTTAGATATTCTAAAATTAATCTTTTTTTCATAATTTTTCATATTAATCTTTTTTTCCGAGAAAAAAGATTTTTCTTTGTTTAAACTAACAAATTTTTCAAACCATAGATTCCCTTTTTTTTGAAATTGTTTAATTGCAAGAGCATCAAAAAACTCATTTGCAACAAATATACTGGGAATTTTTTTAATTTCTTTTAAATCGTTAATCCAATTTATATTTGAATTTAGTAACTCTTTTTTTTGTATTTTTTTTAAAGTAGGGCTTATTTCATAAATTACTAACCTACAGGATTTAAAAAACAATGGGAATTTTTTAAAACTATCTATGAGAACTTTCATCATTGCACCGTTTCCTGCACCAAGTTCGATTAAGTTAAATTCTTTTGGTGACCCTATACTTTTCCAAAAACTTACAACCCAAATAGCAATCATTTCAGAAAATAATCTTGATATATTAGGAGCTGTGATAAAATCTCCTTTTTTGCCAAATGGGTTTTTTTTTATGTAGTACCCAGAATTTTTATCATACATAGAGACACTGATAAATTTGTCTAAGGGTAGACTAACTATTTTGTTTGTTTTCATATTTAGAGATTGATAAATAACATCCGATTATTAAAAAAAATATACTTATAAGTTGTCCCATAGTTAGATTAAATAATAAATAACCCAGTTGGTCATCAGGAACTCTTAAAAACTCAATTGTAAATCTAAAAATTGAATAAAAAACTAAAAATATACCAGAGATAAAACCAGGTCTTTTGGAGTAATTCTTATTTTTAAAATATATAAGAATTAAAAATAAAACTACACCTTCAAAAAATGCCTCATATAATTGAGTGGGATGTCTATACAAGTTGTCTATTAGTTTAAATTGGACTGCCCAAGCAACATTAGTTTCGACACCATAAAGTTCTGAATTAATAAAATTTGCTATTCTACCAAAAAAAATACCTATGGGTGCAACAAGAGATACAATATCTAAATAACTAAATGAATTTTGTAAATTTTTTTTTGCAAAAAAATAACTTGCAATTACGATCCCTATAACTCCCCCATGAAATGACATACCACCTTGCCAAATTTTGGGAATATCTAATAAATTGTTAATATAAAATTCAAGGTTATAAAATATAACATATCCTAATCTACCACCAATAATTAAACCTAAAATTAGGTAAGTTAAGTAATCATCAAATTTTTCACTTACTTTTGGTTCAGAAATAAAAAATTTTTTACTTAAAAACCACCCTATTAAAATACCAACAATATAAGCTAGAGAATACCACCTTATTTCGAGTGAAAAAATTTCAATAGCGACTGGGTCAAAATTATTAATAAACATTTCAAATAATAATTATTATTTAAACTATAATAAGTTATTATATAAATATATGAAAAACTCAAAATTTGTTATCGATAGATTTGCCAAGTTAATTGAGCAAGGTATAATTTCTTCAAAAGATATTACGTCTGAGATAATCTCAATTTTAAAATCCAAAAGAGATGAATTAGTTTTTAAACTTAAATTAACTAGCAAAGATGAGTTTGAAATTCTTTCTAAAAGAGTGGAAATTTTAGAAAAAAAAATTGAAAAGATTAAATTAAAGAAAAATCCTAAATCTAAACGGGCAAAAAAACTTTAACGCTTAAACCTTTCATATTAGATTTATCTAATTTGATATTTCCTCCATGAGATTTAATAATATCTGATGCTATAGATAATCCCAATCCGACACTGGATTTTGAGTCTGCTCTGCCTTTATTGATCTTATAAAACGGTTTAAAAACGTTTTCATACTCAGTTTTTGGTATACCTGGACCATCGTCTTCAATCTTAATGAAAATGTTATTATCTTTTTTGTTTAATTCTATATTAATTTTCTTAGCGTACTTGATCGCATTATCTGTAAGATTATTTATACAACGAGTAATTAAATTTTTTTTTCCATTAAAATATACTCTTGGCATTAGCTCTAAATAAATATTATCGTTGTTATACTTTGCTATAGTTTCTCTTATTAAATCTGATAGATTAAACATCTCATCTTTTTCTGAAAAAGATGATTTCGTAAATTGAAGATACTCATTCAACATTTTTTCCATCTCATCAACATCTTCTGTCAATTTCTTCGAGATTTCTTTATCTTTTACAAACGAAATTTGTAATTTCATTCTTGTTAGGGGCGTTCTTAGATCATGACTAATTCCTGATAACATTTCAGATCTTTGATTAAGGTGTCTAATTATTCTTTTTCTCATTTTATCAAATTCGTAACCTGCTCTTCTAATTTCCGAGGCACCAGATGGTTTAAATTCCTCAATCTCTTCACCTTTTCCAAATTTTTCTGCAGCTCGTGCTAGATTAGTTATAGGTCTTGTTTGATTTTTTAGAAAAATTAAAGATATCAACACCATAATCAAAGCTGGTACAGTTATCCAAAGTGCAAATATTCTCGCCGACGAACTTGTAACCCTATCTCTTGGCACAAGAAATTTGAAATAACCATCCTCATATTTAATTCTAATATCGATTAACTCTTTATAATTGGTTGTAGCGAACCAAAAATTATCTAACTTAAATTTAGATTTTAACTCACGTCTTAAAGTTCTATCTATTGGACTGAACCATCTATCAGTATATTTAAAAATGAAATCATTATCATTTACAAATTCAAAATTTAAGTCCTGGTAAACTGAAAAGACATTTTTTATCTCATTTTTGTCGTAATTCTCATTTTTATAAAATTCTATAAATGTGCTTATTTCATTAACCAGCGCCCTTGTCATACCTTTAGTCGTTTTTATCCATAAGCTGTCAAAAAAAACTACTGTTATAATAAGTTGTAATACAAGAACTGGAACTGCAACAATAAGTAAAGCTCTATAAAATAAACTTTTTGGAAGAATGCCTTTTATCACTCTATTCAATCCATAAAACATATCCGGCTCCTCTCATTGTTTGTAGGAATTTTGGGTTTTTTGGATCATACTCAATTTTCTTTCTTAATCTTGTAATAATTACATCGATAGATCTCTCTTTATCTAAATTAATTAATGCTCCAATATTTTCTCTAGAAAAAGTTTTACCCGGGCTATTGATCATTTTCTCCAATATAATTTTTTCAGTATTATTAATCTTAAATTCTTTATCATTTTTTTTTATAATAAGTTTATTAAGATCAATTTTAATTTTATCAAATTCGATAACTCTCTTTTGACTCACTACTTTTGTTTTATCTAAAATATTTTTAATTCTTAAGATCAATTCTTTAGGCTCAAAGGGTTTAGGTAAATAATCATCGGCTCCTATTTCTAGACCCTCGATTCTCTCATTTGGTTCACCTTTAGCAGTCAATAAAATAATTGGGGTTTCTAAATTTTTTTTATTTTCTTGAATAAACTCTAATCCACTTTTGCCTGGCATCATTATATCCAAAATTATTAAATCAAACTTTATTAATTGAATTTTTTTTTTCGCATCTTCTGCATTTACTGCTGTAGATATTAAAAAATTATTTTCATTTAGATATTTTTTAACCAATGACCTTATTCCATCATCATCATCTACAACCAGTATATGAGCAATAAAGTTATCCATTAATAATTTTCTTTAAAACATTGTCAAAATTAACTACCTCTTCAGAGCTAGAATTTAAGAGAGCGTTATATATTCTTTTTTTTTGCAATAAAAAAATTTCATCAAAAATTCTTTTTCCTTTATCATTTAAATAAACATGTTTAATTCGTGTGTCTATTTCATCTTTTCTAAAAACAATAATGTCTAGTTTTATCAAATCTTTTAATACTCTATTTAAACTCTGTTTTGTCACTTTAAGTTTTTTAAGTAATTTGGAAATTGAAATACCTTCATACATTGATAATAAATGTATAACCTTTTGATGTGCCAAACCAATTGAGTACTTATCAAGAATCTTCTTTGAGTCCGAAAATGTCTCTCTATAGCCTATGAATAATTTTTCAATCAAATCTTTTAATTGTTCATCTTTTAGATATAAAAGTTCTTTCATTATAGGTAAGTTATATTGACATATTATAGATACAAAGATATTTTTTAGTAAATAAATATTTCATACATGATACCTTACGATAAAAGATCAGGAAAAATATGGTACAATGGCGATTTAGTCGATTGGTCAGAGGTAAAATTGCATGTTTTAAGTCACGGTTTACATTATGCAAGTTGTGTTTTTGAAGGAGAGAGAGTTTATGATGGATCAATTTTCAAATTAGAAGAACATACCTCAAGATTATTTTATTCTGCAAAAAGAATGGGTTTTGAAATTCCTTATACAGAAGATGAAATCAATTCTGCTAGTAAAAAAATAATAGCAACACAAAAGGTTGAAAATGGATATGTGAGACCAGTTGTCTGGCGAGGTAGTGAGATGATGGCTATATCTGCCCAACATACAAAAATTCATGTCGCAGTAGCAACTTGGGAGTGGGGATCTTATTTTGATCCAAAGCTTAAAGTGGAAGGTATAAAATTGAATATATCTAAGTGGCGAAGACCTGCACCAGATACTATCCCTTGGGATACAAAAGCATCAGGACTTTATATGATCTGTACTCTTTCAAAGCATGAAGCTGAAAAACAAGGATATACAGACTCATTGATGTTAGATTATGAGGGAAATGTAGCCGAAGCGACAGGTGCAAATATATTTTTTAAAGATAAAAATGGAGAACTACATACTCCAATACCTGACTCATTTTTAGATGGTATTACTAGACGAACTGTAATTGAAATTGCAAAATCTAAAAATATAAAAGTTCATGAAAGAAAAATAAATCCAAGTGAACTTCCAAATTTTGTTGGATGTTTCTTAACTGGGACAGCTGCAGAGGTGACCCCGGTATCTTGCATTGCTGAAAATCAGTACAAAGTTTGTGAAATGATAATTAATCTTAATGAAAGCTATCAAACTTTAGTAAAGAAGAAAAAAGCAGCCTAATCCTTATTATCCTCTGAAATTGCATGATCAATTCCTTTCCGCATATATTCATACCCAGTAAAAAGTGTTAAAGCTGCGGAGAGCCATAACAAAACGATTCCGATTGTTTGAGCATTATAATCTTGAAAATTTATAATTTTATTTCCAGTATCACCTGAAAGTAAAAGAGCAATTGAAACCATTTGTAAGACAGTTTTCAATTTAGCTAAATTTGAAACAGGAAGTTTAATTTTTCCTTTAGCTAAAAATTCTCTTAGACCAGAAACTAATATTTCACGTGTTAGAATTATTATAGCTGCAATAACTTCATAATTTCGAATAGTACCATCCATTACTAAAAGAATAAGAGCTGCAGCGACAATTATCTTGTCAGCGATTGGGTCTAATAACTCACCCAGCTTAGATTCCTCTCCGAGCAATCTTGCCAACATACCATCTAAAAAATCAGTAAATGATGCGACTAAAAAAAGAATTAATGCAGTAAAGTCACCATAAAAACCAGGAAGGTAAAATGCTAAAACAAAAAATGGAACAATCAAAATTCTTCCAATGGTCAATATATTAGGTATTTTCTTAAGCATTTTTATTTTTATTCATGAAAAAAGTTATATATCTTTTTAGCAACTTTTTCTTCTACACCATCAACAGATTTAATTTCATCAAGACTTGCAGATTCAACTGCTCTCGCAGAGCCAAAATGATTAAGCAATGCTCTTTTTCTAATCATTCCAATACCATCTATTTGATCTAAAAGGGACTTACTCAAACTCTTTTTTCGTTTAGATCTATGGGCACTTATTGCAAATCTGTGAGATTCATCTCTAATTCTTTGGAGAAAAAAAAGGGTAGGATCATTTTTTGCAAATTTATATTCTTTACCATTATGAAAAAATGTCTCGTTTCCACTATTTCTAAATTTGCCTTTAGCTATGGCAATAACGGGGATATCATGAAGTCCTAACTCATTTAAACTTTCTCTTGCAACTGAATATTGGCCTTTTCCGCCATCTATTAAAACTAAGTCAGGAAAAGTAAGGTAATTATCTTTTTCTTGAATAGCTCTTTTAAACCTTCTTGTTAAGACTTCTTTCATCATTCCATAGTCATCTTGCTCATTTTTTTTTATTTTTATATTAAATTTTCTGTATCTTTTTTTGATAAATCCTTCATCACCATAAGCAATTAAAGCACCAACGCTATTTGTTCCTTGAATATGACTATTATCGTACACCTCTATGAGATTGATATTTGTTTCTAAATTAAATTTATTCGCTACCGAGTCGAATAACTCTCGATTATTTTGGCTTTCATATAGTTTTCTATTAAGGCTATCTTTTGCATTTTTAATAGCTTGATTAATAACTTTTAATTTTGCTCCTTTTTTTGCTACAGAAATAAGTATCTGTTTATTTTCCTTCTGGGACAAAGTTTTTTCAATTAAAGTTTTTTCTTTTATTTCCTCAGATAAAATTATTGAGGAAGGAACACTTTTATTTTCATAAAATTGAGAAATGAAAGAATTTAAAATGTTACTTAATTTTTCATCAGGATCATGTTTTGGGAAAAAGGACTGATTACCCCAATTTTGTTTTGACCTGTAAAAAAATACTTGAATGCAAGTTTTACCAGACTCCTTATAGCCAGCAATTACATCTGCCTCTACAAGATTGGCTTCATTTATTCTCTGAGATGATTGAATTATATTTAAAGACTTTATTCTATCTCTAAGAATTACTGCTTTTTCAAAATCTAAATCCTCACTAGCCTTTTCCATTTGATCTGATAAATTTTTTTGAATTCTTCTCGACTTACCAGAAACAAACTCAATCGCGTCCTTTACTGTTTGTTGATAATCCTCTTTTTTTATATAATCAACACATGGAGCAGAACATCTTTTGATTTGATATAAAATACAAGGTCTCTCTCTATTTTTAAAAACAGTATCATCACAAACTCTCAAATGAAAAATTTTTTGTATCATTTTAATGGTCCAATTTGCAGAACCGGCGGAGGCAAAAGGGCCAAAATAAAATCCCTCTTTAGTTTTCTTTCCTCTATGTCTTTTAATTTGGGGCCATTTATCTTTATTGCCAATAAATATGAATGGAAAAGATTTATCATCTCTTAAAAGTATGTTGAATTTAGGTTTATATTTTTTAATTAAATTTGCCTCTAAAAGTAGAGCTTCACTTTCGTTAGATGTTGTTGTGACCTCAAGTTTCCTTGTTTGGGACAACATTCTTTCTGTTCGAATAATGTGATTTTTTTCGGAGATATAACTTTTTAATCTATTTGGTAAATTTTTAGCTTTTCCAACATAAAGAATTTCTTCTTTTTCATTCAACATTCGGTAAACGCCAGGTAGTTTTGGAATTAATGAAAGTTCTTTTTTAATAACTTCTTTTCCAATTTCAGAGCTTATCATGACTTCTTTTTTTTGAAATTTGAATTCCAACAGATGAGCAATTTTTTAAGATTTCTAGTTTCTCAATTTTTAAAGTTATTTTACCTATTCTCTGGTCTTTAAATAGTTCATCAAATACAGCCTCAGCTAATGTCTCTAAAAAATTATAATGTTTCTTTTTTACTAAGTTCTTTATTAATTTTACCACCGTGCCATAGTTTACAATTGATTTAATGTCCTTATCATTAGTTGGTTTTTTGTCTTCATAATCTATTTCTAAGCTAAATTTTATTTTTTGTGCTTTTACTTTCTCAAAATCATAATAACCAAGTTTTAAATCTAAAATTAGTTCGTTGATTAAAATTTTTTTTTCGTAATTAAAAAGAGATTTTGTTTTATTAATCTTAACAATTTTAAAATTATTTTTTGCCATCAGCTAAATTCTTGATTTAATATAATTTTTTATTTCTGAATTATAATACTGGAAACAAGTACCTTGGTCCATATTATGCCCTTTCTTGATAGGATCTGTCTGATTTTTTCCCTTCTTTTTACATTTTTTCCCATTAATTTTAAAATCATCTGAGATAACTATTCTTTTCATGCCAGGTATATCTTCCAGCCAGTCTGATAGTAATCCCTCATAATTATCTTTTGGATGGGTGAAGGCTAGTAGCGGTACTTTCAAATTTTTAATTTCATCATTAAATTTTTCTCTAACTTTATATGGTCCGGGTCTTTTTTTTTTGAATTTTTCTAAAGCTTTATCAGCTCCAAGTTTTTTAACTTTATATTGTTTTGTAAGCTGGCCAAAACATGCTTGCATATATGCTATTCCACCAGCCGCTTCATTTGGATGTCTCGAAAAAAAAAGTAAAGTTGTAAGACCTCCGCAAGAATGTCCAGTAACAAAAATTTGATTTTTTGGAACGCCTAAAGAATTTAGTTGTTTTACTAATTGCAAATTAGCCTCAACCCTTTTGTCTATTTTTGTTTTTCCTACATATGGTTTATCTTTTGATATCCACCATTTTAATGGCATATCACCTTTTATTTTATGAGTACAAAGATTATAAACCATAATTTCTTTTCCATTTATTCTTTCGCCAACAAGTGAACCTTGATTTCTAATTTGCCCATAATCGGTACAAGAGTTGCTTGCGCCATCAAAAGTATTTTGACCATGGTTGTAAATTAAAATAATTTTTTCTTCAGGTTTATCTATTTTTGATAAAGCTGATACTGATAATTTTTTCGATAAAAATCCACTTTTGTTTATATTATGATCATTAGCATAAACAGTTGTTGCGAGGAATAGCGAGACAGTAAAAATTAAAAATCTCATTCTTTGCTACCTATAACATCGGGAGTTTGCCAACTCAAATTTTGACCACTATCAATTGCCAAAACTTGACCTGTAATAGAGCTATTTTCAATAAAAAATTTTACAGCTTTACATATTTCCTTAACATCCACTTGTTGTTTTAATGGTGTTGCTAAATATTGTTTTTTAAAATGTTTATCTGATTGTCTTTTATTCTTTAATGTGGGACCAGGTGCTATACCGTTTACACGTATTTTTGGTGCAAGACTCATGGCGCTAGTTTTTGTTAATGTATAAAGTCCACTTTTACTTAGCGTATAAGAGAAGAAAAATGGAGTTAGTTTAAAAACTCTTTGGTCAATAATATTTATGATGTTGTTATTTTTGCCCCTAGTATTCTTTGAAAACTCTTTTGACAAAAGAGCAGGGGCTTTAAGATTTGTTGAAAGATGCTTCTCCCAACTTTTTGAGTTAAAATTTTCTAATTTGTCATTCTCAAATATTGAGGCATTATTAATTAAGCAATCAAAAAATTTCATTTTGGATTTTGAAAATTTGATAATTTTTAAGATATCCTTTTCTTTGCTTAAGTCACCTTTAACTAAATTTACTATTGATCCATATTTTTGTAATTTACTCTTTAACTTTTCGGCCTTGGATTTTGATTTATTGTAATGGATAATTATTTCTATATTCGGGCCAGATAACTCTTCAGCTATTGCAGCGCCAATTCTAGTTGCCCCTCCAGTGATTATTATCTTCCGTGCTTCCACTTTTTATCTTTTTTTTTAGTCACTCTAGTTCCAGGCATACCTAGTGTAGATCTACCTTTTGGATAAATTTTATTTTTTACATCATACTGTCTAATTTTAGGGTTTAAAGTTATTTCCAGTTCAGTGCTTTGTAATTTTCTTATTTCATCTCTTATTTTGGCAGCTTCTTCAAACTCAAGATTGGAGGCAGATTCTTTCATCTTTTTATCTAAAGCTTTTAGATGTTTTTTTAAATTTCCACCAACATTAGATCCCTCACTAATTTTTACATAATCTTTTTCATATACGCTCTCTAAAATATCACTTATTTCTTTTTTTACTGTCTTAGCATCAATTTTGTGTTTCTTATTGTATGCAAGCTGAATTGATCTCCTTCTGTCGGTTTCTTGCATTGCTTTTTTTATACTTTTGGTTTCTTTATCTGCGTATAAGATAACTTTACCATCCACATTTCTAGCTGCCCTTCCTATGGTTTGAATTAAAGACGTCTCAGATCTTAAAAAACCTTCTTTGTCTGCATCTAAAATTCCAACTAATGCACATTCTGGTATATCCAAACCTTCTCTTAATAAGTTGATTCCAACCAAAACATCAAAGACACCCATCCTTAAATCTCTCATTATTTCAATTCTCTCTAATGTATCTATGTCTGAGTGCAGGTATCTAACCTTTACTCCATTCTCATGCAGATACTCAGTCAAATCTTCAGCCATTTTTTTAGTAAGAGTGGTTACTAAAACTCTATGATTTTTTTCAACAACTTTTTTGCATTCATGCATTAAGTCATCAACTTGGTTTTTTGCAGGTCTCACCTCTACTGGGGGATCAATTAATCCTGTTGGTCTTATAACTTGATCGATAAATTTGCCTTTTGTTTGATCTAATTCCCATGGACCTGGCGTAGCTGAAACAAAGATAGTTTGTGTTCTCATTAAATCCCATTCTTCAAATTTTAATGGCCTGTTGTCCATGCAAGAGGGAAGTCTAAAACCGTACTCCGCTAAAGTACTTTTTCTTGACCTGTCTCCTTTATACATACCATTTAGTTGAGGAACAGTAACATGGCACTCATCAACAAAAATTAGTGTGTTATCGGGAAAATATTCAAATAATGTCGGAGGGGGTTCACCAGGTTTTCTTCCAGATAAAAATCTAGAATAATTTTCAATTCCTGCACAGGATCCTGTTGCTTCTATCATTTCTAGATCAAATTTAGTTCTTTCTTCTAACCTTTGGGCCTCCAATAATTTGTTTTCAGCTTTATGTTTTTTGAGTGTTATTTCTAATTCTTTTTTTATATTGATAACTGCCTGTTCGATTGTGGGTTTTGGTGTGATGTAATGGCTATTAGCGTATACTTTTACTAAACTAAGATCTCTTACTTTATCTCCAGTTAAGGGATCAAACTCTTCTATTTGCTCAAGCTTCTCTCCAAATAAACTAAGTCGCCAAGCTCTATCTTCTAAATGAGATGGAAATATTTCCAAATATTCTCCTCTTGCTCTGAATGTTCCTCTATAAAAATTTTGATCATTACGCTTGTATTGTAAAGCAACTAAGGACTTAATTATCTGTTCCCTGTTATAGTCATAATTTTTTTGAAGAGTTAGGGTCATTTTACTGTAGGCCTCAACCGAACCTAGTCCATAGATACAAGATACACTTGCAACAATTAGCACATCGTCTCTTTCAAGTAGAGATCTTGTAGCCGAATGTCTCATTCTATCTATTTGCTCATTAATAGATGCTTCTTTTTCGATATAAGTATCTGATCTTGGGACATATGCCTCTGGAGTGTAATAATCGTAATACGAGACAAAATACTCAACGGCATTATCGGGAAAAAAAGTTTTCATTTCACCATAAAGCTGAGCTGCCAGGGTTTTGTTTGGAGCCAAAATCAAAGCTGGTCTGTTCGTTGCCTCTATCACTTTTGCCATCGTAAAAGTTTTTCCTGATCCAGTTACACCAAGTAAAACTTGGTTAAATTCCTCTTTATTAGCTCCCTTAACTAATCTTTTAATAGCTTCAGGTTGATCACCGGCTGGTTTAAAGTCAGATTTAATTTTAAACTTTTTACCTCCCTCTAGTTTTCCACTGATTTTTGGATTTTTACTCTGAATATCTGTAATTAAATCTTGATATGTATTTTCCATATATTAAAGAACGTAGTAGAATTAATTTATATTTCAATGAGCATAATATCAGACAGTCTAAAAAGAATTAAGCCATCCCCAACTATTGCT
This sequence comes from uncultured Pelagibacteraceae bacterium, assembly GCA_902614355.1. Lineage (GTDB taxonomy): Bacteria > Pseudomonadota > Alphaproteobacteria > Pelagibacterales > Pelagibacteraceae > Pelagibacter. Next base: position 94,944 of record CACMKP010000003.1, read on the forward strand.
GTAACTCAAAAAGCTAGAGAACTAAGAGCTGCAGGAAAAGATGTCATTGGTTTAGGAGCTGGAGAACCAGATTTTGATACTCCTGACAATATTAAAAGTGCTGCAATAAAAGCGATAAAAAAAGGAGACACAAAGTATACCGCTGTAGATGGAACACCAGCTTTAAAAAAAGCTATTGTTGCAAAATTTAAAAGAGAAAATAAATTAAATTACTCCGTTGATCAAATAACTGTTGGGACAGGTGGTAAACAGGTTCTTTACAATGCCTTTATGGCAACCTTAAACAAAGGAGATGAAGTAATTATTCCAGCTCCTTTTTGGGTTTCTTATCCTGATATGGTTTTGTTAGCTGGTGGCAAACCTAAAATTGTAAAATGCACTGAGCAAGAAGGTTTCAAGCTTACGGCAAAAAAATTAAAAAAAGCTATTTCAAAAAAAACCAAATGGGTCATTATTAATTCACCTTCAAACCCAACAGGTGCAGGCTATTCAAAAAAAGAAATTCAAGATTTAGCGAAGGTTCTAATAAAGAATAAAAGAATACATATTTTAAGTGATGATATCTATGAGCACGTTCGATATGATAATTTTAACTTTTTCACAATTGCGCAAATTTCAAAATTAAAAGATAGAACTCTTACTATGAATGGTGTTAGTAAATCATATGCGATGACAGGCTGGAGAATAGGTTATGCAGCTGGTCCAAAAGATATCATTAAAGCTATTGGTAAAATTCAATCACAATCTACATCAAATCCTTCTTCAATAAGTCAAGCAGCAGCAGTCGAGGCTTTAAATGGAAAACAAGGCTTTATAAAAACCAGAGCTAACGCTTTTAAAGCTAGACGAAATTTTGTCGTGAAATGTCTAAATAGTATCAAAGGTATTAATTGTTTAACACCTAATGGCGCATTTTATGTGTTTCCGAGCTGTAAAGGGTTATTAAATAAAAAAACAAAATTAAAAACGGATACTAACTTTGTTCAAAAGTTACTTGAAAAAGAAAATGTAGCAGTTGTTCAAGGATCTGCTTTTGGATTAAATGGATATTTTAGAATTTCTTATGCAACTTCGATGCAAAACTTAAAAAAAGCTATGACAAGGATAAAATCTTTTTGTGAAAGTATAACTAGATAGCTTTATCTTTGATATAAAATTTTTTTTGCTGGAAGAGTTTTTTTGATCCAAGATTTTGGAATAGAGTTTAATCCTTTTAATGCTGCAAAATACGCACCAATAAAATTTGCTCTAGAACAATTACATCCACCAGCCTTAATTGTTTTTAAAATAGCTCTTTGATAATTTGTTGAACTTAGTATTGCATGAATAGAGCTATTAAATGTACCTGGGTAACTGCATGCCATTCCTAGTTTTTTTACAATCAATGAGTGAGACTTTGATTTTAATTTTCTAATTTTAATTATGTCATTTATAATTATCTTAAAATTGCGACTATTCTTAAATCTTTTAACAAATTCATTTATTGGATTTTTTGCACCTTTAAGAGCAAGATCTATAATGTGAAATTTTGCTAATGCATATTTGTGACTGATTTTTGAGATTGTTACAGTAGTGATTATCTTTTCTAAACTTTTAAAGTCGTAACCATAAAGAAAATATGGAAGGCTGGCACAAAAACCATCTGACTCATTAACTTTAACCCCACCAGTAGATTTCTTTTTTAATTTTATATTTTTTACAGTTTCAATCACATTTTGATGAATCCAGGGTCCATTAATTATGCCACGCCAGTCTTTAACTTTTTTATATTTTGATCTAAGTCCTAGATTCTTCCAATAAATACTTCCAGGGCCGAAATTTTTAAGAATATTTTTTTTAAAACGTTGGTTGATATCATCATGTCCCTCAAGCAGAGTTTTGAACATGACCTGACCAATTTCATTATATCCAGAAACTTTACCTGTTTTAATATTATAAAAAGGACTTTTATTTTCTTTTAAGAAAGAGAAATCTTTTCTTCCCTTTATGTAAGAATTCAGTTTTTTTTGATTATAAACCCAATGTAAAGGTCTCGCTGCAGCATCAGCTACAGTTGCACCTAAAAAAACATGAAGATTATTTTTCACGTTAGTGTGATAAGAATTTTTCCGCTTCTAAAGCCGCCATACAACCCATTCCTGCTGCAGTTACTGCTTGTCTAAATGTTTTGTCTTTAACGTCACCAGCTGCATAAACACCAGGAATATTTGTTTCTGTTGAGTCTGGTTTTGTAATTAAATAACCCTCTTTATCCATTTGCAATTGATCTTTAAAAAGTTGAGTAGCTGGATCATGACCTATAGCAATAAAAACTCCGTCTAATTTAAGTTCTTCGATTTTATTTGTTTTAACATTTTTAATTTTAATTCCCTTAACATTTTTAGGGTCTTTATCTCCCACAACGTCTTCTACAACTGAGTCCCAAATAATTTCAATTTTTTTATTTTCCATTAATTTTTTTTGAAGCATTTTTTCTGCCCTCAAACTATCTCTTCTGTGGATTAATTTTACTTTTGACGCAAATTTTGTAAGAAACATCGCTTCTTCAACCGCTGCATTACCACCACCTACAACAGCAACTTCTTTATCTTTAAAGAAAAACCCATCACACGTAGCACACGCTGAAACACCAAATCCTCTAAAGTCTTGCTCAGATTTTAAATTTAGCCATCTTGCTTGAGCACCGGTTGAAATAATAATGCTGTCAGCAGTGTATTTCTGTCCAGTATCACCCATAGCTTCAAAAGGAGAAGTCTTTAAATTTACTGAACTAATGTGATCCTCTATCATCTCAGTTCCAACAGCTTTAGCTTGCTCTTTCATTTGATCCATTAGCCAAGGCCCTTGAATTACATCAGCAAATCCTGGATAATTTTCTACATCAGTTGTTGTAGTAAGTTGACCACCCGGCTCTGATCCATACACTAAAATTGGATTGAGCATTGCTCTTGCAGCGTAAACAGCGGCTGTGTATCCGGCGGGACCAGATCCAATTATTAACACTTTTGTGTGTTTAGTTGGATTTTGACTCATATGGAAGCTATATAGTGATTAATGACTAAATTAAAAGGTTTATTATTGACCGAGGGAATGCACGGTATGATTAGTCAGGTTGAAGGACTTGCAAAAGCTTTAGATCTTGATTTTATACACGAAAAAATTGAACTTGATAATTTTTGGAAGCTTATTCCACCAAAAATAACACCAATCAAAAGTTTTGTATTTAAAAATAATATTCTGCATGATTTTAATATTGTTATTTCTTGCGGAAGAAAAAGTGTAATACCATCAATTTACTTAAAAAAAAAATTTAAAGAAAAAATTATTAACATTCACATTCAAGATCCCAAAGTTTCTTTAACTAACTTTGATTTTGTTGTGGCTCCAGAACATGATGGATTAATAGGAAAAAATGTAATTTCGACTAAGGGAGCAATTCATTACTTGAGAGAAAATGAGTTGGATGAAAATACTTCATATTTAAAACCAAAGATTAAGAAAGAAAAAATTGTCACTTTAGTTGTAGGAGGGCCTAATAAATATTATGACTATAAACCAAAAGTAGTAGAAGAAATATTTTCAAAAATTAAACAAAATTTCATTAATAACGACTATCAATTAATATTTATACCCTCAATGCGAACTCCAAAAAATGTGATTGATAAAGCAAAAAATTATTTTGATGACCATCAAATTATTGTTAGTGAAATTGATAAAAAAGCTTACTTATCTTCTTTAGGACTAGCAGATCATATTGTCGTTACATGTGACTCAACCTCTATGATATCGGAGGCAGCAATCACTGGTAAACCGATTTATGTAGCGCATATGCCATATATAAAAAATAACTATAGATTTAAAAAATTTTTTGAAATATTTAAGAAACTCAATATCATTAAAGATTTAGGTGACAATTTAGAAGTCTGGAAATATGAAAAACTTAATGAAACAGATAGAATATCAGGATATATAAAGAGCAAATTAAAAGACTATGACATTTCTTAATTCTATATTAAATCAATCCAAAAAGTATGATTTCCCATTTGATCATTGGGAATATAATAATGCTTTAAGTGAAAATGCAATTCAGGAAATAATTACAGCAGATATACCAGATGTAAGCAAACATAACCTATCTTACGATGGCACAAGAGCAATCGATGGTGGAGCTGCAGAATTTAGAGAGGGAATTGCATCTGGTGGTAAAGCAATAAAATTTAGATGCTTTGTTACAAAAGAAAACTCAGCACAATTTCCAAACTTAGTTAGATTTATAAATGAATTACAATCTAAAAAAACCTATGAGTCAATTTCAAAAATGATTAACAAAGATCTTTCCAATTCTTATGTAAGAGTAGAGGTTATCTGTGATCGTGAAGGTTTCTGGTTGAAACCTCACTGCGATATAAAAGAAAAACTAATGTCAGGACTAATTTTTGTAAATAAGGAAAATGAGTCTGAAGATTTAGGTACTGATTTTTACAATAATAAATTAGAGAAAGTTAAGACAGTGCCATATAAGCATAATTATGGTTATTTGTTTTCAAGTGGCCCAAATACTTGGCACGGAATGGAAAAGAAAAAAATAGTTAAAGAGAGAAGATGTATTCAAGTAAATTATGTAACATTCAAAACTGATTGGAAAGTTGAATAATATGTAATTTTAAAAAATTTAATAACTTAAAACAGACAAGAATAAGTTCCCAAAACAAATAATGTTGCAAAAGTAAAACATATACCAGAAACAGCTTTTACCTGATCACCATATTCATTAGGATTATCTTTACTATAAAGTCTCCAGTAACCTTCATTATTATTTTTATTAGAAAAATTATCTAAACTATTTTCAATATATTCACTGATATCCGAGCTTCTAACTGCATCGTGAAATTGGTTGCTTTTAAGGTTCTCTGTACTCATATTTTTTTTTAATAATTCTAAAATAAAATAAAAAAAGAGTCCTAGGTAATATTTGTTAAAGTTACCATTTTGGGTCAAAAAGATTGATAAATCGTAATTATATATTGATAGTTGAATTTATTAATTTATTTAATTACCGATGATTATAAAATATTTAAGTTTTTTGGTAGGTTTGATCTGGTCTTACTCTTTAATTAAAACACAATCTATTTTTAGTAAAAAAGCAGGTCTAATCTTTAAATTGTTTATCTCCAAG